>DASTVL010000149.1:0-4020 GCA_035759115.1 Solirubrobacterales bacterium | reverse complement strand
CCAGCGCTGCATCGACATGATGGTCGACAAGCTGAGCGCCAAGACCCCGGTCGCGATCCAGCTCCCCCTCGGCGTCGAGGACGGCCACGAGGGCGTGATCGACCTGCTGGAGATGAAGGCCTACCGCTACCTCTCCGAGACCCTCGGCGCCAAGTACGAGGTCGAAGAGATCCCGGCCGACATGCAGGAGACCGCGGCGAAGTATCGCGAGCTCCTGATCGAGCGCGCCTCCGAGGTGGACGACCACCTGATGGAGAAGTTCGTGGCGGGCGAGGAGCCCACCATCGAGGAGCTGAAGGCGGCGATCCGCCGCGGGACCTGTGCCCTGAAGCTGTTCCCCGTGACGTGCGGCAGCGCCTTCAAGAACAAGGGCGTCCAACCGCTGCTCGACGCGATCGTGGACTTCCTCCCCTCGCCCCTCGACATCCCTCCCACCCCGGGCAACGACCCGAAGAACGGCGAGCCCGTGGAGCGCCCCGCTCAGGACGACGCCCCGGTCAGCGCGCTGGTCTTCAAGATCATGAGCGACCCCTTCGTGGGGCAGCTCGCCTTCATGCGCATCTACTCGGGCCACATCGAGACGGGCAAGACGCTGCTCAACTCGACCCGCGGCATGAAGGAGCGCATCGGGCGGCTTCTCAAGATGCACGCCAACAAGCGCGAGGAGATCAAGGAGGTCTACGCCGGCGACATCTGCGCCGCGGTCGGCCTCAAGAACGTGAGCACCGGCGAGACGATCTGCGATCCCTCCAACCCGGTGATCCTCGAGGCGATCAGCTTCCCCGCGCCGGTCATCGCCCTGGCGGTGGAGCCGCGCACCAAGGCCGACCAGGAGAAGCTGGCCCAGGCCCTGGCGAAGCTGATGCAGGAGGACCCGACCTTCAAGGTCGAGACCGATCCCGAGACGGGCCAGACCAAGATCTCGGGGATGGGCGAGCTGCACCTGGAGATCCTGGTCGACCGCCTGCAGCGCGAGTGGAGCGTCGCCGCCAACGTCGGCAAGCCCCAGGTCGCCTACAAGGAGACGATCCGCCAGGCCGCCAAGGGAGACCACAAGCACGTCAAGCAGACCGGCGGCCGCGGACAGTACGGCCACGCCAAGATCGAGATCGAGCCGGCGCCCGGCCAGGGCTTCGTCTTCGAGAACGACATCACCGGTGGCACCATCCCCAAGGAGTACATCAAGCCGATCGAGGAAGGGATCCGCGAGGCGATGGAGCGCGGCATCCTGGCGGGCTACCCGATGGTGGACGTCAAGGTGCGCCTGTACGACGGCAGCTACCACGAGGTCGACTCCTCGGAGATGGCCTTCAAGGTGGCGGGCTCGATCGCCTTTCAGGAAGCGGCAAAGAAGGCCAAGCCGGTGCTGCTGGAGCCGGTGATGAAGGTCGAGGTGATCACCCCCGACGACTACACGGGGGCGGTGACCGGCGACCTGACCAGCCGGCGCGGCCGGCTGGAGGGTCAGCTCTCGCGCAGCGGCACCCAGATCATCACGGCGCTGGTGCCGCTGGCGAACATGTTCGGCTACTCGACCGACCTGCGCTCCCGCACCCAGGGTCGCGCCACCTACTCGATGCACTTCGAGTCGTACGAGGAGGCGCCCCGGAACGTGAGCGAGGAGGTCGTGGCCAAGGTGATGGGCAAGGTCGCCAGGACTTAGAGAGGAAAGCGGCAGTCCGGGATTAGCGGAGGCAGAGAAACAGCATGGCCAAGGAGAAGTTCGACAGGTCGAAGCCCCACGTGAACATCGGGACGATCGGTCACGTGGACCACGGGAAGACGTCGCTGACTGCGGCGATCACCAAGTGCCTGGCGGGATCGAACCCGAAGGTACAGGTCCGGTCCTACGACCAGATCGACAACGCCCCCGAGGAGCGCGAGCGCGGGGTGACGATCAACGCCTCCCACGTGGAGTACGAGACGGACAACCGTCACTACGCCCACGTGGACTGCCCGGGCCACGCCGACTACATCAAGAACATGATCACGGGCGCGGCGCAGATGGACGGCTCGATCCTGGTGGTGTCGGCGGCGGACGGTCCGATGCCTCAGACGCGGGAGCACATCCTGCTGTCGCGGCAGGTGGGCGTTCCGTTCATCGTGGTGTTCCTGAACAAGTGCGACATGGTGGACGACCCGGAGCTTCTGGACCTGGTGGAGCTGGAGGTTCGCGAGCTTCTGAAGGAGTACAAGTTCCCGGGTGACGACGTTCCGGTGGTGCGCGGTTCGGCGCTGAAGGCTCTGGAGGGATCGGGGTCGGACGACTCTGCGAAGCCGATCCTGGAGCTGATGAAGGCGGTGGACGAGTACATTCCGCTGCCGGAGCGGGACGTGGACAAGCCGTTCCTGATGCCGATCGAGGACATCTTCACGATCTCGGGCCGCGGTACGGTGGCGACGGGTCGCGTGGAGCGCGGTCGGGTGAAGGTCGGCGAGGAAGTGGAGATCGTGGGTCTGCAGCTGGAGCGCCCGAAGAAGGTGGTGACGGGCGTGGAGATGTTCAAGAAGCTGCTGGACTCGGGCGAGGCCGGCGACAACATCGGGGTTCTGCTGCGCGGTACGGACCGCAAGGAGATCCAGCGCGGGATGGTGCTGGCGAAGCCCGGTTCGATCACGCCGCACACGAAGTTCAAGGGCGAGGTCTACGTCCTGACCAAGGAGGAGGGCGGCCGCCACACGCCGTTCTTCACGGGTTACCGGCCGCAGTTCTACTTCCGCACGACGGACGTGACGGGGGTGGCGACGCTGCCGGAGGGGACGGAGATGGTGATGCCGGGCGACAACACGACGATCGAGGTGGTGCTGATCACGCCGATCGCGATGGAGAAGGGGCTGCGCTTCGCGATCCGCGAGGGCGGCCGCACCGTCGGCGCCGGCACCGTCACCGAGATCCTCGAGTAACGGGAAGGGGCGCCGCAGCGGCGAAAGGGCGAAGACGATGATGCTCAACGAGAAGATCCGGATCCGGCTCAAGGCCTACGACTACCGGATCCTGGACCAGTCCACGGGCGAGATCGTGGACACCGCCAAGCGCACCGGCGCACAGGTGGCGGGGCCGATTCCGCTGCCGACGGAGAAGAACCGCTGGACGGCGCTGCGCTCCCCCCACGTGGACAAGAAGAGCCGCGAGCAGTTCGAGATCCGCACCCATCGCCGCCTGCTGGACATCTTCGAGCCGACCCCTCAGACGGTCGACGCGCTGATGAAGCTGGACCTGCCGGCCGGTGTCGACGTGGAGATCAAGGCGTTCGGCAAGGAGCACGCCAACAAGTAGGCGGCGAGAGGACCTGGGAATGGCAGTAGACGGGATCATCGGCAGGAAGGTCGGGATGACCCAGATCTTCACCGAGGACGGCGAGGCGGTCCCCGCCACCGTCGTCCAGGCCGGGCCCTGCGTCGTCGTCCAGCGCAAGTCGAAGCAGAAGGACGGCTACTCGGCCGTGCAGCTCGGCTTCGTGGACGGGGCCAAGGTCAAGCGGGTCACCAAGGCGATGAAGGGCCACTTCGACAAGGCCGGGCTCCCCCCGTGCCGCGCGCTGCGCGAGCTGCGGGTGGCCGAGGACGACCAGGTCGCGGTCGGCGACAAGGTCTCGGTGGAGATCTTCGCCCCCGGCGAGCGGGTGGCGATCACGGGAACCAGCAAGGGGAAGGGCTTCCAGGGCGTGATCAAGCGGCACGGCTTCGGCGGCGGGCGGGCCACCCACGGCTCGATGTTCCACCGCGCTCCGGGCTCGATCGGCGCCTCGGCCTTTCCCTCCCGCGTGCTCAAGGGGACGCGGGCGGCCGGCCAGATGGGCGGCGACCGCACCTCGGTGAAGAACGTCCAGGTGGTGCGGGTGGACGCCGAGCAGAACCTGCTCGTGGTCCGCGGCGCCGTCCCCGGCTCCCGCAGCGGGTACGTGGTGATTCGCAAGAAGGCAGCCGCCCGCTGACGTCGAGCGCGGGCTGACGAGAGGCGAGAGAGATGGCGGAGAAGCAGGCGACGGCGGCGAGCCGGCGGCGGCGCGAGAAGCCCGA
>DASTVL010000148.1:0-4807 GCA_035759115.1 Solirubrobacterales bacterium | reverse complement strand
AGTCGTGATCGCCGCCCTAGCCTCGGTCCTCCTCTGACGTTCCTATGCTGAGGCGATGCTGCAGCACGTGACGCTGGAGGTTGCGCCGGGGGACCTCGAGCGCTCGGTGGAGCTCTGGGAGCTTCTGGGCTTCGAGCGGGTCGAGCCGCCGGCGGCGCTGGCCGACACCTTCACCTGGGTCGAACGCGCCGGCACCCAGATCCACCTCGAACGCAACGAGACCCCGACCGTGCCCCAGCAGGGCCACGTCGCGGTCGTGGTCGAGGACTTCGGGGCGACGGTCGAGGCCCTGACCGAAGCCGGCTTCGAGGTCCACCCCGGCAACGAGCACTGGGGCGCCCCACGGGCCAAAGCCATCGCCCCCGGCGGCCACCGGGTCGAGCTGATGGCCGCCCCACCTCGACCGGCATAGCCTTTCGACGATCAGTCGGCCATCGGCCGCTCGCCGTTGCTGTCGAGCAACGGGATCAAATCGATGCCGAGCCTGCCGGCTGTCGCGCACACAGCGCGATCCGAGGTCGCAATCTCGTCCCCGGGCCCGGCGGACGCGAGGAGAGCGCAATCGGCCAACGACAGGGCAGCGTCCTTTCGCCTGTAGTGAGCTGCCCGAATCTCACCCGCTCGCCAGGCAATCTCAGCATCGAGCGGCCGAACTGACACTGCCTCGTCGACCAGCGGTCCAAGCTGCTCGACGACCTGATCCGGTGTCAAGCCCCGACGACGTACCAGCTGATCGACGACCTCGGTCATGCATGGGGTCGGGGTAGCGCAGCCGCCCCGATGGAGCAGCGTTGCGACTTCCTCTTCGGCCGGCCGAGCAAGCAGCAACGCGAGCAGTGCGTTTGCGTCGAGCAGCGTCACTCGTCCAGGTAGCCGAACTTCCGGTCTTCGATTTCCGCTTCCTCTTCCCGATCGACGCGCTTCGCCTCCTCGATGGTCGGCCCGGGCAAGTGGGCGAAAGCGCCGCGAGCGGCCTCGATCGGGTCCTCGGGCGCCGGGCGCAGGATCAGGTGGTCGCCGCGGTCGTCGGCGACGACGATCTTGGTCTTCCAGCGCTTGCGCACGTCGGCGGGCACGGAGACCTGCCCACCGGCGGATATCTTGAGGCGTTTCATGATCATGAGAATAGACCATGACACTAGCCCAGACGCTCCAGGCGCGTGCCGTCTGCATCGGCCCCGCCGACGGGCGATCGGCAGGCGTAGTCGCCGCGGGGCCGCGCGTAGTGCAGCGCGATGCAGGCGCCGATCGCGCGCTGGCCGCGGGCGTCGGGGTGGAGCGACTCGCGCAGCGCCCAGGGGGCGAAGCGCAGTGGGCGGACCCACTCGACGGCGGCGCGCCGGTCGCAGAGCTGGTGACCGTCGAGCGCGTGCTCGAGGTCGAGGTACTCGGCGCCGGTCGCCTGCGCCGCGGCCTGCATCGCCGCGTCGATCTGCGGCGTCGCCCGTCGCACGGCCCAGTCGGCATCCGCATTCCAGACCGGGCAGCCGCCCTCGCGCAGGCGGCTCCAGCCGCGCTCCGGGTAGCGGATGAAGCGGCCTTCGGGGAACGGCGAGGCGTAGCCGGCGACAACCAGCCGGTAGCCGGCACGGGGGCGGCCCGCGGCCGCCATCGTCGACCGGATGCCGCGCAGCGCCGTCGTCAGGTCGCGCCGCATCGCCGGCAGCTTCGCCGCCAGCTCGGCCTCTGCCCGGTGGCGACAGAGCCGCCGATGGCGGACGGAGCTGCGCGCCCAGTCGAGCGCGCAGCGCGCGACGATGCGGCCGAAGCCGATGTCGTTGGCGCCGGCGGTGACGACGATCAGGCGCACAGGACGAGTCCGGGCGAGCGCGGCGAGGCGATCGGCCTGCGGCGGCTCGCCCCGTAGCCGCTCGCCGCCCCACTCTGCCGGCCAGAGGTTGCGCGTCCGCGCTCCCGAGCAGGCCAGGTTGACGGCTTCGGCCGCGGGCAGCCGGGCGCTGCGGATCGGCGCGCTCACGGAGCGATGGCAGGCGCCCGAGTCGCCGTAATCGCCGCCGCCCTCGCCGGAGATGAAGCTGTCGCCGATCGAGACGACGGCCGCGGCGGCCAATAGCGCTACCTTCGTGAGCATGCTCCTAAGTAGTCACCGCCGCCGCCGGCCGTCAAGCGCCTGCGCGTCAACTTTTACAACCTGCGCGCGAAAAATCGCACTTTTTCCGAGCTTGCCCGCGAGCCCGTTCCGTCGGCCCTAGGTGAGAGATTGAGCGCGATGGGTTTCGACGCAAAGGTCCTCGCCGATTCGCTCTCGCCGTCCGAGCACCGGCTGACCACGCTCGAGGTCACCTTCCCCCGCTTCGTCCTCGCCGAGTTCAACACGCACCGGGTCTTCTCGCGCAACTCGGCCAGCTCGCGGGCGATCCCGATCGTCAAGCAGCTGCGCCGCGTGCTCGAGCAGCCCTTCGTGCCGCTCGAGTTCGGCTCCAACCAGCCCGGCATGCAGGCGGGCCCGCCGCTCGCCGGCGAGGCGCTCGCGGCGGCCGAGCGCGAGTGGCTGCGGGCGCGCGACGACGCCGTGCGGCGGGTGCTCGGGCTGATCTCCGAGCCCGAGGCGGGCGCTGCGGTGGCCGACCCGCCGGGGCGCCTGGACGAGATCGAGGCGGCGATCAAGGCGAAAGCGCTGCCCGAGGGCTGGCTCAACGTCCACAAGCAGGTCGCGAACCGCCTGCTCGAGCCGTTCATGTGGCACACGGTGATCGTCACCGCGACCGAGTGGGGCAACTTCTTCAACCTGCGCTGCCACCCCGAGGCGCAGCCGGAGATCAGGCGGGCGGCGGACGAGATGCGCGCCGCGATCGAGGACTCGGCGCCGGCCGAGCTCGGCTGGGACGAGTGGCACCTGCCGCTGGTCCGCCCCGAGGACCGCGCCGAGGTGGCCTCGACCGAGCAGCTGATCAGGGTCTCGGCCGGCCGTTGCGCCCGGGTCAGCTACCTGACCCACGCCGGCGTGCGCGACCTCAGCGCCGACATCGAGCTCTGCGAGCGCCTGCTCAGCAGCGGGCACATGTCGCCGCTGGAGCACCCGGCGCGGCCGTTGAGCGCGGCCGAGCTGAGCGAGGGCGAGTGGCGCGGCAACTTCCGCGGCTGGTTGCAGTTCCGCAAAACACTGCAGAACGAGGCCGATCCGCTGGGCCCTAGGGAGCCCGTTCGGGCCTCCTCACTCGTCGCCTGAGCCGGCCGCTTCCTCGCCGGGCGTGGGCCAGGGCTCGGCTTCGCCGCTCTGCCAGGCCGGCGGCTTGCCGCCCGGCACCCAGCCGGCGAACAGCAGGCCGATGTAGATGAACCAGAGCAGGGCGAACTGGAAGAAGAGGAAGGAGACGGCGCCGAGCGCCATCCCCAGCGAGCCCCAGAAGCGGGTCAACAGGCCGGCCCGCATCGCGTGCAGCGAGGTGTAGAACATCGCGACCAGGAAGCCGATCTGGCCGCCGAGCCCGAAGCCGGCGGCGAGCGGCCGCAGCGGCGCGTCGGCGATCGTGTCGCCGGCGACGTCGTCGGCGCGCTCGCTGCCCAGCGCCACGCCGTCCGCCATCAGCCGCGGCACTTCGTTGTCGACGAAGTCGGCAGCGGCGCTCAGGGTCGAGACGCCGCTGAGGATCGCCAGCACGCCGAGGAACAGCGGCGCCGCGACGACAACCCCGACGAGCTGGCCGCGCATCGTCTCGCTGCGCGCGTTGGCGGCGCGGAAGAGGTAGTAGAGGGGCGCCGCGAGCAGGGCGACGCCCACACCCTGCAGGATGCTCGAGATCAGCTGGGCGCTGCGGTGTTCGTTGACCGTGCGCAGCAGCTCGGAGTCGCCGTCGCTGCTGCCGACCGCCTGCGTCGCGACGACGATCGCCGCGACGATCAGCAGGATGCCGCCGAGCGCCGCTGCTGCGACCGGCCGCGACCAGCGCTCCTCCCAGGCCAGCACCGCCTCCTTGCCCTGGTTCAAGCCGCGCTCAGCCCCGCTCGTGGAAGTAGAACTGAGGCAGGGCGCCCTCGATCACCTCGGCGGTCATCTTCTGCGCGATCTCGAGGTTCCCGGTGCGCACCGCGATGTCATCGAGGGTGACGATGCCCGCGAGGCTATCGCCATCGACGACCGGCAGCCGCCGCACCCGGTGCTGGACCATCAGCGCCGCCGCCTCGTCGAGCTCCATCGCCGGCTCGCCGCAGACCAGCGGCCGCGAGGCATGCTCGCCGACGGCGGCCTCGGGATCGACGCCCGCGGCGAAGACGCGCACGGCGAGATCGCGGTCGGTGACCATCGCCACCGGCGAGCCCGCCGGGTCGACGATGACGACCGAGCCGACGCGGCTGTCGCGCATCTGGCGGGCGACCGAGACGGCGCTCGCCCCGGGCGCCGCGGTGACGACGCCGGCGGTCATGATCTCGCTCAACTGCATGTCTCTACGCTACCGCGCATGAGAGGCACGCAACGCACGCCGGTCGTCCCGCTGGAGGCGGGCGCCGGGCCGGAGAACCCGCCCTGCCCGGCCTGCGGCGAGCCGCTGTTCGGCTGGATCGACGAGCGCCCCGGCCTCGCCGGCCCGGTCAAGCGCTGCGAGAGCTGCGGGCTCGGTGTCGTCGGCGACTCGGCGGGCGTGGCCGAGGCGCTGCACGAGCTCGACCGGCTCGGCGAGGGACAGGCGCTGACGATCGCCGACCGCGAGGGCTTCGCCGCCTGGATCGGCGGCGCCGGCTGGTCCGGGCTCGAGCGCGGTGCCCGCTACCTGTTCACCACCGAGTCCGTGCGCCGCCTCATCGCCCACCGCGACCAGGTGGTCGCCTCCGCTCGCTGGTCTCCCCT
>DASTVL010000147.1:0-4916 GCA_035759115.1 Solirubrobacterales bacterium | reverse complement strand
TTCGGCGGCGAGGACCGGTTGACCCAGGCCGTGACCCTGTTCGCCCTGCTCGAGCTCTACCGCAAGGGCGAGGTGACCTGGAAGCAGAGCGAGCCGCTCGGCCCGATCGAGATTCGCAGGCAGGTGGAGACGGCGTGAGCGACCTCAGTCGCACGATCGAGGCGCTGCTCTTCCTCTCACCGCAACCGGTTGCGGTCGCCGACCTGGTCGAGGCGACGGAGGCGACCGAGGGCCAGGTGACCGAGGCGATCGAGCTGCTGCGCGAGGACCTCGCCGAGGGCCGGCGGGGCGTCCTCCTGCGCGAGGTCTCGGGCGGCTTCGCCCTGGCAAGCGACCCGGCGAGCGAGGACGCCGCGCGGCGTCTGCTGGCGAAGCCGCGCACGCCGCCGCTGACCCAGGCGCAGGCTGAGACGCTGGCGATCGTCGCCTACCTGCAGCCGGTCTCGCGGCCGGAGGTGGCGCGGATCCGCGGCGTCTCCTCGGAGTCGGCGGTGCAGACCCTGGCCGAGCGTGGCCTGATCGAGGAGTCGGGTCGCTCCCAGTTCGGCGCCGCCCTGTTCAAGACGACCGAGCTGTTCGAACGCCTCTTCGGCCTCACCGGGCTCGACCAGCTGCCCGACCCGTCCCAGTTCGACCCGACGCCGGAGGACGAGCGCGAGCTGCGCGAGAGGCTGCTCAAGGCCGGCGAACAGCGCGCCGAGCCATGAGGCGGGGCAGGGGTTGGGGTCGACCCCGGCTACGCCTAAGCCCCGCGTGGAGACGCCGGGGTCTGACTCGGCTACGCCTAAGCCCCGCCTGCGGCGGGGCTGATCTCGAGCGGCCTGCGGCCGCAGGAACCACTCCGCGGTGCCGGTGGGAGGCTAGGCCGAGCCAGACCCCGGCGTCTCTGTCGTGAGGCTGGCCAAGTTCCTCGCGCACGGAGGTGTCGCCTCTCGACGAGCGGCGGAGAAGATCGTCGCCGCTGGGAGGGCGACCGTTGGTGGGGAAGTTGTTCTCGACCCGGCACGGGACGTGGGGGAGGGGGATGACGTTCGGGTGGACGGGAGCCCGGTCGGGGTCGAGGCGCGGGAGGTCTGGGCTGTGAACAAGCCCGTCGGGGTTGTTTCGACGGCGCGCGAGCCTGGTTCGCGCAAGGCCGTCGTCGAGCTGGTCGATACCCGCGCCCGGCTCTACCCGGTCGGGCGGTTGGATGTGGACTCCTCGGGATTGCTGCTGCTGACCAATGACGGGGAGCTGGCGAATCTGCTCATGCACCCGCGGTACGAAGTGCCCAAGGCCTACGTGGCGACGCTGCGGCGGCCGCCCGGCGATCGCGACCTGCGTCGCCTCGCGAGTGGGGTCGAGCTCGACGACGGGGTCACCGCGCCGGCAGAGGTGCGGCGGCTGGGCGAGCGTGCGATCGAGCTGGTTCTGCACGAGGGCCGCAACCGCCAGGTGCGGCGGATGGCCGAGGCGGTCGGCAACGAGGTAGTCGCCCTGCGTCGCGTCAGATTCGGCCCGGTCGAGCTCGGCGATCTAGGCGAAGGCGAGGCCCGTCGCCTCACCACGGCCGAGGTCGAGTCGCTGCGCAAGGCCGGCGCTACGAAGTGACCTGGACGACGACCGTGCGCTCGCGCGGTCGGTCGTCGAAATCGATCAGGACGAGCTGCTGCCAGGTGCCGAGCGCGAGCCGGCCGCCGACGATCGGGATCGTCTCGCCCGGGCCGACCAGCGTCGCCCGCTGGTGCGCGTGCGAGTTCGAGTCGTGGTTGAGCCGGTTGTGCTCGTAGTCGCCGCGGGTCGGGATCAACCGCTCGAGCATCTCGCGCAGATCGTGCACGCCGCCCGGCTCGAACTCCATCGTCGAGACCGCCGCGGTCGAGCCGCGCACGAAGGCCAACATCTGTCCCGCATCCACCCCCACCTCGCCTACGACCCCCTGCACCTCGCCGGTGATGTCGACGACGTCGGAGTCGCCCCGGGTCGAAAAGCTCAGCTCGTCCGTGTGCACGCCCATGTTGCGACGCTACCCAACGGAGTCGTCGAGTAGTCGCCGCATGGCCCGCACGATCGAGTCTGGTTCGGCCTCGACCTGCCGATACGTGAAGTGCGAGACACGGTAGCCGCCGAGCTGAAGGACTCGATCGCGCGCAGCGGAAGCGGATTCACCCCCCGGCTTTGGGAAGATGTCCGCAGTGAGCGCGAACGGGGATCAGAGGCTCTTTGCCGTGCGGGGGGCCGTGCAGGCCGAGGCCAACGAGGCGGGGGCGATCGTGGCTGCGACGACGGACCTGGTGCGGGCGCTGCTCGAGCGCAACGAGCTGGCGCCGGAGGCGATCGTCAGCTGCATCTTCACCACCACCGACGACCTCGACGCAGAGTTCCCCGCGGTGGCCGCGCGCGAGCTCGGGCTCGAGGCGGTGCCGCTGCTCTGCAGCCGCGAGATCCCGGTGCCGGGTTCGATGCCCCGGGTGATCAGGGCGATGCTGCACTACTACGCGCCGGCCGGGCACGCGACAGCGCACGCCTACCTCGGGGCGACGCAGGATCTGCGCTCCGATCTGCACGCGGCCCAGTAGCGGCGCCGGACGCGGCGCGGTTACTCGGCATCGGGCACACTTCGGGAGTGACTGTGACCTTCGCCGAGAAGCTGGCCCGGATCCCGGGCTACCAGGCGGGCGTGCCGACCGGGCAGGCCCCGGAGGCGATCGCCGCCGGCGAGATCGCCCAGCTCGCCTCGAACGAGTCGCCCTTCCCGCCGCACGAGAAGGTGGTCGAGGCGATCCGCGCCGCGGCGGGAGCGATGAACCGCTACCCGGACCCCGACGCGACCCTGCTGCGCCGCCGCATCGCCGAGCGCTACGAGGTCGAGCCCGGCCGCGTCGCCGTCGGCAACGGCTCCTGCGAGATCCTGCTCGCCGCCGCCGAGGCGCTCTGCGAGCCCGGAGCCGAGATCGTCTACGCCTGGCCCTCGTTCTCGATGTACCCGCACATGGGGGCGATGACGGGCGCGCGCGAGATCCGCGTGCCGTTGGCCGCGGGCGAGGTCCATGACCTCGACGCGATGGCGGCCGAGATCACCGCGGCGACGCAGCTGGCGATCGTCTGCAACCCGAACAACCCGACCGGGACGCACCTACCCGCGGCGCAGGTCGCCGCCTTCTGCGAGCGCGTACCCGACCACGTCACGATCGTGCTCGACGAGGCCTACATCGAGTTCCAGGCCGTCGACGACCCCGACGCCACCGTCGACCTGCTCGCCCGCTTCCCCAACCTGGTCGTCCTGCGCACCTTCAGCAAGGTCTACGGGCTCGCCGGGCTGCGGGTCGGCTTCGCGCTCGGCTCGGCCAGGTTCCGCGCCGCGGTCGACGCCGTGCGCCAGCCCTTCAGCGTCAACGCGCTCGCCCAGGCCGCTGCCGCCGAGGCGATCCTGCACCAGGACGACGTCGAGCAGCGGGTCGAGCGCACGCTGGTCGAGCGGATCAGGGTCGAGGAGGGCCTGCACGAGCTCGGCCTGGAGACGGCCGAGACCCAGACCAACTTCTCCTGGATCGACCTCGGCGAGCGCGACGAGGCGGCGCTCGTCGCGGCCCTCGCCGCCGAGTCGATCGCGGTGCGGCCCGGCACGCCGCTGGGCGACCCCGGCCACCTGCGGGTCAGCTACGGCGCCCGGGCCGAGAACGAGCGGCTCTTGAAAGCGCTGGCCCAGGCGCTCGACTAAACGCGTCGCGCCTGCTACAAAGTCAGGCGAAGTGAAGCGAACAGGCGACACCGCGAGCAGCATGTGCGCAAGGCGCGTCGCGGTTGCCCCTGGCCGCTACTCCTATTCCTGGCGATTTAGCTAGGCGTCCGGCCTGGCGGCTTCGCGCCGCCCACATAGAGCGTCTGGCCGGGCGCCGGTTCCAGTGTTCGCGTGTTTCGCGACGCCCGCGCTCGCGTGCGAAACCGCCCGAAAGTAGAGTCTTCGAGATGGAGGAAGGTGGCGGCAAGATGATCATCGGAATGGGAGAGGACACCCGGGACCGGGTTCGCGACCAGCGCATCGAGCGCGTCGTCGAGCTGGTCGCACCGGAAGCGTTGATCGGCGACCTGCCGCTCGGCGCCGATCGCGAGCGCGCCGTGGTGCGCGGGCGCGAGGCGGTCGGCAACGTGCTCGAAAGGGCCGACGA
This sequence comes from Solirubrobacterales bacterium, assembly GCA_035759115.1. Classification (GTDB taxonomy): domain Bacteria; phylum Actinomycetota; class Thermoleophilia; order Solirubrobacterales; family 70-9; genus VRUE01. The sequence continues at coordinate 768 of DASTVL010000147.1, read as the reverse complement.
CCGGCTATTGGTCGTGGTCGGGCCATGCAGCGTCCACGACGCCGACGCTGCGCTCGAGTACGGCCGCCGACTGGCGGCGCTGAGCGGCGAGCTGCAGGACGACCTGCTCGTCGCGATGCGCGTCTACTTCGAGAAGCCGCGGACGACGACCGGCTGGAAGGGGCTGATCAACGACCCCTACCTGGACGGCTCCTGCGACGTCAACGCCGGCCTGCGCATCGCCCGCGACCTGCTGCTGCAGGTGCTCGAGCTCGACCTCGCGATCGGCTGCGAGTTCCTCGACCCGATCACGCCGCAGTACATCTCCGACACGGTCGCCTGGGGGGCGATCGGGGCGCGCACGACCGAGAGCCAGATCCACCGCCAGCTCGGCTCCGGCCTCTCGATGCCGATCGGCTTCAAGAACCGCACCGACGGCGACGTGCAGGTCGCGGTCGACGCGGTGCGCGCGGCGGCGGCCTCGCACGCCTTCGCCGGGATCGACGACGCCGGCCGGCCGGCGATCCTGCACACGGTCGGCAACCCCGACGGCCACGTGATCCTGCGCGGCGGCCGCGGCGCGCCCAACTGCGACCCCGAGGGGGTCGCGGCCGCGCTGGAGAAGCTCTCCGCCGCGGGCCTCGCCGAGCGCGTCGTGATCGACGCCTCGCACGACAACAGCGCCAAGGATCCCGAGCGCCAGATGCTGGCGGCGGCGGAGATCGGCGATCAGGTTGCGGCCGGCAACGCGGCGATCTGCGGCGTCATGCTCGAGTCCTTCCTGGCCGA
>DASTVL010000146.1:0-28182 GCA_035759115.1 Solirubrobacterales bacterium | reverse complement strand
CTCCAGCATCCGCCTGCCGGAGGCGGGGTCGGTCACACCGTGCTGGGCCGCGATTCCACACATCGCCTTGCCCAAGAGCCTACGCGGACGCCGCCCCGCCGCCGCTCAGACGAGCGCCGGGGCGGGGGAGGGGGACAGTGCGGGTGCCGGGTCGGCGGGCTGCGGAGTGGGGCCCTGCACGCCGGGGTGCGCCGCCGCGGGCGCGGGCTGGTCGGTGCGGTAGGCCTCGGTCGCGCGGTCGTCGAGGTGGGAGATCCAGCTGCGCGACTCGGCGATCGCGGCGCACGGCGAGACCTCGGCCAGCGCCATCCCGGCGCGGCCGCCGGTGCGGGCGAGCACGTGGCCGTCGGGGTCGACGACCTTGGCCTGGCCGAGGAAGCGCAGCGGGCCGATCTTGCCGGTCAGGTTGGAGGAGACCCAGACGACCTGGTTCTCCAGCGCCCGCGACTCGTCGAGCAGGTTGAAGTGGCGGGTCTGGCGGTCGGCGGCGATGCGGCGCGCCGGCTCGCGGCGGTCGAGCGGCCAGGCCGAGAGCGCGGCGATCGTCTCGGCGCCGTCGAGCGCCAGCGTCCGCGCCGCCTCGGGGAAGAGCTTGTCGTAACAGATCAGCATCCCGATCCGGCCGACCGGGGTGTCGAAGGCGGCGAAGCCGTCGCCGGGCGCGAACGCTTCGCACTCGTTCGGCGGCAGGTGGACCTTGCGGTGGTGGCCGAGCACGCCGTCGCCGCTGACGCAGACCGCGCTCGAGTAGGGCCGGCCGGGGCCGCGCTCGGTGAAGCCGGCGCAGACGACGGTCTCGCCGGCGATCGCGCTGAGGCGGGCGATCTCGGGGCCGTCGAGGTCGATCGGCGCCGCGTGGCTGCCGTCGGCGCGCGGGTAGCCGCCGAGCGCGCACTCGGGCAGGACGACCAGCGAGGCGCCGGCGCCGCGGGCCGACTCGACCGCGGACTCGATCCGCCTCATCCCGGCCTCGCCACGGCCGCCGAAAGAACCTGCAATCGCTGCGTAGGAGTGGCTAGGCGACCTCATGCATGAATGATGCACCTCGGGGGGCGCGGCGTCCAGTCCATAAGTACAAAGATCCGGCGTGGATCTTTGGACAGCTTCAGAGCAGGGATTCGCCGCATTCGGCGATCGAATCGGCGATCGGGCGCGGCGCCCAGCCGAGGCGCTCTTCGGCCTTGGCGCTGGAGAGCGCGGTCTTGCGCCCGAGCTGGCCGACGATCGAGCGGATGCTGGGGTCGAACAGCGCCATCCCCCGTACGACCAGGTTCGGCACGTCGCGGCTCGGCACCTTCGGCGCGCGGTCGCCGAGCCGCTCGCGCAGGACCGCGGCGACTTCGCCCATCCACATGAAGCGGTCGGCGGCGATGAAGCGCTCGCCGCCCGCGGCGGGGTCGGTCATCGCGCGGATGTGAAGGTCGGCGACGTCGCGCACGTCGACGAAGCTGAAGCCGATCTTCGGCGTGCCGGGGATCCCCTTGATCAGCCGCTCGATCGCCTGCAGCGAGTAGGAGTGGTCGTCGTGCAGGGTCGGGCCGATGATCGCGCCGGGGTTGACGGTCGCCAGCTTCGCGGTCGCGCCACGCTCGGCCATGAAGTCCCAGGCGGCGCGCTCGGCGATCGTCTTCGAGCGCGCGTAGGGGGTCATCTTCATGTTCTCCGGGTCGCTCCAGTCGCGCTCGTCCAGCGGCCGGCCGGAGACGGCCTTGCCGCTGCCGGTGACCGCGGCGACCGAGGAGGTGACGACGATCCGCTCGGCGCCGGCGTCGAGCGCCGCCCGCAGCACCCGCAGCGTGCCCTCGCGGGCGGGCACGATCAGCTCGTCGGGGTCCTCCGGCTGCACCGGCGGGAAGGGGGAGGCGACGTGGAGGACGTAGTCGCAGCCGGCGGCCGCCTCGGCCCAGCCGGCGTCGCCCTGCAGGTCGGCGGCGAGCACCGTGAGCCGCTCGCCGGCGTCGACCTGGGTGGCGACCGCCGCGCGCACCTCCGCCTCGCGGGCGAGGTCGCGCACGGTCGTTCGCACCCCGTAGCCGCGCTGCAGCAGCTCGACCACGCACCATCCGCCGAGGAAGCCCGAGCCGCCGCTGACCAGGACGGTCTTGCCGTTTGCTTGAGAGCCCTCCACCGATTCGGAGTATGACGTGAGAGGATGGAGTGGCGATGAGCGACTTCCTCGTCAAGCGGGATGACCTGCGCGAGTGTCGAGTCGTCGAGTCGGCGACGCCCGAGGTCGGGCCGGGTCAGGCGCTGCTGCGGGTCGAGAGCTTCGGCCTGACCGCGAACAACGTCACCTACGCGGTGATGGGCGAGGCGATGAGCTACTGGGACTTCTTCCCCGCCGAGGATGGCTGGGGCCGGGTGCCGATGTGGGGCTTCGCCGCGGTCGAGCGCAGCGAGGCCGAGGGGGTCGAGGAGGGCGCCCGGGTCTTCGGCTACCTGCCGCCGTCCTCGCACCTGCTGGTCACGCCGGCCGACGCGGACCCGTCCGGCTTCGTCGACGGCTCGCCGCACCGGGCGAAGCTGCCCTCCGCCTACCACCGCTACCTCGTCACCGGCAGCGACCCCTTCTACACGGCCGCCAGCGAGGAGATCCAGATGCTGCTGCGACCGCTCTTCTTCACCTCCTTCCTGATCGACGACCAGCTCGAGGACGAGGGCCTGACCGGGCGGGGGCCGATCGCGATCGCCAGCGCCTCGAGCAAGACCGCGATCGCCGCCGCCTTCCTGCTCGCGCGGCGCGAAGGAGTAGAGCTGATCGGCCTCACCTCGGCCGGCAACGCGGGCTTCGTCGCGGGCCTCGGGATCTACGACCGCACGGTCGCCTACGAGGCGATCGGCGAGCTCGAGCGCCGCCCGACCAGCTTCGTCGACATGGCCGGAGACGGCGCAGTGCGCCAGGCGGTGCACGCGCACTTCGGCGATGAGCTCGTCCACAGCATGGCCGTCGGCGTCACCCACTGGGAGGACCTCGGCGCCGGCGCCGGCGACCTGCCCGGCCCGTCCCCCGAGTTCTTCTTCGCCCCCGACCGGGTCAGCAAGCGCTCCGAGGACTGGGGCCGCGACGAGCTCGGCAATCGCGTGGCCGCGGCATGGCGCCCGTTCTGCGAGTGGACCGCCGGCTGGCTCGAGACGATCCCCGGCAACGGCTTCGACGCCCTTCAGGCCGCCTACCTGGACGTCCTCGAGGGCAACGTCCCCCCCAAGCAGGCCCACGTCATCTCACTGGAGGAACCATGATCAGCAAGACCGACTTCATCGGCGTCGGCTGATCGCAGACATATGCGGCCCCTCACACTGGCTGACCAGCCAGTGTGTGAGAATGGCGGCGTGCCCGAGGGGTCGCCCGAACATCTCGATGTGCTGATCGTCGGCGCCGGGCTCTCGGGGATCGGCGCGGCCTGGCACCTGCAGGACCGCTGCCCGGGCAAGCGCTACGCGATCCTCGAGGCGCGCGGCGACCTCGGCGGCACCTGGGACCTCTTCCGCTACCCCGGCATCCGCTCGGACTCCGACATGCACACGCTCGGCTACCGCTTCAAGCCGTGGACGAGGTCGAAGACGATCACCGACGGGTCGTCGATCCTCGAGTACGTGCGCGAGACCGCGCGCGAGGAGGGGATCGAGCCGAAGATCCGCTACGGCCACCGCGTCATCGCCGCCTCCTGGTCGAGCGAGGAGCTGCGCTGGACGGTCGAGGCGGAGCGCGCCGGGGACGGCGAGCGGGTGACGCTGACCTGCGACTTCCTCTGGACCTGCAGCGGCTACTACCGCTACGACGAAGGTTTCACGCCGCGCTTCGAGGGCGAGGAGCGCTTCTCCGGTCCGGTCGTCCACCCCCAGCACTGGCCCGAGGACCTCGACTACGAGGGCAAGCGCGTCGTCGTGATCGGCAGCGGCGCGACCGCGGTGACGCTGGTGCCGGCGATGGCGGAGAAGGCCGCGCACGTGACGATGCTGCAGCGCTCGCCCACCTACATCGCCTCGCTGCCCGCCGAGGACCGGATCGCGACAGGCCTGCGCCGCCTGCTGCCCGACCGCGCCGCCTACGCGCTCGTGCGCTGGAAGAACGTCCTGATCCAGTCGCTCTTCTTCCAGCTCAGTCGCCGTCGCCCGGAGATCGTCAAGCGCTTCATCCGCAAGGGCGTCGAGCGCTCGCTGCCGTCGGGTTACGACGTCGACAGGCACTTCAAGCCGAAGTACGACCCCTGGGACCAGCGCATGTGCCTGGTCCCCGACGGCGACCTCTTCCGGGCGATCTCCGGCGGCGGGGCCTCGGTCGTCACCGACACGATCGCGAGCTTCACCGAGCGCGGCATCGCGCTCGACGCGGGCGAGGAGCTGGAGGCCGACGTGATCGTCACCGCGACCGGGCTCAACCTGCTCTTCCTCGGCGGGATCGAGCTGCGGGTCGACGGCGAGCCGGTCGACCTGCCGGGCAGGATGACCTACAAGGGGATGATGCTGAGCGGCGTCCCCAACCTCGCCTTCACGGTCGGCTACACCAACGCCTCCTGGACGCTGAAGGCCGACCTCACCTCTGAGTTCGTCTGCCGCCTGCTGCGCCACATGGACGCGGGCGGCCACCGGCGCGTGCTGCCCGAGGCCGATCCCTCGGTCGAGGAGGCGCCGCTGCTCGACTTCACCTCCGGCTACGTGCAGCGCTCGCTGCACGAATTCCCCAAACAGGGCTCGAAGGAGCCGTGGAAGCTGCGCCAGAACTACGTCTTCGACATCGGCACGATCCGGCGCGGCACGCTCGAGGACGGGGCGCTGCGCTTCTCCGGCCGCCCGGCGGCGGACCGTCCGGCCGACCGCGTCGCCGCCTGAGTCGCGCCGGCCCTGCTTGCGATCGGCGCCTGACGGGTAGCGTGGGCGGATGAGATCGAAACTGCTGCTGCCCGTCCTGGTCGCCTGCTTCGCGTTTGCCGCATTCGCCGCCGGTTGCGGCAGCGACGACGACGGCGACTCGGGCTCGGCGACCGTGACCGAGACCGCCACCGAGGAGACGACCGCGGTCGAAGATGCGACCGAGGGGGAGGACGAAACGGCGCCGAGCGGTGACGCCGTGCGCTCGGCCAAGGTCGAGATCGAGGACTTCGCCTACGACCCCGACCCGGTGACGATCGAGGAGGGCGGCAAGGTGACCTGGATCAACCGCGACTCGGCGCCGCACACCGCGACCGCCGAAGACGGCAGCTTCGACACCGGCACGCTGGAGGAAGGCAAGCTCGGCTCGGCCGGCTTCAAGGAGGCCGGCACCTACGAGTACGTCTGCACGATCCACCCCGAAATGCAGGGCACGGTCGAGGTAGTCGCGGCCGGCTGAGCCCCGTCGCCCGCGCCGCCGCACTTAGAATCGCGGCGGCGCGATGGCACCCCTGAACGACAAGCAGGCCGAGCTCTGCGAGCGCAGCGAGACCGACTACGCCGACCTGCGGGCGCTGTTCGTCAACTGCACGCTCAAGCGCAGTCCCGAGGCCTCCAACACGCAGGGCCTGATGGAGATCTCGATGGAGATCATGCGCCGCAACGGGGTGGCGGTCGAGGGTGTGCGCGCGATCGACCACGAGATCGCGACCGGGATCTGGCCGGACATGACCGAGCACGGCTGGGAGCGCGACGAGTGGCCGCAGATCTTCGAGCGGGTGATGGCCGCCGACATCCTCGTGCTCGGGATGCCGATCTGGCTCGGTGAGAAGTCCTCGGTCGCGACCCGGGTGATCGAGCGCCTCTACGGCAACTCGCACCTGCTCAACGACGACGGCCAGTACGCCTACTACGGCCGCGTCGGCGGCTGCGTCGTCACCGGCAACGAGGACGGGGTCAAGCACTGCGCGATGAATGTGCTCTACTCGCTGCAGCACCTCGGCTACACGATCCCGCCCCAGGCCGACTCCGGCTGGATCGGCGAGGCCGGGCCGGGGCCGTCCTACCTCGACGAGGGCTCGGGCGGCCCGGAGAACGACTTCACCAACCGCAACACGACCTTCGCCGCCTGGAACATGCTGCACGTCGCGCGGATGCTCAAGGACGCCGGCGGGATCCCCGCCCACGGCAACCAGCGCCCCGAGTGGGACGCCGGCTGCCGCACCGACTTCCCCAATCCGGACTACCGGACCTGACGGAGCCCATCCGAGATTGACCCCGCCCTGGTGTGGTCAATGTCGGATGCGTGATCAGGCGTTCGCCTCGAGCCGCTCGGCGAGCCGATTCATGCCGCGCTCGCGGGCGGCCGCGGCGGCGCCGGCCCAATCCGTCTCGCGGTCGGGCGGCGGCTCGACGTCCGCGTCGCGCAGGGTGGCGATGTCCTTGAAGGCGAGCAGCTCCTCGCGCTGCTCGAGCAGGGCGCCGCGCAGCTTCGGCCGCTGCTCGCGGATCGCGTTCTCGAGGACCGTCTCGAGGTCGCCGTGGCTCCGCAGCAGCTCGGCCGCGGTCTTCGGCCCGACGCCCTTGGCGCCGGGCAGCCCGTCGGCGGGATCGCCGCGCAGGGCGATGAAGTCGGGCACCTGGGCGGGGTCGACGCCGTAGCGCTCGCGCACCCCCTCGGGCCCGACCTCTTCGGCGCCTTTGCCGCCGCCGGTCTTGACGTAGAGCACGGTCACCCGCTCGGCGGCGCACTGGTACATGTCGCGGTCGCCGGTCAGCAGCAGCGCCTCGCCGCCGGCCTCGGCCTCGCGCCGTGCATAGGTGCCCAGCAGGTCGTCGGCCTCGAGCTCGTCGCTCGTCGCCACCGTCCACCCGAACGCCTCGAAGAAGGGGCGGCAGGCGGCGAACTGCGGCGCCAGCGCATCCGGCATCGCCGCCTCCCGCTCCGCGTGATACGCCGGATACAGCTCGGTCCGGTACGACGCCGCGTCCGGCCCGAAGCAGAGCACGACCGCGCGCGGCCGGTGCACCTCAATCTCCCGCAGCACCAGATTGGCCGTGCCGAGCAAAGCGTTGACGGGCCTTCCATCCGGCCCGACGATCGAGTCGGGCAGAGCGTAAAACGCCCGGAAAAGCATCGAGGGCGTGTCGACAACGAGCAATGGGCGTTTGCTGGTAGCCATCGAGAGAGCCTATCCCGGCAGGGGCGGAACGTCTTGTACTTTTTCCGCGGCGACGCCCTCGGACGGCCGCAAGCTGCCTTCGGAAAAAGTTAAGTGGAGCCCCTGCCGGGATAGGCTCCAATCGCAATGGGCTTCATCGATCCCTCACCGCCCCCGTTCGAGTACGAGGAGTGGAGACGCCGCCCGCACCTGGAGCGGATCAAGGCCTGCGCCCAGGACTGGGCACTGAACGGCTTCGGCACGCCCTACTTCGTCTACCTGCTCTACGTCGTCAAGCTGATCCTCTACGCGGGCGGCGGCCTGCTGCTGATCTCGGCGACGACGCCCGGGCTCGGCGGGCTCGGCGATATCGGCTCCTGGTGGACCGAACCGATCGTCTTCCAGAAGGCGGTGATCTGGACGATGCTCTGGGAGGTGCTCGGGCTCGGCGCCGGCTCGCTGCCGCTCACCCTGCGCTTCTCGCCGCTGATCGGCGGCGTGCTCTACTGGCTGCGGCCGGGCACGACGCGGCTGCCGCCGTGGCCCGAGCGCGTGCCGCTGACCCGCGGTACGCGGCGCACGCTGGTGGACGTCGCGCTCTACGCCGGGCTGATCGCGGCGGCGCTCAACCTGCTGCTCTCCGGCGGCATCGACGCCGTCGCCGGCGGCGCCGGGCGGCTCGACCCGGTCGCGGTCGGCGTCCTGCTCGCGCTGCTGGGGCTGCTGGGGCTGCGCGACAAGGTGCCCTTCCTCGCCGCCCGGGCGGAGATCTACGGCACGCTGGCGCTGATCTTCCTCTTCCCGCTGACCAACATGATCGTCGCCGCGCAGCTGGTCTTCGTCTGCATCTGGTGGGGCGCCGCCTCCTCGAAGCTCAACCGCCACTTCCCCTTCGTCGTCACGGTGATGATCAGCAACACGCCGTGGAACCGCTGGCGGGCGGGGAAGAAGAAGCTCTACCGCGACCACCCCGAGGACCTGCGTCCCTCGCGGATCGGCGCGATGACCGCCCACCTGGGCACGGTGATCGAGTTCACCCTGCCGGCGATCCTGCTCGTCTCCCAGGGCGGCACGATCGGCACGATCGCCGTCGCCGGGATGGTGATCTTCCACCTCCACATCCTCTCCACCTTCCCGCTGGCGGTGCCGCTGGAGTGGAACATCTTCATGATCTTCGGCGTCCTCTTCCTCTTCGGCCACTACGGCGCGACGCCGTTCTCGACGATCGACGACCCGCTGCTGCTCGCGGTCCTCGCAGTCCCCTGCATCGGCTTCCCCGTGCTCGGCAACTTCCGTCCCGACCTCGTCTCCTTCCTGCCCTCGATGCGCTACGACGCGGGCAACTGGGCGACCAGCCAGTGGCTCTTCCGCAAGGGCAGCGAGGCGAAGCTCGACGAGCACCTGGTCAAGCCGGCGGCGATCGTCACCGAGCAGCTGTCCAAGACCTACGACGCGGAGATGATCGACGTGCTCGTGCACAAAGGGCTCGCCTTCCGCTCGATGCACTCGCACGGCCGGGCGCTGAACGGGCTCACGCAGCGCGCGGTCGACGACATCGAGGGCTACGACGTGCGCGAGGGCGAGCTCGTCGCCGGCGTCGTGCTCGGCTACAACTTCGGCGACGGTCACTTCCACGACCAGCGCCTGCTCGCCGCCGTACAGGAGCGCTGCGGGTTCGAGCCCGGCGAGCTGCGCATCGTCGTGCTCGAGTCGCAGCCCGCCCACGTGCAGCGCCAGCGCTACCGCATCTTCGACGCGGCCGACGGCCTGGTCGAGGAGGGCTGGGTGAACGTCGCCGACATGGCCGAGCGCCAGCCCTGGCTCGACGGCCGGCCGTTCCCGGTCACGCCTGTATGAGCGACGCGGTCGTCGTCGGAGCGGGGCCGAACGGCCTCGCCGCCGCGGCCACGCTCGCGACGCGCGGGGTGAGCGTGACCGTGATCGAGGCCGCGCCGAGCATCGGCGGCGGCGCCCGCAGCAGCGAGTTGACTGTGCCGGGCCTGATTCACGACGAGTGCTCGGCGACGCACCCCTTCGGCGCCGGCTCGCCGGCGCTGCGGGCGCTCGGGCTCGAGCGCCACGGGCTCGAGTGGCTGTGGCCGGAGATCGACCTCGCCCACCCCTTCGACGACGGCAGCGCGGCGACGATGCTGCGCTCGATCGAGGCCACCGTGGAGGGGCTGGGGGAGGCGGGGCCGGCCTGGCGCCGCCTCTTCGGGGGCTCGGCGGCGCGGATGGAGGCGCTGGAAGAGGACATCCTGCGCCCGATCATGCACCTGCCCCGGCACCCGCTGCTGCTGGCGCGCTTCGGCCTGCCCAGCCTCTCGCCGGTCTCGGCCCTGGTTCGCGCCCTGCCGGCGCCGCAGGCACGGGCGCTGTTCGCCGGCTCGGCGGCGCACGCCTTCCGGCCCTTCTCGCGGCCCTTCAGCGCCGCGGTCGGGGTGGCGCTGACGTGCGCCTGCCACGCCCACGGCTGGCCGGTCGCGCGCGGCGGCTCGGGGGCGATCGCCGAGGCGCTCGCGGCGGTCGTGCGCGAGCACGGCGGCCGGATCGAGACCGGCCGGCCGGTGCGCTCGCTCGACGAGCTGCCCGCCGCCGACGCCGTCCTGCTCGACCTCGGCCCGGCCGCGGTCGCCGAGATCGCCGGCGAGCGGCTGCCGGCGAAGGTGGCGCGCGCCTACCGCCGCTACCGCTACGGCCCCGGCGCCTACAAGGTCGACCTCGCGGTCGAGGGCGGCGTGCCGTGGACTGCGGAGGCGGCGCGGCGCGCCGGCACCGTGCACGTCGCCGGGACCTACGAGGAAGTCGCCGAGTGCGAGCGCCAGATCGACCGCGGCCGCATGCCCGAGCGCCCGCTCGTGCTGGTCGGCCAGCAGTACCTCGCCGACCCCTCGCGCTCGCGCGGCGACCTGCACCCGGTGTGGGCCTACGCGCACGTGCCCAGCGGCTTCGACGGCGACGCGACCGAGGCCCTGATCGACCAGATCGAACGCTTCGCGCCGGGCCTGCGCGAGCGCATCGTCGCTCGCCATGTGCGCGGCCCGGCCGAGCTCGCCGCCAACAACCCGAACCAGGTCGGCGGCGACATCATCGGCGGCGCGACGACGGCGATGCAGTCGCTCTTCCGCCCCCGGATCGCGCTCGACCCCTACGCCACCGGCATCCCCGGCGTCTACATCTGCTCCGCGGCCACGCCCCCGGCCGCCGGCGCCCACGGCATGAACGGCTACAACGCCGCGCTGTCGGCGCTGCGGCATCTCTAGATTCCCCGGGGTGACGGCGCTCGACATACGCGATCTGGAGAAGCGCTACGCGACCGGGGTGGAGGCGCTGCGCGGGGTCTCGCTGGCGATCGAGCCGGGCGAGCTGTTCGCGCTGCTGGGGCCGAACGGGGCCGGCAAGTCGACGCTGATCCATTGCACGACCGGGCTGGCGCAGCCGACCGGCGGCGCGATCTCCGTCTTCGGCCACGACGCGATCGACGACTATGGCCCGGCGCGGCAGGCGGTCGGGCTGGCGCCGCAGGAGCCCAACCTCGACTGGTTCCTGACCCTGGCGGAGACGCTCGACTACCACGCCGGCTACTTCGGCATGCCCAAGCGCGAGCGGGCCGAGCGCACCGAAGAGCTGCTCGAGACCTTCTCGCTGACCGAGAAGGCGGGCGAACGCACGCGCACCCTCTCGGGCGGGATGAAGCGGCGGCTGATCCTGGCGCGGGCGATGATGCACCGGCCGCGGCTGCTGATCCTCGACGAGCCGACCGCCGGCGTCGACGTCGAGCTGCGGCTCGAGCTCTGGCACTACGTGCAGCGGATCAACCAGGAGGGGACGACGATCCTGCTCACCACGCACTACCTGGAGGAGGCCGAGCAGCTCTGCGACCGGATCGCCTTCATCAACGAGGGCCGGATCGTCGGCGAGGGCACCAGCGGCGAGCTGGCGGCCAAATACGGTGTCGCCAACCTCGAGGACGCCTACCTGACGCTGGTCGGGCGCAAGGAGCTCTCGCGCTCCCACATCGAGGTCGAGCCGGTCTGATGAGCACCGCCCAGATCCGCTTCGCGACGCTCTGGCGGCGCGAGGTCAACCGCTTCATGAAGATCAAGAAACAGACGATCGGCGCGCCGCTGCTCGAAACCTTCCTCTACATCAGCGTCTTCGGCGCGGCGCTGGGCTCGCGGGTCGGCGAGCTGCACGGGTTCGACTACGTCGTCTTCGTCATCCCCGGGCTGATCATGATGGCGCTCTCGACCAACGCCTTCGCCAACAACTCCTCCTCGATCCTGCAGCAGAAGTTCCAGGGCGCGATCCAGGACCAGCTCTCCTCGCCGGCCTCGCCGCTGGAGCTGCTGCTCGCCTTCTCCTTCGGCGGCTTCGCCCGCGGGCTGATCGTCGCGGCGCTGACCTTCGTCGCCTCCTCCTTCCTCGTCGACCTGCCGCTCGACCACATCCTCGTGCTGCTGCCGGCGCTCTTCCTCGTCGGCTTCTTCTTCTCCCAGCTCGGCGTGCTGATCGGCGTCCGCGCCGAGCAGTTCGACGACGTCGCCTTCGCCCAGACCTTCGTCCTGCAGCCGCTGATCTTCCTCGGCGGCGTCTTCTACTCGGCGACGCTGCTGCCGGAGCCGTTCCAGACCCTGACCCACTTCAACCCGCTCTTCTACATGATCAACCTGGTCCGCTACGGCTTCCTCGGCTACAGCGAAGTCAGCGTCGCGCTCTCGCTGCTCGCCCTGTTCGCGGCGACCGCGGCGATCTTCGCCGTCAACCTGCGCCTGTTCAGCCGCGGCTACCGCCTGCGCGCCTGACCCCAACATTCCGGTGTGCTTTTCGGACCGTGGAGGTACGAAAAGCACACCGGAACGGAATTTCGTGCGGCCTGTCGATCTGGCGCCCGCCCGTTCGTCGTAGTTTTAGAGGCGGCGAACAGCGCGGCCACGAGCTAAGGAGAACGAGATGCACTACATGATGGGACTGATCGGCGACGAGAGCGAGACCCACAACTGGGAGGAGATCTCGCCCGAGGAGATGAAGGCCATGCACGACCAGATGAACGCCTACAACGAAGAGCTGGAGAGGGCCGGGGTGATGGTCTACGGGGCCGGCCTCGACCGCAGCGACACGGCGACCACGGTGCGCTTCGACGGGCCGGAGAAGCGCGAGGTCACCGACGGCCCCTTCGCCGAGACGAAGGAGTGGCTGGCCGGCTTCTGGGTGATCGAGTGCGCCGACCTCGACGAGGCGCTCGGTTGGGCCAGGAAGGTGCCGATGCAGGAAGGCAAGATCGAGGTGCGGCCGCTGATCACCACCGAAGCGGACCTGATGTCGCGGGCCGAGGGCGGCGCGGAGGGCTCGTAGCGGCGGATCGCGACAGCGTCGTCGATCGTACGTTCCGACACGAGTCGGGGCGTGCGGTGGCGACGCTGATCCGCGTCCTCGGCGACTTCGACGGCGCCGAAGAGGCGGTGCAGGACGCCTTCCTCGTCGCGCTCGAGCGCTGGCCCCGCGACGGCGTGCCCGACAATCCCGGCGCCTGGATCGTGCGGGTCGCCCGCAACGGGGCGATCGACCGGCTGCGGCGCGAGCGCACGCTGCGCGACAAGGAGGGGATGCTCGAGCGCCTGGAGCAGCTGCGGCCGCCGGCCGAGCAGCCGGGCGATCAGCTCGAGCGGGCCGGCGAGATCGAGGACGACCGGCTGCGCCTGGTCTTCACCTGCTGCCACCCGGCGCTCGCGCCGGAGGCGCGGATCGCGCTGACCCTGCGCACGCTCGGCGGTCTCTCCACCGCCGACATCGCCCGCGCCTTCCTCGTCGCCGAGAGCACGATGGCGCAGCGGCTGGTGCGGGCCAAACGCAAGATCGGCGCCGCCGGCATCCGCTACGAGGTCCCCGGCCGCGAGCGCATGCCCGAGCGGCTGCCGGCGGTGCTGGCGACGCTCTACCTGATCTTCAACGAGGGCTACCTGGCGGCGAGCGCCGGGAGCCTCGTGCGCGCGGAGCTGAGCGAGGAGGCGATCCGTTTGGCGCGGCTGCTCGTCGCGCTGATGCCGGAGGAGGCCGAGGCGAAGGGCCTGCTGGCGCTGATGCTGCTTAACGACTCGCGCCGCGTCGCGCGGGTCGACGCCGCCGGCGAGCTGGCGCCGCTGGAGGAGCAGGATCGCGCGCTCTGGGACGCCGAGCGGATCGCCGAGGGCCTGGCGCTCTCCGAGCAGGCCGCCGCGGCCGGCCCGCGCCCCTACGCGATCCAGGCCCGGATCGCGGCCGCGCACGCGAGCGCGCCGAGCGCCGCCGAGACCGAGTGGGAGCGGATCGTGCGGCTCTACGAGTGGCTGGCGCTGGCGGCGCCGAGCCCGGTGGTCGAGCTCAACCGGGCGGCTGCGGTGGCGATGGCGGAGAGCCCCGAGCGGGGACTTGAGCTGATCGACGCGATCGAGGGCCTCGACGGCTACCAGCCGCTCCACTCCGCCCGCGCCGACCTGCTGCGTCGGCTCGGCCGCGAGGCCGAGGCCGCCGCCGCCTACGAGCGCGCGCTCGAGCTCAGCGGCAACGAGGTCGAGCGCCGCTTCCTCGAACGCCGCCTGGCCGAGCTCTCAGGGCGGAGCTGAGCGCTCTCGCGCCGCTCAGCTCGGGTCGGCCACCAGCAGCTCGCGCTCGCTCTCGGGCGTGACCAGGATCGCGCCTTCGCCGCTCGGGTAGGCCTCCTCGCCGTGGTAGACGACGTCCATCCCGACCGCCTCGTCGTGCTCGCTGGCTCGCAGCGGCATCACCGCGCCGACCAGCTTGAGCAGGATGAAGGTCATGATGAATGCGTAGGCGGGGGTGACCGCCGCGGCCAGCGCCTGCGACCAGAACTGGCCGGCGTCGCCGTAGAAGAGCCCGTCGGCGACCCCGTTCCAGCCGACCTGCGCGACCAGCCCGAGGAAGAGGATCCCGGTGAAGCCGGCGATGCCGTGCGCTGCGGGCACGTCGAGCGTCTCGTCGACGCGGGTGCGCGGCCGCCAGACGATCATCGCGTAGCAGGGCAGGGCGCCGAGGAAGCCGAGCGCGATCGCCCAGCCGGGGCTGATGAAGCCGCCCGCGGGCGTGATCAGCACGCAGCCGACGATGATCGCGGTCGCGGCCCCGACCGCGGTCACGCGGCGGCCGCGGATCAGGTCGAGCACGAACCAGGTCAGCAGCGCCGCGGCCGGGGTCAGCAGCGTATTGACGAAGGCGAGCACGCCAGCGTCGTTGATGCCGAGCCCGCTGCCGCCGTTGAAGCCGAACCAGCCGAACCAGAGGATGCCGGCGCCGAGCAGCACATAGACCGCGTTGTGCGGCAGCAGCGCCTGGCGGCCGTAGTCTTTGCGCGAGCCGACGACCAGCGCGGCGGCCAGGGCGGCGAAGCCGGAGCCCATCTCGACCGGGACGCCGCCGGCGAAGTCGAGCACTCCCTCGGCCGCCAGCCAGCCGCCGCCGAAGGCCCAGTGGGCGAGCACGGCGTAGACCAGCAGCGACCAGAGCGTGGCGAAGACCATCCAGGCGCCGAAGCGCATGCGCTCGACCACGGCACCGGAGACCAGGGCCACGGTGATCATGCAGAAGGTCCCCTGGAAAGCCATGAAGACGAGGTGGGGGATCGTGCCTTCGCCACGCGGCTCGAAGCCGACGCCGCTGAGCGCGACGTGGCCGAGCCCGCCGATCAGCGCTCCTTCGCCGTCGAAGGCGAGCGAGTAGCCGAGCAGCGCCCAGCTGATCCCGCCGATCGCCATCGCCGAGACGCACATCATGAAGGTGTTGAGCGAGCTCTTGGCGCGGACCAGGCCCGCGTAGAAGATCCCCAGGCCGATCGTCATCAACAGGACGAGCGCGGTCGAGGCCAGCATCCAGGCGGTGTCGCCGGTGTCGATCGCGGGGCTCATCGGCTCGCCACCGGGGTCACGGCCGCCTCGGCGGACTCGCCGGTGCGGATGCGGACCGCCTGCTCGAGCGGCACGACGAAGATCTTGCCGTCACCGACCTCGCCGGTGCGGGCGCCCTCGCAGAGCGCCTCGATCGTCGGCTGGGTGAACTCGTCGGAGACCGCGACCTCGAAGCGGACCTTGTCCTCGAGACCCATCTTCACCGTCGTCCCGCGGTACGTCTCGACCCGCTCCAGCTCGCCGCCGTGTCCCTCGACACGGCTCAGCGAGACACCCCGGACCTCCGCCCGGTAGAGCGCTTCCAGCACGTCGTTGGCCTTCTCAGGCCGCACGATCCCGATCACCAGTTTCAAGGCCCTCTCCTCTCACCTCTACGGTCTCCCAAGCTAGAGCGGTGATGACCCTATCGCCCGCGCGGGACGCTCGCCGCTGCGGAGGTTCCTTGGTCCGCCGCCGACCTCGGCTCGCGAGCGGTGCGGAAGCGATGCAGCGAGGCGTCCTCTTCGAGCTTTGGCCGCCGGCTACGGCGAGCGGTGCACCTCGGCTGCGGCCGCCTGGGCGCGGGGACGGACGACGATCTCGTCGATGTTGACGTGCGAGGGCTGGGCGAGCGCCCAGCGGATGCACTCGGCGACGTCCTCGGCGCGCAGCGGCACGAGCCCCTCGTAGACGCGGCGGGCGGCCTCCTCGTCGCCGCCGAAGCGGACCAGCGAGAACTCGGTCTCGACCATGCCGGGGGCGACCTCGGTCACCCGCACCGGCTCGCCGAGCAGCTCCAGGCGCAGCACTCTCTGCATCGAGCGCTGCGCGTGCTTGGCGGCGATGTAGCCGGCGCCGTCACGGTAGGCCTCGAAGCCGGCGATGCTCGTGACCGAGACGACGTGGCCGTCGCCCGACTCGATCAGGCGCGGGAGCAGGGCCTTGGTCACCCGCATCGTCCCCAGCACGTTTGCCTCGTACATCGTCCGCCACTTCTCTTCGTCGCTCTCGGCCAGCGGTTCGAGCCCGAGCGCGCCGCCGGCGTTGTTGACGAGCACATCGCAGCTCGGCAGCCGCTCGGCGAAGGCGGTGACCGAGGCCGGATCGGTCACGTCGAGCGCAACCGCCTCGCCGCCGACCTCGGCCGCGATCCGCTCCAGCCGCTCGATCCGCCGCGCGCCCAGCACGACCTCGAAGCCGTCCGCGGCAAGCGCCCGCGCCGTCGCCTCGCCGATCCCGCTCGAAGCCCCCGTAATCGCCGCAATCTGCGCCATTACACGAGCGTACTAACGGCGGAGGGGGGAGAGATTTCGTGGCCAGGGCCTTGTGTCCTCATGACAACATCTCTGTATATGGCATATTTATGCCATGCGAACCACGCTCGACTTGGAAGACGATCTGATGGAGGCTCTGATGGCCCGCCACCCCGAGATGACCAAGACCAAAGCGGTTGAGACGGCGATCGAGGACCACGTTCGTCGTGGCGCAGTCGACTGGCTGCTGGCAAACGCGGGGAAAATCGAGATCGAAGACGTCTCGAAAGAGATGCGCGCGATCGACCGACACATCTGATGGTCCTGCCGGATACGTCTGTGTGGGTCGACTATTCGCGCAGGGGGGCGCAGGGGAACGCGGCGGCCATGCGCCGGCTTCTGGACCGCGGAGAAGTGGCAACCTGCGGGCCGGTTGTAGCCGAGCTTCTTGCCGGCGCGGATGGCGAAGTCGGCGAGCGGCTGTGGACAACGCTGTCGTCGCTGCCGTGGGCACACCTCCCCACGCCTCGCTGGCGGGAGGTCGGACAGCTCGCCAACACCCTGCGCCGGCGCGGTCAGACCGTGCCGCTCACCGACCTCGTCATCGCGATCGCGGCGGTTCGCGATGGCCACGTCCTCTGGAGTCTCGATACGGACTTCGAGCGGATCGCGCCCGTTCTCGACGGCCTGGAGCTCTACGCGGCCTGACGGCGACCTACTCGCCGATCAGCTCTATTCGATACCCGTCGGGGTCGCGGACGAAGGCGATGCGGTGGCCCTCGGTGCGGTTGCCGGGGCGGTAGGGGGGCTTCTCGGGCTCGATGCCCTGGCCGGCCAGCTCGGCGAGGGTGCCGTCGAGGTCGTCGACGGCGAGGGCGATGTGGTTGTAGCCGCTGCCGTGGTCGTAGGAGTCGATGCCGTGGTTGTAGGTCAGCTCGAGCCGCGGATCCTCGCCCGGCATGCCCATGAAGACGTTGATCGCCTCGTCGCCGATCGGCATCCGCGCGACCTCCTCGAAGCCGAGCTTCTCGTAGAAGGCGACCGAGCGCTCGATCTCGCCGATCCGGTAGCAGGTGTGCAGGAAGCTGGGCACGGGATCAGGCTACCGGCCTCGCCGCGGTAACCACGTCTCTGCGGGGGCGTACTGTGTGCCCATGCCCGAGGCCGAGGTCAAGACCGCGACCGTGCACGGTCGCTCCGTCTCCTACATGGAGGCGGGCGAGGGCCCGGTGCTGCTGCTGGTCCACGGGATCGCCGGCACCTGCGAGAACTGGCGCGAGGTGATCGAGCCGCTGGCCCGCCAGCACACGGTGATCGCCCCCGACTTCCCCGGCCATGGCGGCTCCGACCCGGGCGGCGGCGACTACTCGATCGGCGCCCTCGCCGCCGGCCTGCGCGACCTGCTGCTCTCGCTCGGCCACGAGCGCGCGACCGTGGTCGGGCACTCGCTCGGCGGCGGCGTCGCGATGCAGCTCTCCTACCAGTTCCCGGAGATGATCGAGCGGCTCGTGCTCGTCTCCAGCGGCGGCCTCGGCCCGGAGGTGAGCCCGGTCCTGCGGGCCGCGGCGCTGCCGGGCGCCGACCTCTTCATCTCGGTCACCGCCGGCGCCGGGCAGCGGATCGGCTCGGTCCTCGGGCGCGGACTCGGCGCGGTCGGGCTGCGCCCGGGCGCCGACCTCGCCGAGATCGCCCGCGGCTACGCCTCGCTCGAGGACGGGCCGCGCCGCGCCGCCTTCCTCGACACGCTGCGCGCCGTCGTCGGCACCGGTGGCCAGCGCGTCGCCGCCGGCGACCGGCTCTACCTGGCCGAGGCCGTGCCGGTGCTGATCGTCTGGGGCGCCCGCGACTCGATCATCCCGGTCCGCCACGGCGAAGACGCCGTGCAGGCGATCCCCGGCAGCAGGCTCGAGGTCTTCGAGGACGTCGGGCACCTGCCGCAGCTGGAGGCGCCGGGCCGCTTCATCGCCGCGCTCGAACGCTTCCTGCGCGAGACCGAGCCCGCCGAGTTCGACGCCGAGCAGTGGCGGGCGCGGATCCGGGCCGCCGCCTGAGCCGCAATCGCACGTGAAATTGCGCTTGCCAGAGCGAAAAGGGCCGAGCAACCCACCTCAATAGAATTTTTGCGATGACGACCCGGGAGCGGCGGCTGCGCCGTAGGCATTCGCACGGCGTGAGCTGGAGGCGCAAGCTGACGGCAATGTTCGCCGTGCTCGGGATCGGCCTTGTCGTCGCCGGCGGGGTCGGTGCGAGCTGGGCGATCGACATCTACAACTCGGCGCCGCCGCTGGCCAACCTGAAGCCGGTGCAGAAGGGACGCTCCTCGGCGATCTACGCTGCCGACGGCAGCCTGATCGGCTTCATCAGCGCAAGCAGCATCCGCCAGCCGGTGCGGGCGCGAGCGCTGCCGCAGAACCTCAAATACGCGACGGTCGCGATCGAGGATCGCAACTACTTCGAGCACGGCGCGATCGATCCGGCCGGGATCGTGCGCGCCGCCTGGAAGAACCTGCAGGCGGGCGGCAAGCCGGTGCAGGGGGCCTCGACGATCACCCAGCAGCTCGTCCGCAACCTCTACATCCGCAACCCGGCGCCG
This sequence comes from Solirubrobacterales bacterium, assembly GCA_035759115.1. Lineage (GTDB taxonomy): Bacteria > Actinomycetota > Thermoleophilia > Solirubrobacterales > 70-9 > VRUE01. The sequence goes on along the minus strand of DASTVL010000146.1, from coordinate 9,428 downwards.
ACGATCGAGCGCAAGCTGATCGAAGCCCACCTCGCTTACGAGATGGAGGAAGCGCACTCGAAGCAGTGGATCCTCACCGCCTACCTCAACACCGCCCCCTACGGCACGGTCGAAGGCGAGACCGCGGTCGGGGCGGAGGCGGCGGCGCAGACCTACTTCGACAAACCGGCGCGCGAGCTCGAGCTGACCGAGGCGGCGCTGATCGCCGGGCTGCCGCAGGCGCCCTCCGAATACAACCCGCTGCTCGACCCGCGCGCTGCGCTGGAGCGCCGCAACCAGGTGCTGGAGGCGATGCGCGACCAGGGCTACATCAGCGGCGAGGAATACGAGAAGGCAGCGGGCAAGGGGCTCGGCCTCGATCCCGGCGAGAAGTACCGCGTGGTCCGCGACCGGCTGCTCTTCGACCTCGTCCAGCAGGAGCTGATCGACAAGTACGGCCTCAACACCGTCCGCTACGGCGGCCTCAAGGCCTACACGACGATCGACCCCGAGCTGCAGGAACGGGCGCAGGAAGCGGTCGACTCCTGCGGCGTCTGCTACGCCGGCGGCGGGCCGGCGGCGGGGCTCGCCTCGGTCGATCCCGAGAACGGCGCGATCGTCGCGCTCGCCTCGACCGAGGGCTCCGAAGACGAAAGCGAATTCAACTACGCCTGGCAGGCGCACCGCCAGCCCGGCTCCTCGTTCAAGACCTTCGTGCTCGCCACGGCGATCAAGCAGGGGATCGACCCCGACACCACCTACTACGACGGCAGCTCACCGCAGACGCTCGACCCGCCCGGCAACGGCCCACCGTGGAAAGTCGAAAACGCCGAGCCCGGCGGCGGCGGGACGATGTCGCTCGCCTCGGCGACCTGGCACTCGACCAACGTCGTCTTCGCCCAGCTCGACCTCGACGTCGGCCCCGACGCCGTGACCGAGACGGCGCGCGAGATGGGGATCGAGGCGCCGCTCGAATCGGTGCCGGCCGAGGCGATCGGCGGGCTCGCGGTCGGCGTCACCCCGCTCGAAATGGCCTCCGCCTACGCGACCCTGGCTAACGGCGGCGTGCACCACGACGCCACGGCGGTCGCCCGCGTCGAGTTCCCCGACGGTGACGTCGACGAACCCGACCCCGACGCGGGCGAGCGCGTGCTCAGCGAGGGCGAGGCCTACGAAGTGACGCGGCTGCTGGAGGGCGTGATCACGCAGGGGACCGGCGCCGGCTACACCTCGATCGGCTGCGAGGCGGCGGGCAAGACCGGCACCTCGGAGGAGCTTGCCGACGCCTGGTTCGCCGGCTACACGCCGCGCTACTCGACCGCGGTCTGGGTCGGCCACCCGCAGACGCGCGAAGCGACCGGCTACGGAGGCACCACCGCGGGCCCGATCTGGCGCTCCTTCATGGAAGCGGCGAACAGCGCCGAATGCGCCGAATTCGAGCAGCCGGCGACCCTGCCCGACCTCTCCGGCTTCGACAGCGACGCGACCAGCGGCTCCTCCGGCTCCTCCGAAGACGAGTACGAATACGAAGGCTTCGAAGAAGAAGGCGAAGAAGGCGGAGAGGCGGAAGAGAGCGAAGAGCAGGACGACCGGGGCGGCGAGCAGGAGGCCGCGCCCGAGCCGGCCCCGGCTCCCGCGCCCTCGCCGTCCCCTGCGCCCGCACCCTCCGGAGGCGGCGCCTCGGGCGGCGTCGCCAGCGGCTGAGCGCCGCCGCTCGGGCCGGCCGGCCATCGGGGTAAAGCCGCAGCCCGGTTGCGGGCCTCTCCGGATGGAAGCCGACCGGGACGTCCCTAGCCTCGGTCGGGTGCATGCCAAGTCGAAGGTCCTCGTCGCGGGCGGTGGCGTCGCCGCGCTCGAGGCCGCCCTGGCGCTGCGCGAGCTCGGCGGCGACCGCCTCGATGTCGAGCTCCGCGCCCCCCGGGCAGAGTTCGTCTACCGCCCCGTCGCCGTCGGCGAGCCATTCGGCGCGGCGCGCATGCTCCGCTACGACCTGGGCGCGCTGGCGCAGCGGATCGGCGCCTCCTTCCTCCTCGGCGGGATCCACTCGGTCGATCCGCGGGCCAGGGTGGCGACGACCCGCGACGGCGAGCGGCTTCCCTACGATTTCCTGATCGTCGCCTCGGGGGCGCGCTCGCTCTGGGCGGTCCCCGGCGCCGTGACCTTCTGGGGGGCGGCCGACGAAGGGGGGTTCGGCGCGGTCGTGCGCAAGCTGCGCGCCGGCGTGCTGCGCGACGTCGTCTTCACGATGCCGGGTGGGCGAAGCTGGGGCCTGCCGCTCTACGAGCTGGCCCTGCTCGGCGCGACCGTGCCGGCCAGGTCGGGGATCGCCGACGCGAAGCTGACCGTGGCGACGCCGGAGGATGCGCCGCTGGAGCTCTTCGGCCGCGCCGTCGGCGAGCAGATGGCCGGGCTGCTCGAGGAGCGTGGGATAGGGCTGCGCACCGGCGTGCACCCGGTCGCCTTCGAGCACGGCCTGCTGCGCGTCGCCCCTGGCGACCCGATCGAGGCCGGGGCGGTGGTCAGCCTGCCGCGGCTCGAGGGCCGGCGCATCGATGGCCTGCCCACCGACGCGGAGGGCTTCCTGCCGGTCGACGAGCACTGCCGGGTGACCGGCGTGGAGCACGTCTACGCCGCCGGCGACGGCACCGCGTTCCCGCTCAAGCAGGGCGGGATCGCGACGCAGGAAGCCGATGCCGCCGCGGCCGCGATCGCCGCCGCGGCCGGCTGCGAGGTCGAGGCGGCGCCCTTCGTTCCGGAGCTGCGGGCGGTGCTCTGGACCGGGGCCGAGCCGCGCTACCTCTACGGCAGGCCGGCCGGCGGCGCGGGGGAAGTGTCGAAGCTCAGCCGCGAGCCGCTCTGGCCGCAGGCGGAGGGCAAGATCGTCGGCCGCTACCTGAGTCCCTTCCTCGCCGGGCTGCCCGACGACGCCGGCCGCGCGCTCGCCTCCCGCTGAGCGCCGCGCGCAGCGATCGGGTCATGATGCGGCGATGGGCGAGGCCGACGATCAGGCGCTGATCCGCCGCTTCCGCGGCGCCCGGCGCGACCGCGAGCTGGCGGTGCTGGAGGGATTCCACGCGCTCAAGCACGCGCTGCGCTTCGGCGCCGAGGTGGTCGAGGCGGTCGCCGCCGATCCGGCGCAGCTGCGCGAGCTGGCCGCCGGGCTGGCGCCCGATCTGGGCGACCTGCTCGGCGAGCGGACCGCGCCCGTCGCCGCCGCGGTCGTCGCCGAGCTGGCCCCGCGGGCGCCGCGCACCGGTGTCGTCGCGATCGCCCACCGGCCCGCGGTCGACGTCGAAGCGGTCCTCGCCGCGCCGCGTGAGGCGCCGCTGGTCCTGCTCGAGGACCCACGCACGATGGGCAACATGGGCGCCTGCGTACGGGTCGCCGCCGCCGCCGACGCCGCCGGCGTGCTCACCATCGGGAGCGGCGATCCCTGGCATCCCGACGCCCTGCGCGGCGCCGCGGGCCTGCACTTCGCGCTGCCGGTTGCGCCCGTGGCGCTTTTCCCGTCCAGTGGCCGGGAAAAGCGCCAGGAGCCACTCAATGACTTGGCTGCGAGCGAGCGGCCGCTGATCGCGATCGATCCGGAGGGCGAGCCGCTGCACGCGGCGCAGCTGCCGCCGCGCGCGATCCTCGCCTTCGGCACCGAGCGCTACGGGCTCAGCGAGGAGCTGCTCGGGCGCGCCGACGCGAGGCTCGGGATCCCGATGCGGGAGGGTGTCTCCAGCCTCAACCTGGCGACCGCGGTGGCCGCGGTGCTCTTCGCCCAGCGCGCGTAGGGCTCAGGTGACCGGGTCGCCGTTCGGCTTGACCACGAGCCAGAGGCCGCCGAACTCGGCGACGTCCTGGCAGAGGATCAGGCCCGGCCGGTCGTCGACGTAGTAGTAGAGCGGGTGTCCCTTGTAGGTCACCTGGAGCTTGCCGTTCTTGCGCCGGGTGACTCCGAGCAGGCGCGCCTTCGCGCCCCTGCCGGCGCGCGGCCTGCCCCTGGTCAGGACCGGGGGCCAGGCGCGGGCGCAGGCGCCGTAGCACTGGCTGCGCCTGCCTTTCTCCTTGTCGAAGAGGTAGAAGGCCTCGCCGCGGCCGTCGGCGACGACGCGGCCGAACTGGGAGCCGACGACCTTGATCTTCTTGCCCCTCGCCCGTCGCTTGTTGCGCCGGTTGCCCTGCTTCCGTTGCGCGCTCGACGCGGCCTCGGTAGTGGCGGCGGCGGCCGTGGTCGCTTCGGTCGTGCCGGCGTCGGCGGCGGTGCTCTCGTCGCTGCCGCCGCAGCCGGCGGCGAGCAGCGCCGCGGCGCAGATCGCGAGGATCGAGAGGCGGGCCATCGGGGGCAGTATCGCGCCAAATCCTTACGAGTGGATTACGATCCTCCCGCTCTCGTCCCCATGAAAGGAACCGCCTTGTTGCCAATCGCAGATATCAGCTTCGGCCATCTGCTCCTGATCTGCCTCGAGATCTTCTTCCTCGTGATCTGGATCTGGATCCTGTTCACGATCATCACCGACCTCTTCCGCGACCACGCGATGTCGGGCTGGGGCAAGGCGGCATGGGTGCTCTTCCTGGTCGTCATCCCCTTCCTGACGGCGCTGATCTACCTGATCGCGCGCGGCAGCGGCATGCGCGACCGCACGATCAAAGCCCAGGCTGACGCGAAAAAGCACTTCGACGAATACGTACGCGAGCAGGCGGGCGCCGGCTCTGCCGCCGACGAGCTGCACAAGCTCAACGAGCTGAAGGAAAAGGGCGCGCTCAGCGGCGAGGAGTTCGAGGCGGCAAAGGCCAAGCTGCTGGCCTGATCCTGCAAGAGGAGTTGCAGGTTATTAGCAACTCCGGGGAATATCCCTTGACAGGGGGTAAGAATTCTGCTTGAATGGCGGTCGTGCCCCCTGTTGACAGGAAAAATCCAGTCCGCGCCGCGTCGTCAGAATCGCGCTACACGCTCATGGAGTTCATGCGCGAGTTCCAAGACGACGAGGCTTGCCTGCGCTGGCTCTGGCAGACGCGCCATGCCGTCGATGAGGACGGCAAGCGGGCGTTCTGCCCCAAGTGCGAACTGGACCGGCCGTTCCACCGCGTGAGCGGCCGACCGGCCTGGGACTGCGACTACTGCGGCTATCACTTGCATCCCACCGCAGGGACGATCTTTCACAAGTCCTCGACTTCGTTGCAGCTTTGGTTCTACGCGATGTTCCTCGTATCCCAGACCCGCTGCGGGGTCAGCGCGAAGCAGTTGGAGCGCGAGCTTGGCGTCACCTACAAGACCGCCTGGCGGATGCTGAACAAGATCCGCAATCAGCTAATGGACGAAGAGGACGGCGAGCCGCTGTCGGGCGAGGTCGAGATGGACGAGACCGCCTACGGCGGCAAGCCACGGGCCAGCGACGATCTGAGCAACCCCGTGAAGCGAGCCGAATGGGTCCATGAGACCAAGACGAGCGTCTTCGCGATGGTCGAGCGCAAGGGCCGGGTCCGGGCGATGGTGGTGCCGGACCGCACCGGCCCGACCCTGCACGGCGCGGCGAAAGAACACGTCCTGCCGGAGTCGATGATCTTCACGGACGAGTGGCCGCTGTACAAAGGTCTCGCGAGCCACTTCGCAGGGCATCGCCGGATCAAGCACAAGGCCAAAATCTACGTCGAAGGCGACACGCACACGAACACGGTCGAGGGCTTCTTCGGCAACGTGAAGACCTCGATCAGCGGCACCTACCATGCCGTCTCCCGCAAATGGCTACAGGGCTACCTCAACGAGTTCGTGTGGCGCTATAACCGCCGCGACGATCAGCGGGCGATGTTCTTGCAGCTTGCGCTGCGAGCGGCCCTCTGAAAGGGACCGGAGAAGGTCCCTAAGCCTTGGGCTTGCGGTCCTGGTTGCGGCCCCGCAGCGGGCCGGCGACGCGTTCGAAATCCTTGATCACGCTTGAACGCTTCCGACCCCGAAGCTTCATGCCCTTGCTGGTTTCCTCGCTATGCGCTGGGTTTTGCTTCCTCATCGTTGTCTATCTCGATCTGGAGGTCCCTGGGACGAATATACAATCGATCCGGCATCGTCGGGGGGTCAAGCATGACAAAACCAAGCGTTTCGACCATGGCGATGCTCGACCGATTTTCCGGGGAGATCACCGCCTGGATGGGGGGAATACCGTCGTCGGCAATTGAAGCGATATGACTGAGGGCGTCGGCCAAGACAAGCTGACTGAGCGGCTGGCCGTTGCTGGTTGTATGGCCCCGGTAGGGCGCGCTGAGTGCCACAACCTCGATCAACGCAGCGTCACGATAGGCGTCCTCTCGCAACCGAGGATGACGGAGCCTGAGCCCACGCCTCTTTACCCCCGCGACGCCCACGATGGCTCTAGACGGAAGCTCGCGCGTGACACGAGTAATAACGCTTAGATCCTCGCCTGACCTGTATTCGGCAACGATGTCTTCAACCGCGGCTTCAGCCTTGAGACGGCCATCTCCGCAGCGGAAATCCGACAGCCCGTCGCACGCGGTTGGATCTTCGGTACGCGTCTGTAACTCACCGGCAATGGTGGGCATCGCTGCCCGACTCTATTGGGGAGGAAACGCGTCCCTCGATTGATCCGTAATGGCCTCAGCCTGTTCGTCTGAAACAGCGATGACGACCTGACCGTGCGCTCCGCCAACTGCACTCAAGCTGACTTCATCATGTCGCACCACAATCTCATCCCTTGGCGATGAGAGCGCAGTGGCCAGCCACGTGCTCTCAAAGAGCCAGGCGTTGGCCCGCTCGTCACGAAAACCAAAGAGGTCGCTCAGCACAAAAAGATCGCTCAGCGACGCCCCTGGTTCACCTGCCTGTGAGGACGCCCACTGCGTGGTATCAAGAGTTGCCAAAGTGCCCACCTCCTTACTCGGATAGAAGTGCCATGGTCGGTCCCTTCAAGAAATCGAACGCCTCGCCAATCCACGTCTCCGCATCATCAACCGTGATCGGTCCGGTAACGCCCGCTCGCTCTTTGTGGTGAGCTAGGAAGATTAGCGAATTATTGTTCACATCCGGCTCAACGCTCAAATTATCCTCACCTTCGCCGGGATGAAGACACCGATACCGGACGCCCCCGCCGAAGTAGCCATCGCCCAGAGTAGACGCCTGCTCGTTGTCGCGTAAAAGATGGCTTCCTAAGAATGCTCGCGCATCGCCTCCGGGGGCGTCCATGGAGCCGATAACTTGGACGGCGCACTGTAGAAATGCCTCAATTTTGAGGTGGTCCGCCGCGATCTTGGCGATCCGCATGGCTTTCTCCTGAGCCGCCCCGCTGGTCAGGACATCATCGCTGTCCATTTTTGCCGCGACCCGCAGTAGAGCGGGTCGCAGCTCAACCACATCGTCGTCGCTGTTCTTGAAGAGCGCGCCTCTGCCGTTGGGGGTGAACCCAAAGGACTGGTAGGAATGGTGACGGATCACCTCAGCGAAGATCTCTTGCAGCTTGTCTTTCGCAAATGGCGGCGGGGGTATCTCCCGCGGCTGCGGCTGCAAGGCGAGCATGAGGGATTTGTAGCGAGGCTCCATCGGATCACGCACCAGGATCTAGCCCTAGCGCCCGTAGTCTAAACAGCGCCGGGAACGAGACAGTTCTCGGGGGCCGGGGGTCTTGCGCTGCCTCGGCGGCGCGGGGACTCCGGCCCCCGAGAACTGTCCGGAGGTCTGGGCTAGACCCCGCTCTCGATGAGGCCCAAGAACCGCACCGCCGCGGCGGTCGGCTTGACCACCCCGCCGTCGATCTGGATCAGCCCGACGCCGACCAATTCCCTCACGGCGCGCTCAACAGCATCGGGCCGCTGGAAGCACCTCCGGTCCTCGTTGAGCGAACGGGCCAACTGCGGGATCGTCAGATGCCGTGGATGGAGCGTGAGGACGAAAGTCAGGACGACCGCCTGGTCGCGGATGTCCTGAGCGTGATCGTGCGGGCGCTGAGCGCGCCCACCATTACGATTTGCCTGCATGGGAGCCGAAACCTCCTGTGCCATGCCCCCGGCCGTTTGCGCGGTGCGGGGGCGCTTTTCAATTGTGGCGCAGGACGGTAACCGTCTTGCAGGACGGAAGTTTTCGGCTTGTTTAAGCGGGTTATCTACCCCCTAAGAAGGGATATTCCCCGCAACTCCTAACAATTTCGCGGCGACCTCTGTAGCCTCGCGACTTCCGCTTGCGCCCCGTTCTGCGGGGCGGGCGGGAGTCGATGGGCTTCTTCTCCACAGAGCGCAACGCCAGGCTGGCGTTTCCGGCGGCGATCGTGCTGCTGGCCGCCGTCTGCGCGATCGGCGTCGCCAGTGCGCCGGCCGAGACCCTGCGCGAGGAATACGACGCGACCCAGGGCAAGCTCGACCGGGTGCGCGAGGGCCAGCGCTCGGTCGCGGCCTCGATCGCCGAGCAGAACCGGGCGATCGACACGATGCTGGGAGAAGTCTCGCGCCTGCGCCAGGAGCAGCAGGCGCTCGAGACCGAGCTGGCGGCCAAGCAGGGCGAGCTCGACCGGGCGACCGCCGAGCTGGAAGCCGAAGAGGAGCGCCTCGAGCGGATCCGGGCCCGGCTGCAGCGGGCGCTGAAGGTGCTGCGCGAGCGGCTGGTCGCGATCTACGAGGCGGGCACGCCGGACGTGCTCAACCTCGTGCTCGAGTCGGAGAGCTGGTCGCAGGCGAGCGTGCAGGCCGAATACCTCAGCCGGATCCAGGACTACGACGACTCCGTCGCCGACCGGGTCGAGGGCCTGCGCGACGAAGCGCAGAACGCGGTCGAGCGGATGGCCGAGATCCGCGCGCAGCTGAAGGACGCCCGCGACGCGATCGCGGTCAAGGAGCGCGAGGCCGAGGCGGCGAGCGTCGAGGCGGGCGCCCGCTTCGGCGAGCTGAAGGCGGCGCAGGCGCAGCGCCGCGCCGACCTGGAAGCGCTCGAATCGCGCGAAGCCGCGCTCAGCAACAACCTCGCCTCGATCTCCGAACAGCTCGCCTCCTCCGGCGCGCCCGCCCCGGCCGGCGCGCCGGCGCCGCTGACTCCGGGCGAGACCGCCAAGTTCATCTCACCGAGCCAGGCGAGCGTGCCCAGCTCCGCGCCGCCGGCGGTCGCGGCGGCGATCGAAGCCGCCAACTCGATCGCCAGCACGCCCTACATCTGGGGCGGCGGCCACGGCTCGTTCAGCTCACCCGGCTATGACTGCTCGGGCGCGGTCAGCTTCGCCCTCAATGGCGGCGGCTTCCTCAGCAGCCCGCTCGACTCGACCGGCCTTACGACCTGGGGCGAGGCAGGCGCCGGCAAATGGATCACCGTCTACGCCAACGCCGGCCACACCTGGGTGCTGCTCGCCGGGCTGGCCTTCGACACCTCCGGCGGCGCCGGCCCGCGCTGGCACGAGACCCCGGTCTATACCTCCAGCGGCTTCATCCTCCGCCACCCCCCGGGTTACTGAGGCCGGTAGACGTGCCGGTGCGGA
>DASTVL010000145.1:0-2121 GCA_035759115.1 Solirubrobacterales bacterium | reverse complement strand
GGCTCGGCCGGCGGGGCCGGCGCCGCAGGCGGCGACGGCTGAGGCTGGCTCGGCGGCGGGGCCGGCGCATCCTGGGCCGCGACGTTCAGGCATGCGGACAGCAGGATCACAGTCGCGAGGATCGAGCGATGCAGGTTCATGGGCCGCGTCTCCTGGGTAATCATGCCATTAGACTCCATTCGAGACCGATCATTCCAGATTCCGGGCGATCCGGAATCCCACGTGATCCTCGGGCTCGGCGCCGTAGTCCCGGGCCGCGAGGCGCAGATCCGTCACCGTGAAGCTGCGCCAGCTCGGCCCCCGGATTACGTGGAAACGGCCCTCCTCAGGCCCGAGCGGATCGACGCTGACGCCGGCGCTGTCACTGCGACCGATCTCGTAGTAGTCCTGAACCCACTCGGCGACGTTGCCGCCGAGGTCGAAGAGGCCGAGGACATTCGCAGCGAAGCTGCCGGCGGGAGCAGTGACCTCGAAACCGTCGTTGTAGGTGACCAGCGTCGCAGGCAGGAGGCTTGCCGCAGCGAGATCCGCAAAATTGCCGAACCGGTCCGGCGGCGGAAGCGCGGCGCCCCAGGGAAAAATCAACGGCTCGCTCTGCTCGGCGAAGCGCGCCGCCCACGCCCACTCGGCCTCGGTCGGCAGGCGGTAGCCGTTACGCAGCGGCCGTACCGGCTTCCAGACACCGTTGGTCTCCTCGTAAACCGGCTGGAGCCGGTCGCGCACGCTGAGCCAGTTGAGATACTGCGCGACGTCGTCCCAGGCGACCTCGACGACGGGCTGATCGTCGCCGTTGAGGCTCGCGCCCGACAACGCCCCCGAGTCGTGGTCGGCACGGAACGCGCGGAACTCGGCGTTCGTGACCTCGCGGGTGCCGAGGTAATAGGCCTTGCTCAGTTGCACGGGCCGCAGGGTCTCGTTGGTTCGCCGGCCCTGCTCGCGGCGCGAGGATCCCATCGTGAATTCGCCCGGCAGGATCAGCCTGAGCTCCTGACCGAGGCTCGTGCGGATCGTGCGCGCATAGCCGGAGCCCGTCAGCGCGTTGAGCTGCTCGAGCTCGGCGCTCCAGGCCTGCGGAAATCCCGGCCGCGGCGTAATCTCGCGGCGTTGCGTCGCATAGCCGTCGAGACGCAGCTCGAGCTCGTGCGGCAGCGCGGTCAGGCTGAGCTGCTGCGGCGTCTGACCGACGCGCGCGCCGTCGACCCAGATCTCCGCCCCGGCTGGCTGGCTCGCGAGATCGATGACACCGACCTGCGCGACGAGCGACAGGCTGAGACGCCGGCCGCTGTCGGCCGCGACGGACAGCCTTTCGGTGACGGGCTCGTAGCCGGGCTTCGTCAGGTTGATCGCGTGCTGACGCCCGGGGTCGAGCCGCAGCGTCAGCGGCGTCTGACCGCGGAACTCACCGTTGACGCTGACGGCCGCGCCCGCCGGGTCGGTCACGAGCTCGATGCGCCCGTCCGCCTGAGTCAGGCGCACCGCCGGCAGCACGGCGGGCTGGTCCGCTAGCACGGTGATCGACTCGCGCCACGCGTTGTAGCCGCTCAGGCGCAGCTCGATCGCGCGCTGGCCCGCTGCGAGCTCGAGGTCGGCGGGCGTGCGGCCCATCACGGCTCCATCGACGAGGATCTCGGCGCCGGCCGGCTGACTGGTGACCGAGACCGGCGCCCAGTTCGGTGTCAGCGGCACCTCGAGCAGCTGCCGCTCGCCGCCGCCCCGGACGTCGAGCTCTCGTACCTCGGCGAGGAACCGCTCGGCGACGAACTCGAGGCGATGTGCGCCCGGCCGGATCTCGGCATCGATCAGCGGCGTCACGCCGAAGGGCTCACCGTCGAGGCGCACCTCGGCCGGCGTGTCCGGTATCGTCCGCAGCGTCACGATACCCGGCAGCCTCTCGAGCGCGAGCGCGACCGACTGGTCCGGAGCGACGCCGACCTCGATCTCGGTATCGAGTGGATAGTAGCCCGCGAGGCTGGCAACGACCCGATGAGAGCCCGAGCGCAGCAGATAGCGGTCGGTCAGTCGCAACTTGAACAACGTGCTCGGCAGCCGAATCTCCTCGGGCGGCGGCGTGATCGTGATCTCGACCGATTTTGCCGTGAACGCGAACCATCCCAGCACGGT
>DASTVL010000144.1:0-9276 GCA_035759115.1 Solirubrobacterales bacterium | reverse complement strand
CATCGAAGGCACCCTCGAAGCCGACGGCACCGACACCGAACCGATCACCTTCACCAGCCTCGAGGACGACTCGGCCGGTGGGGACACCAACGGGGACGGCGACGCCAGCACCCCCGAGGCAGGCGATTGGGGTGGGATCGCGGTCGCGTCAGGCGGGATTATCACAGCCACGTCAACTCGATTGCGTTTCGCTGAGACGGCCCTACAAGTATCCGCGGGGGCAACGGCAAGCATCCGAGGCGCGATCAAGGAGAGCACGGTTGGGATCGAAGGGCCGTCGCACGGCTCGAATGGATCGTGCCCTGGCGGAGTCGTCTCCGCTGACCACGTCGATTGGGGCACGATCTCCGGTCCGGCCCCGTTCGGCGATGGCCCTGAGATCGTCGGCTGCGTTTCAGCACTGCCATGGACCGGGTTTGCTCAGTCTCAAGCCAGGAACTTCGCCTTGGGCGGCGGCGGCACCGGATCCGCCTGGGGCTCCTACACCTCCTACAGAGTCGGGACGCGAGATCCGGTGGATCCGGTGAGCGGCAACTTCTCCGTCGACTTGACCGACGTGTCGATTCCGACGGCTGGACTCGACCTCGCGGTTTCCCGCTCCTATAACGCGCAGTCGCCGATCGTCGGGTCCTTCGGCCCCAAGTGGACGTCCTCGTGGGACACCCGCGTGGTGCCGGTCAGTGGGGTCGGAACCACCGACATCCGCTGGGGCGACGGTCGCCTCGACGCCTACACGAGCGACGGATCGGGGGGTTTCGATCCCGCGCCCGGCAACTTCACGACCCTGACCAGGGACGGCGACGACTACCTCGCTCGCCTGAAGGACCAGACCCTCTACAGGTTTGACTCATCGGGGGCCCTGAAATCGGTGAGCGACCGTTTCGGAAACGAGCTGTCGGTGACGATCGATACCGATGGCCTCGTGTCGGAAGTGACTGACGAAGCCAGCCGCTCGCTGAGCTTCGGTCGCGATGCCGAGGGAAGGATCGTCTCCGTCACCGATCCGGCCGGGAGCGAATGGACATACGGGTACTCGCCGGCCGGCGACCTGGAATCGGTCACCGACCCCGAGGGCGGGACAGTCCACTACGGCTACGACGACGCCCACCGGATGACCTCGGCGACTGACGCGGCGGGCAACGTCACGGTCACCAACGTCTACGACGAGAACACCCGCGTTGTCGAGCAGACCGATGCGGAAGGTGGCGTCTCCTCGTTCGACTACGACTTCTCTGCGCGGCGGACGACGGTGAGCGATCCCGCGGGCGGCTCGCGGGAATACCGCTGGGACGCGCAGGGCAGGCTGACCGAGGTCGTCGACCAGCGGGGCGAGTCACGGATCTTCACCTACGACGCGCAGGGCAACCGGCTCTCGGCCACCGATGAGGACGGGCACACGCTGGCCTGGACCTATGACGCCCGGGGCAACAAGCTGACCAGCACCGACGGTCGCGGCAACACGGCGACGATGACCTGGTCTGCGACCAACCAGTTGACCTCGATCGTCGACCGCGAGGGCGAGGAGACCTCCAACGCATACGACGTGCAGGGCAACCTTGCCTCGACCACCGACCCGCTGGGGCAGACCACGACCTTCACCTACGATTCGCGCGGCCTGCGGACGTCGATGACCGACCCGCTCTCGCACACCACCTCCTACTCCTACAACGCCCAGGGCGATCGCACCGCGGTCACCGACCCCCTCGGGCGCGTCAGCGCCGAGACACACGACGTCCTCGGCCGGGTGACGGCCGAGACCGACAACTCCGGCGCGATGGTCCAGCATGCCTACGACGACCTCGGGCAAGAGGTGCAGACCGTCGACGCCGATGGCGGCACGACCACCAGGGCGTTCGACGCCGTTGGCAACCTGGTGTCGGTCACCGACCCCGACGGCGTCGTCACTTCGAGGACCTACGACGCGATGAACCGGCTCGAGACGATCACAGACGGCGCGGGCGAGACGACCACGAACGGCTATGACGCGAACGGGAACCTCGAAACAGTCACCGACCCGCTCGGGAACACGATCTCCTACGATTACGACGCCGCGAACCGGCTGATCGCCACCACCGACGGGGAGGGCCGCGAGACGACCCTCACGCGCGACGGCCGCGGGAACGTGCTGACCAGGACCGACAACGTCGGCAACCTCACCAGCTTCGAGTACGACGCCAACGGCAATCGCGTCAAGGTCACCGACGCGCTGGGCGGCACCACCAGCCAGACCTTTGACGCCGAGGATCGCCCGACCGTCAGGACCGACGCCAACGGGCACGAAACCGTAGTCGGCTACGACGCGCTTGGTCGGGTGGCCGCCCGCACGGATGCTCTAGGCCGGACGACGGCCTATGCCCATGACGCCGCCGGCAGGCTGACCACGACCACCTACCCTGGCTCGCAGACCGAGACCGTCGCCTACAACGACGCCGACGAGCCGACCACCGTGACCTGGCCGGATGAAACCACCTCGGAAATGAGCTACGACGCGGTCGGTCGTCTCGCCGCCCGTACCGATGCGGCGGGCACCGAGACGCGGACCTACAGCCCCGCCGGAAGGCTAACCGAGGCCCAGCTCGGCAACGGACAGGCCATCGGCTACGACTACACGCCGGCCGGGCGGTTGGATACCCGAACCGCGGCCGGGGCGACCCAGGAATACGGCTACGACGCCGCCGGGCGACTGGCGAGCATCGGTGACCCGAATGCCGACACCGCCCTCTCCTATAACGCCGCCGGGCACCTGTCGGGCGCGGACCTGCCAAATGGCGTCACGCTCGCCCTCAGCAGGGATGGGAACGGCCAGCCCACCCGACTGCTCTACGAGCGCGGCACGACGACGCTCTTCGACGAGCAGATCTCTCGAAATGCGGTCGGGTTGACCGGCGAGCTGAGCGGCACAGAGGGCACGCGCACCTTCAGCTACGACGCGAACATCCGACTGAAATCCGAGACCAAGCCCGGTGGCACGACGGGCTACGCGTACGACGCCGTGGGCAACCTCACGACAAAGACGACCAACGGAACCCCGGTCGCGACGACCTACAACGCCGCCGACGAGCCGCTCTCACGCGGAGCCGTCACCTACACGCATGACGCCCGCGGCAACCTGACGAGCGCGACGGACGGAGGCGACGTCACCACCTGGACCTACGACGCTCGCAGCCGGCTCTCCGCGATCACCACCCCGGCGGGGACCACCGACCTCGCGCAGACCGACGACGGCAGGATCGCCACCATCCAGACGAGCTCTGGCACGACAAACCTGCTCGAGGACCCGCTCTCCCCGCACGGCGCGCTGCTGGGCACGACCGGCGCGACGAGCTCCCGCCACCTCGCAACCGGCGGCGTTACGCTCGCCTCCGTAACCTCCGGCGGCGCCACGGCGACTCTCGTCGATCGGCTCGGCTCCCTCCGCGGCCAAGCCGAGGCATCGGGAACGCCCGACATCTCGAGCTATGACCCGTGGGGACTTCCCCTCGCCAACCCGCCGACGCCAGGGGAACTGGGCTTCACCGGCGGCATCGCTCTGCCCGCGAACGGAACCCAGCTCGGACAGCGCGCGCTGTTGCACGAGCTCGGCGCCTTCGCCGCTCCCGACCCGACCGGCACCCGCGAGGCCGACGGCACCCAGAGCCTCTATGCCTACGCTGCAGCTCAGCCACTCGACCGCATCGACCCGACCGGGGAATTCAGCGTCTTCGGTCCCTACGGCGAATACCTGGTCCGCGGCATCAGCCAGATCCACGACACCACCTGCTCGGGCATCGCGCCGAACTACAACCCCGTCAGCCAGCAAAACCTGACTAACACGATCTCCGCATACAGGGACATCACCGCTGACGACTTCACCAACAGCGGCGCGCTGTGCGGGGGCAAGGCCCCCTCGCGCGCGATTCAGGACACCCTGCGCCCGGGTGCGGCCACTAACTCAGCCCCCACGACCTACCAGCAGGACGGCTTCAACTGGGTCGACCTCGGCTCTGACGTTTACGAGGTCGCCGGCGGCCTGCGCGGCCTCGGAAAGAGCACCCAGCGGGCATACGGCTCAATCAAGCAGGGCGGCGCTTGGGGCATCGCGAAGGGCGGCTACTACGCGAGAAAAGCAGAGCAACAGGCGCGCGGTGTCTACGACACCATTCGTGGTTGGTTCTAGGGTCGATGCCTTCTGCTTGGACGGCGTGAGCAGGCCGGGTTTGACGGAGACCGTCAGACCTGGTCCATCTCAGAACGGTGGGGATACAGTCGGTCATGTGGCGCGGCAAAGGGGCAAGGGGAAGGCGGGCGGGCGCGTGTCCAAAGGGAGCCCTGCGAAGAGCCGGCGCGCAGTTGTCAAGCATCGCTGGCGCGATTACCGGACTGCCTCCGGTCGTCGTCCCATCAAGGAGTTCCTCGACCACCTGGGCGACGAAGACCTGGCGTCGGTAGTCGCCGCCATGAAGGACGTTCGTCGGCAAGGGCTTCAGGCGGCTCGGCACCTCGACGGCGAGATCTACGAGGTGCGAGCCGATGGCAAGGGCGTCATCTACAGGATCCTGTTCGCGCCCCAGGGCAAGCGCAAGCAGATGTTCCTATCCCTGGAGGCGTTCAAGAAGAAGACGCAGAAGACCCCGCCCGAGGCGATCCGATTAGCGAAGCGAAGGCTGCGCGACTGGCAGAAGCGAAGCTGCTGATCATCTCGTGTTTGCGATATCGCATTTAAGATGCTAGCCTTGCCATTGCGAAAGGAGGTCCAATGATCGAGCGTGATTTTCTCGATGAGCTAGTCAACGAGCGAACCGCTCGCAACCCCGATTTCCCCGCGATGGTCGAGGCGGCCGAGCGGCGCCGGGAGTTGCTGGGAGCGCTGGCCGAGCGCCGGCGCGAGGACGAGCGGTCCCAGACCGCCGTGGCCGCGGCGATGAACAGCTCGCAGTCGAGCATCGCCCGGCTCGAGACCTCCGCTACCGACGCTCGCATGTCGACGCTCGACCGCTACGCTCACGTTCTCGGCTATCGGGTCCAGTACCACCTCATCCCCGAGGGAGAAGCAAACACCGATCCAGCGGTCGTCGTGCACGGTCGAAGTCCGACCGAGTAAGGTAGCCGCTGCCGCGGTGTTTGGGGCGCTCGCGCTTGTGGTGGGTACGAGCGCGGCTTGTCAACCGGCGGGCCGCGGCGGCGGATGCCGCTGGAAGATGGGAGGTGGGAAGGGCCGCACGCCATCGATCGTGTCGGCCTCGCGGAAGAGGCAGAGGATCTCGCCGCTTCCGGGCCTGGCGGCGCTGGGAGCCCGGACTCCCTTCCATCCCTCGGCGTGGAGCTGCTCGCCGATCTCCTGAAAGGCCGGCCATCCATGACGGCGGGGCAGGGGCGCCGCGAGGCCGACCCGTGCGAGCTGCGCCTCGCTCCGCAGGTCGGCGATTCCATCCACCGCCACCTCGAAGCGCCATAGGTCTCGCGGCAGCTGGTCGGTCGGTCGGAGCGCCAGCTCGTCGATCTGTCGGTACCACTCGGCCCAGGCTGTCTCGCGCGAGTCGGCGAGGTAGAAGCCGGCTACCGCGACGCCTCGCTGCCAGCGCCCGTCCGGCGGCGGTTCCGAGCGCCACCAGACCGAGCCGCGGTGGGGGAGATGGCGGTACCAGACGCCATCGACGCCGATGCGGTCGACGTCGAGCGCCAAGGCTCAGGTCGCGACCGGTTCCTCGAGCGCGGAGACGATCCGCGCCACGCGCAGGTACTCGCCTCCGGAGATCAGCTCGATCGGCTTTCTGTCGTCGAGCGCAGGGACCGGCTTGTTCATCCAGACCGGGATGTATTCGGGGTCCATCACCCGCAGCAGCCGCTCGCTGATCGAGGAGAGCTCGGCGATGCGCTGCGCGCGCGTTCCCGAGGGGATGCGCTTCAGCGCCACCCAGGCCCGAGCGGTGCTCGGCGCGGCGCCGGTGGCCGCGGCGATGTCCTCGGAGCTGAGATGGGCCTCGTCATGGACGAAGGCAGCCTCCTTGGCAAATGCGGGGGAAGACACGAGCGCAATTGTAGCGCATTTGTGCAACTCTCTAGAAAGCGTGCACTACCGTGCCAGCGAAACCGGGTCAGCTGCGATCCGCGCTGCATGGTTCGACTTATATCTCGGTGGGGGTATTCGGGCACGATCTTTTGACGGTGGTCGAAACCGGAGAGAGGCGGCTGTAGGTAGCGGCGGGAGAGGCGTTTTGACTGCGCCATCTGCGATGATCCCGCCGATGATCGTCGGTTACGACACGCCATGGGAGGCGATGCTCGGCGAGGACGAGCGCGAGGCCACCGAGGACGAGGTCGCAGCCCTGGAGGCCGCGCACGGACCGTTTCTGCCCGCCGACGGAGAGGAATAGATCATGCCCTCATCCAGAGGCCACACCGCGCCTGTACGACTGTGGCCCGGGTCGCACCTTATAACGTTTGACTTCTACAATGCAGACGTTATAGTCTTGCCGTGAGTTGGGCTGCCGAGAGAACCAGCGAGTTCGACGAGTGGTGGGAAGGCCTGACGGATCAAGAGCAGCGCAAGGTCGTCGCGCTTCTACAAGAAAATGATCCCGGTCGCCGACCGGATCTACGATCGCCACCTTCGGGAGCTCGCTGAGCACGAAGGCGGCAAGGAGCACCAAGATGCCAAAGAAAAGAAAGCCGTTCAGCGAACTGAGCAAGGAAGTCAGAAAGCGTCCCGGCGCCGCCGCTGAGGTCGACGCTCGCAAGCGCGCGATCGTCTCTGCGGTCCGCCTGGCCGAGCTGCGGCAGCAGATCGGCAAGACGCAGACCGAGCTTGCCCAGGTGCTGGAGATGACCCAGGCCAATGTCTCTCGGATCGAGCACTCGGAGAACCTCTACCTGCGCACGCTTGCCGACTACGTGGGCGCCCTCGGCGGTCATATCGAGGTCAACGCCGTCTTCGACGACGACGTCGTGCCGCTGGGTCTGGTCGAGAAGGACCGGGGCTCAGTCGCGGCCTGAGCGCCGGAACGGCGCTACCGTGCCAGCGAAACCGGTTCGGGGGCGATCCGCGCAGCGGGGTTCGACTTATGTCTCGCTGGGGGTACTGACCCAACGAGATTGCGGCGGTCTTGACCAGCGCAGTCTGGTTGCTGTAAAGTATTGCCTTCAATGCATTCATTAATTGACTGCAAAGGAGAATGACGATCAAGGCGTTGACGATCAGAAATCTGCCCCCAGGCATCGCTGACGCCTTGGAGCGCGAGAAGCGCCGTCGGGGAAAGTCGCTCAACCAGACGGTCATCGACCTGCTCGGCCAGGGACTCGGCACGCAGGGAGCGCGCTCCAATGGGCTGGGTCGCCTGGCCGGGGGCTGGAGCGAGGACGAGTTCCACGACTTCGAGCGTGCGACCGCGCCGTTCGAGGGTGTCGATGAGGAGCTCTGGCGTTGAGTTCCTACTGCCTCGATACCTCCGCTTACAGCAACTTCAGGCGGGGGAACGAAGAGGTGGCGACGCTACTCGACAGTGCTGAGCTGGTGGGCGTATCGACGATCGCACTGGGAGAGTTGCGCACCGGTTTCGTGCTCGGTGGCCGGCGAAAGCGCAACGAAGCCGAGTTGGACGCCTTTCTCGACAACCCCGCGGTAGAGGTATTGCAGGTCGATCCCGAGACCAGTCGCCACTATGCGGAGATAGTCGCCGAGTTGCGCCGGGCCGGAACGCCCCTCCCCACCAATGACATCTGGATCGCCGCCGTGGCAAGTCGAAATGGCGTCACGGTCCTGACTTGCGACGATCACTTCGAGCGCATTGCCCGGATCGGCTCGATCACCATCGACAGCTGAGCATTCCCGACGGCTGTCCCGGGCCTCATCTACCGATGGTCAGGGGCACGCCGGCGCCGATGCGGCGCGCCAGCCAGGTGATGGCGCGGGTGCCGAGCCGGATGCAGCCATGTGACGCCGCCGTCCCCAGGTCGCCCGGGAGGTTGTCGATCCCATGGATGCCGACCTGGCCTGGGCCCCCCGCGAATTCCTCAAAGACGTTCGATCGAGCGCTGGTGCCGAGCGCGAATGGCCCACCCGCATCGTGTGGCGACAGCGCCACGGCCTCCTCGACGAAGAAGGTCCCTCTGGGAGTCGGCGTCGAGGGCTTCCCGACCACCGCCCGGAATATGCGCCGGACTCGACCGCTGTGGTAGACGGCGACCCGGCGCGTCGAGCGCCTGACCACTATGTGCCAAGCCGTTGAGCTGCGCTTGGTCCGATTGGCGGAGATCCAGCCGCCGTGTCCGTTGGGCCTGCCGGGGAGGCGGACGCGCAGCCAGGAGGCCCCGTTGCTCGCGGTCGCGTGGCCGAGAACGGGCAGAACGGTGCGTACGCGCGTGAGGGGGCGCCGCGCCGCGACCGGCTCGATCCGCTCGCTGTGGCGGCTCGGCCCGGTGCGCGCGACGCGATCGTGCAAAAGCACGACGAGCCGCTGGGTGGCGGGGACCCGGGAGACCGAGCCGATGGCGGGGACGGCGAACAGGCAGCCGATGCTCGACACGATCAGCGCCGAAGCCAACGCCGCCGCCACCCTCCGGCCGGGACCGGAGGGTGGCGAGGCGCCGGTCATCCGGTGAAGCCGGATGGGCCGCGGCGCGGATTGAGCAACGCCGAGGCGCAGGCGCGGTAGGGAAGGGTCACGGTCCTGGCGCGGGTGGCGTCCTTGAAGGTGATGCGGATGCGCACCCGATGGACACCGGGGGTGGCCCGCACCGACATCGCAAACGGCGAGCTGGTGCGGTTGGCGACGCGCCTGCCATCGAGGCGGAAGACGACGCGCTCGATCCGGCGGCCGCTGATGCGGACTCCGAAGCCCGCGCTGCAGACCCGGCGCGCGGTGCGCTTGACCACGGCCCTGCCGTTCCTGTTCAGTCTGCGGTTCGCCCGATTGCCGGACCTGGTTCCTCTGGGGCGGGAAGACGGCCCCGTGGCGCCGACGGTGCTGGTTGGCGTGGTCGCCGGACCGCTTGGCGCTGAGTCGTCGGGAGAGCTTGGCGTTTCGGAGGAGGGGGGCGGGGTCGAGTCCGGGGGCGGGGTCGAGCCCGACGCACACGTCGGCGCGGTGAGGACGTTGTTGATCAGGCTGACCTGGCCGTTGCGGGCCAGCATGCGCCCTTCCACCGTTGCGCCGCTGGTGAGCGAGATCGAGGTCAGCGCCATCAGGCTGCCGACGAACTGGGTGGCGGTCCCGATTGCGGCTGAGCTGCCGATCTGCCAGTAGACGTTGCACGGCGAGGCTCCGTTGACGAGCAGCACCGAGCTGGCGGATTCCGTGG
>DASTVL010000143.1:0-3827 GCA_035759115.1 Solirubrobacterales bacterium | reverse complement strand
GTCGCCGACATGATCGCCAGCCTCGGCATGCTCGACCCGATCCTCGGCGGGGTCGACAGGTGAGCCGGCTCCCGGTCGATCGCGCGGTCAGCGAGGGGCGCGCGCCCGAGCGCAGCGCGGAGGCGATCCCAGAGCTGCATGAAGTCGATTGCCCGGACGAGCTGCGGGAGCAGATCGAGACGCTGATGGCGAAGTACCCCGACCGCCACTCGGTCTCGATCCCGGCGCTCTGGGCGGTGCAGCGGATCTACGGCTGGTGCACTCCCAAAGGGATTCGGGAGGCCGCCGCGGTGATGCGGGTCACGCCCGCCTACCTGGAGTCGGTCGCGAGCTTCTACGACCTGCTGCACACCGAGCCGGTCGGCAGCCACAAAGTCGCCGTCTGCACCAACATCACCTGCTGGATGCGGGGCGGCGACGAGCTGCTCGACGCCTTCCGCGAGGCGGCGGGCGACGCGGACGTGTTCGTGACCGGGTTCGAGTGCCTCGGCGCCTGCGACATCGCGCCGATGGCCTCGATCGACGAGCGCTACTTCGGCCCGCTGGAGAACGGCGAGGCGCGGACCGCGATCGACCAGCTGCTGGCGGGCGAAGCCGTGCTGCCCGAGAAGGCGCTGGAGAAGCGGCCGCTGTCCGGCGACGCGCCCATGAACGGAGGAGGCGGCGATGCCTGAGACCCGCCTGCTGCTCGAGCACGCCGAGGACCCGGCGCTGCGCACGCTCGCCGGCTACGAGGGCTACGGCGGCTACGCGACGCTGAAGCGGGCCTACCGTGAGCTGGAGGCCGAGGAGATCCTCAAGCAGCTCGAAGACTCGGGCCTGCGCGGCCGCGGCGGCGCCGGCTTCTCGATGGGCAAAAAGGCCTCCTTCCTGCCGCGCGGCGAGATGGACAAGTACCTCTGCTGCAACGCCGACGAGTCCGAGCCGGGCGCCTTCAAGGACCGCGAGCTGATGCAGCGCAACCCGCACCAGCTGATCGAGGGGATCGCGATCGCCGCGATCGCCGCCGACGCCGGCCACGCCTTCATCTTCATCCGCGGCGAGTACGACTCGCAGGCCGACATCCTCGACGCCGCCGTCGCCGAGGCCTACGAGGCGGGCTACCTCGGCGAGAACATCCTCGGCAGCCGGCGCGACCTCGAGCTGATCGTCCACCGCGGCGCCGGCGCCTACATCTGCGGCGAGGAGACGGCGCTGCTCGACGCGCTCGAGGGCAAACGCGGCAACCCGCGCCTGAAGCCGCCCTTCCCGGCGGTGCAGGGCCTCTACGGCGGGCCGACGCTGATCAACAACGTCGAGACGCTCTCCAACGTGCCGCGGATCGTCGCCCACGGCGCCGAGTGGTTCCGCGGCTACGGCACCGAGCAGTCGCCGGGCACCAAGGTCGTCTCGATCTCCGGCGGCGTGCGCCGCCCCGGCAACTACGAGGTCGAGCTCGGCATCCCGACCCGCGAGCTGATCTGCGACCTCGTCGGCGGGCCCCTGCCCGGGCGCTAGATCAAGGCTTTCTACCCGGGCGGCTCCTCCGCCCCGGTGCTGACCGCCGCCGAGGGCCTCGACCTCCCCTACTCCTTCGAGGCGATGGCGGAAGCGGGCTCGATGCTCGGCTCGGGCTCGATCATCGTCGCCGACGACAGCGTCTCGATCCCGCAGATGGCGCTGCGCACGGCGCGCTTCTACCACCACGAGTCCTGCGGCAAGTGCACGCCCTGCCGCGAGGGCACCAACTGGACCGTGAAGATGCTCGAACGGGTCGTGCGCGGCGAGGCGACGCCGATGGACCTCGACATCATCAGCTCGGTCCAGGACAACATCATGGGCAACTGCCTCTGCGTGCTCGGCGACTCGATGGCGATGCCGGTGAGCGCGATGGTGAAGAAGTTCCGCGCCGAGTTCGAGCGGGCGATCGAGGACGCGAGCGAGCGGATGACGGTCGTGCAGGCGCCCGCCGAGACCCTGGGAGCGGCGACGTGAGCGGGCGCGAGATCACGATCGTCGTCGACGGCCGCGAGATCGCCGCCAGCGAGGGCGAGATGCTGCACGACGCCGCCAAGCGCGGCGATGTCGAGATCCCGGTCTTCTGTTACGAGCCCAAGCTCGGCGAACCGGTCGGCGCCTGCCGTATGTGCCTGGTCGAGATCGAGGGGATTCCCAAACTGCAGACCTCCTGCTCGACCCCGGTGCGCGACGGCATGGTCGTCCACACCCGCACCGACCAGGTCAAGCACGCGCAGAGCGCCGTGGTCGAGTTCCTGCTCGTCAACCACCCGCTCGACTGCCCCGTCTGCGACAAAGGCGGCGAATGCCCGCTGCAGGACATCACGATGGGCTGGGGCCCGGGCAAGAGCCGCATGACCGACGAAAAGCGGCACTTCCAGAAGCCGGTCGAGCTCTCGCCGCTGGTCGCGATCGACCGCGAGCGCTGCATCCTCTGCTACCGCTGCGTGCGCTTCAGCCAGGAGGTCAGCGAGGACTCGCAGCTGCAGCTGCTCGAGCGCGGCGACCGCACCTTCGTCGGCACCTTCGACGACCGTCCCTACGTCGACCCCTTCCACGGCAACATCACCGACCTCTGCCCGGTCGGCGCGCTGACCAGCTACACCTACCGCTTCCGCGCCCGGCCCTGGGACATCGAGCAGGCCGGCTCGGTCTGCACGCTCTGCCCGAGCCAGTGCAACGTCAGCTTCACCGTCCGCGACGAGCAGGTGAAGCGGGTGGTCGCCCGCGACAACCCCGACGTCGATGACGGCTGGCTCTGCGACCGCGGCCGCTACGGCTTCGAGATGTTCGCCGCCGAGGAGCGCGTCACCGGCCCGCGGCTGCGCGGCGGCCCGACCACCTGGGAGGACGCGATCGCGAAGGCGGCCGCGGCGCTGTCCAGCGCATCCGACATTGACCACACCAGAGGTGGGTCAATGTCGGATGCGTCGAGCGGGGTCGCGGCGATCGTCGGCGACGCCTCCAACGAGGAGGGCTACCTGGTGCAGCGGATCGTCCGCGAGGCGCTCGGCTCGCCGCACGTCGAGTCGCGCCCCTCGCGCGGCCCCGACCGGAACACGCTGCTGAGCCTCGCCCGGCCCGAGCTCTCCGCCCGCGTGCGCGACATCGATGACGCCGACGCGATCCTGCTGGTCGGCACCGACCCCCTGCACAGCTCGCCGATCCTCGACCTGCGGATCCGCAAGGCGATGCGCCGCAACGGCGCCAAGCTGATCGTCGCGACCGACCGCCCGACGACTCTCGACGGCGGCGCTCACGCGGTCGCTCGTCTTGCTCCCGGCGGCGCAGGAGAGTTCCTGGTGGGGCTCGCGGCCGCTGCCGGTACCCCCTCCTCACTCGCAACTCGTCGAAGTGACGCTGAAGTGCTGACGCCCGAAGCTCCCCCCTCCTCCCGCGCCAAACGTTCGGAGGGGGTACCGGCAGCGGCCGAGGTCCTTCAGGATGCCCAGCGCGTCGTCGTCATCTGGGGCGACCGCATCGGCCGCGAGGGAGAGCAAGCGATCGGCGCACTTCTCGAAGTAGCCGAAGCCTTCGACCTGGGCGCCGGAGACGGCAGCGGGCTGCTGGAGATTCCCGATTTCACCAACGCGCGCGGGCTGCGTGAGGCCGGCTGCGTCCCGGACGCAGGTCCGGGGTTGGCACAAGCTTCCGTCGGCAAGGCAACCGAGGAGATCCGCGCCGCGCTCGAGGCGGGCGAGCTCGACACGCTGCTCCTCTTCGGCGTCGACCCGCTGCGCGACTTCCCGGACACCCCGGCCTGGAGGCGGGCGCTGTCCGCGGCCAACCAGCTGATCGTCTTCTCCACCTTCGAGAACGACACCACCGCG
>DASTVL010000142.1:0-2415 GCA_035759115.1 Solirubrobacterales bacterium | reverse complement strand
GTATCGCTGTTTACGACAGGACCTCAGATCGCTGCTACTACTTGTCGGCGAGAGAGCTGGGTGCGGGGCGAAGCCAGCTGCATCTCAGATTGACACCTGCTCGGAACGGTCAGCATGCTGGTATTCGAAATGCCTCCGACTACGCTGAACCCGATCTCACCGCCGATCCCAGAGTGGAGCCAGCGGGACTCGAACCCGCGGCCTCCGCCGTGCAAGGGCGGCGCTCTTCCAGCTGAGCTATGGCCCCTCTGGGCCATTGTAGGTGGCTTTGCGCTTAGCCGGCCGCTGGTCGGCGAACCGGCGCAGGTCTCGGTCTGAGCCTGAAGAAAGTTCAGGCCGCCGCGTAATTCGGCGCCCGCTGCCCGGTTCGGGGGGTGACATGCACCACCGAGCCAAAAGGCGCTAGGACGGCACCGCCGATGCCCGATGGCCACGCGATCCGGCTCGCTTTCCCGCTCCGCTCCCTCACTGGGGGCGGGGCGCGGGCATGCGACGGACGGAGTACTTTGGGGACAATGGCCGCGACGGCCTCGAAAAGCGATCCGGCGCTCGCTGCCGAGGAGGTGCGCCTCGCGCGCGCTGCGGCCGGCGGCGACGGCAGCGCCTTCGCGACGCTCTACCAGCGCTACGAGGGCCGCGCCTACAACCTCGCCTACCGGCTCAGCGGCTCCGAGGCGGACGCCGCCGAAGCGACGCAGGAGGCCTTCCTCAAGGTGATGCGCCGGCTGCCGCGGCTCGAGGACCGCGAGCTCGCCTTCGGCTCCTACCTGTTCACGGCGACGCGCAACGCCTGCTACGACCTGATCGAGCAGCGCCGCCGCACCCGGCCGAGCGAGGCGATCCCGGAGACCGCCACGCCGGTCGGGACCGGCGGGGGAGGGGCGGCGCCCGGTCCCGGCGACCCCGAGGAGGACCCGGACCGCAAGCTGCTGCTCGAGTCCCAGCAGGAGGAGATCCGCACGGCGACGATGCGCATGCCCGAGCGCCAGCGCGAGGCGCTTGCCCTGCGCGAGCTCGAGCAGCTCTCCTACGACGAGATCGCGGCGGTCATGGAGATGAACCGCAACTCGGTCGCGCAGCTGATCTCGCGCGCCCGGATCAGCCTGCGCGACGAGCTGCGCGGCACCGCCCTGGCCTCGATCGTCGCCTCCTCGCCCGCCTGCGAGCGGGCGCTGCCGCTGATCGCGATGCGCGACGACGGCCAGCTCGAGCCCGGCGGCGAGGACGATGCCTGGCTCGACGCCCACATCGGCGGCTGCGAGCGCTGCCAGGTCGCGATCGAGGCGATGCAGGAGGCCGGTGTCTCCTACCGCGCCTGGACGCCGATCGCGGTGGCGCCGTGGCTGCTCGAAGAGACGATGGCGAAGGCGGCCGAGCAGGTCGGCGCCGACTGGAGCGAGGAGATCGAGGCCGCGCTCGCCGCCCGCGCCGCGGCCGGGAAGCGCCGCTTCGGACGCCGCCGTCTGGTCGCCGCGGCCACGCTTGCCGCCGTCATCCTCGTCGCCGCTGTCGCCACGGTCCTGGCGGGCGACGAGCCCACCCCGATCCCGGAGGAGCCGGCGGCGGCCACGCAGCCCGAGACCGTTGACGCCGCACCGGCCCAGCCGACGCGGAAGAAGGCGAACAGCGGGCATGAGCGGCCGGACAAGAAGAAGTCCCCGGCCGAGCCGGTCGAGCCGGCGGCACCACCGCCGCCCGTCGCCACGCCGGTCTACGAAGCGACCGAGAGCTCGCCGGGCGGGGACCGCAAGTCCGCCAAGTCCGGCGGTGGCGCCACTCAGGGCGTGCAGCCGGGACGGGCCCAGGCGAGCCCGCAGCCGAAACCCCAGCCGCCCGCGCCCGAGCCCGCCCCGGAGCCGCCGACGACCGCGGATCCGCCCCCGGCCGACCCCCCTGTCGAAGAGGAACCGCCGGAGCCCGAAGACCCCCGTCGCGAACGCACCCCCCGCGAACCGCCCGCCGGCATCCCGCCGCCGCGCTGAGCGCGGCGAGCGAGCGGGCTCAGCCCGCCGCCGCGGCCGGCTCAGGCAGGTTCTGGTCGGCGTGGTAGCTGCTGCGCACCAGGGGACCGGAGGCGACCGACTCGAAGCCGAGCGCGTAGGCCTCGCGCTCGAGCGCCTCGAACTCGTCAGGATGCCAGTAGCGCTCGACCGGCAGGTGGTTCTCGGTCGGGCGCAGGTACTGGCCGACGGTCAGCACCTGGACGCGGTGCTCGCGCAGGATCGCGAAGGTCTCGACCATCTCCTCGAACGACTCGCCCAGCCCGACCATCAGCCCCGACTTGGTCACGACGTCGGCGCCGCCCATCTCCTTCGCCATCCGCAGCACCCGCGCCGAGCGCATGAACTTGGAGCCGCGCCGCGCCTTCGGGTACAGCCGCGGCACCGTCTCGACGTTGTGGTTGAAGACGTCGGG
>DASTVL010000141.1:0-8464 GCA_035759115.1 Solirubrobacterales bacterium | reverse complement strand
AGGCTGAACAGGTAGGTGCGCAGCGCCCATTTGCGGTCGGCGACCCGCAGCAGGCGGTAGGAGAAGTAGATGAACGCCGCCCCGAGCAGCATCGAGGGGATCAGGTAGGCGATCCCGAGACCGCCGGCGCAGAAGGGCAGCTGGGTGACCGCGTAGAGCAGGATCGTGTAGAGCAGGATCTGGCGCCGGGTCTCGGCCTCGCCGCGGACGACGGGCAGCATCGGCACGCCGGTCTTGGCGTACTCGTCCTTCATCAGCAGCGAGAGCGCCCAGAAGTGGGGCGGCGTCCAGAAGAAGACGATCGCGAAGAGGAAGAGGGCGGTGCCGCTGAGCCCACCGGTCACGGCCGCCCAGGCGACCAGCGGCGGCACGGCGCCCGCGGCGCCTCCGATGACGATGTTCTGGGGGGTTCTGCGCTTGAGCCAGAGCGTGTAGACGAAGACGTAGCCGAGCAGGCCGGAGAGCGAGAGCGCCGCCGCCAGCGGGTTGACGGTGAGCGAGAGCAGCAGGAAGGAGCAGAGGCCGAGCAGCGAGCCGAAGCCGATCGCGGCGGCGGGGGAGATCCGCCCGCCGGCCACCGGCCGGCTCGCGGTGCGGGCCATCTTGCGGTCGATGTCGCGGTCGATCGCGTGGTTGATCGCGCCGGCGCCGCCGGCCGAGAGGGCGCCGCCGATGCAGGTCAGCAGGACGAGCCCGAGCGAGGGGTCGCCGGCCACGTACATCGTCGTCACCGTGGTCAGGAGCAGCAGCGACTGCACCTTCGGCTTGGTCAGCGTGACCAGGTCACGCAGCAGCGAAGGCGCGGCGGGGCTCTGCGGGATGGCCGCCGTCTGGGCGCCGCTCATCGATCGATCACCGCGGTCAGGCTACCGGCTGCGACTCGCGGGCCTGGGGCCGCTCGGTGCGGGCGCTGCGGTGGGCGATCGCGTCGCGGATGTCGCGCATCGGGCGCGGGCTGCGCACGTCGGGCAGCAGGTCGAAGTTGTGCGGCTCCGGGGGCGAGAGCGCGAACCACTCGAGCGAGTCGCCGTGCCACGGGTCGTGGCCGGCCGGCGCGCCGCCGTTGCGGCTGAGGATCGCGTTGGCGACGGTCATCAGGATCCCGGCGGCGAGCACGAAGGCGCCGATCGTCGCGATCAGGTTGTAGGTGCTGACGCCGGTGCCGCTGAAGAACTTGTAGGCGTCGATCACCTGGCCCTGCTCGGTCCCGGCCAGCATCAGCGGCACGAAGGCGATCAGCGACCCGGTCAGCATCGTCCAGAACGAGAGCCGGGCCAGGGTCTCGCCCATCGCCCGGCCGGTCATCTTCGGGAACCACCAGTGCAGCGCCGCGAAGCCGCCGAAGACGGCGCCGCCGATCAGCGCGAAGTGGGTCGCCGCGGTGCTGTCGACGGTGTGCTGCAGGCGCCAGCCGAGCGCGACCAGCGAGTGGTTCAGCTCGGTCACCAGGCCGAGCGCGATCGCGACGATCGCGCCGGTCGCGAAGAGCAGCGGCGAGCGCATCCGCACCGTGCCGCCGGCGAGCGTCGCGATCAGGTTGAAGAAGATCAGCCCGAAGGGCACGATCAGCGCCAGCGACATCGCCATCGCGAAGTACATCCAGCCGAGCCCGATCGGCGCGGTCAGCATGTTCTGCATCCAGGCGAGCGTGCCGAGGACGGCGATCGCGACCAGCGAGCCGATCACGGCGCCGCGGTTGAACAGCGGCTTGCGGGCCAGGGCGGGGACGATCTCGGCGATCGCGCCGAGGGCGAAGATCAGCACCAGCATGTAGCTGCCGGTGTAGAAGATCCAGCTCAGGTGCTGCCAGAGCAGCGGCGAGCCGCCGGAGTCGCCGGCGAAGAAGATCCCGTCGTAGTTGCGGTCGATCAGCAGCATCGCGATCGCGGCCAGCATCACCGGGCCGATCGCGAGCAGCAGCCAGGAGCCGATCGCGGCCGCCCAGGAGAAGATCGGCAGCCGCCGCCAGGCCATCCCGGGGGCGCGCCGGCGGCGCAGCGTGGCGATCAGGTCGATCGCGATCAGGACGAAGCCGAGCGTCGCCAGCCCGGTCGCGGCGGCCCAGGCGTCGACGCCGTTGTTGGGCAGGAAGGCGATGCCCGAGAGCGGCGGCAGCGGGTTGGCGCCGGCCTCGCTCGGGGTGAAGAGGAAGCCCGCGTAGAGGACGGCGGCGCCGGCGACGAAGAGCCAGACGCCGATCTGGCCGAGCTGCGGCAGCGCCGTGCCGCGGGCGCCGATCTGCAGCGGCGCCACGTAGTAGAAGAAGCCGAGCGCCAGCGGCACGGCGAAGAGGAAGATCGAGGTCGCGCCGTAGAGCGAGAGCATGCGATTGAAGGTGACCGGCGTGAGGAAGGTGTTCTCCGGCACGACCAGCTGCAGCCGCATCAGCAGCAGCTCGACCAGGGCGATGAAGAGGAAGCCGAGCGCGCCGGCGATCAGCACCCGGCCGAGGTCCTTGTGGTCGGCGCTGGTCGCGATCTGCGCCCAGCGCGGGCGGCTGCGCGGGTAGCCCGCGGCGATCAGCTCGGGGCTGCGGGCAGGTGCGCTCATGGGGTCTCCCCGCTGTCGATCAGGCCGACGACGCGGTCCTGCGCCGCCTGGATGTCCTCCTTGGTGGTCTCGATGAAGTCTTCGTACTCCTGCGGCGAGACGACCTCGACCGCGGTGCGCATCGCCGCGTAGGCCTCGCCCGAGAGCGTCGCCGACTGGCCGAGGTAGGTGCCCTCCTCGTCGGCCCGGAAGACGACGTGGTTGGTCTTGCCGGGCACAGCGTCGCTCTTGCCGGCGAGCTCGGGCACGTCCCAGGTATGGACGACGTCGGTCGAGACCAGGTCGAGCTCGACCGTGGTGTCGACCGGGACGACGAGCTTGTAGTAGGAGAAGGCTTCGTTGGGATAGTCGTAGCGCCATAGCCACTGCTGGCCGGTGGTCGCGATCTTCAGCGGCTCCGAAGCGGCGCTCTGCAGGCCGGCGCTACCCGTCGCCGGCGCCTCGCGCGCCTTGTCCGTGTAGACGATGCCGAGCACGAGCATGATCACGGCGAAGGCGCCCAGGGCGCCGCCGGCGCGCAGCTGGGTGCCCACCCCGCCGGTCACCTGGCGCGGCTCGGCGCCGCGCTCGGAGCGGTAGCGGTGCAGAACGTAGAGCAGGCCGCCGACGACGGCGACGAAGAGGATCGTCGCGGCGGCGAAGCCGATCCAGAGCAGGGTGTCGATCTGGTCGGTGCCGGGAGAGTGGGGCGCCAGGGCGGCCAAAGCGCGGCCATTCTAATCACGCAAGGCGGCGCCCCGCGGCCTGCGCATCGATCCGGCGAGGCGCGGCCTGCTCCTATACTCGCCGCCTCCATGCGGACCCGGTCGAGGCCATCTCCGGCGCTGCACAGGGCGGTACGCGCCGGAGCGGTGGCGGCGATCGGCGCCGCGGTCGCGGTGCCGCTGCTGCGCCGACGCGCCCGCATCCCCGCCACGGCGACGGTCGCCGCCTGCGCCGCCGGCCCGCTCGGGCTCGCCGTGCTGCACCCGCGCTCGCACAAGCGCGACGTCGCGATGTACGCGCTGCAGATGTGGGCCTTCACGATGGTCCACGAGATTCCCTTCGACGACCCCGAGCGCCTGCGCGAGCGGCTGCGGATCCGCTACCCGATCCGCTTCGACCGGGCGATCGGGCTCGGCGAACTGCCCAACGTGCGCCTGCAGCGCCGCCTCGCCCGCCTGCGCGGGGTGGCCCGCCTCGACCGCTTCCTCGCCTGGATCCACTGGCTCTGGTTCGTCGAGCCCTACCTGGCGCTGGCCTTCATCCTGATCCGCCACCCGGAGCGCTTCCCGCGCGCCGCGCGCCGCCTCGCCGCCGTTTTCGACCTCGGTTGCGTCGTCTATTTCGCCGTGCCGACGGCGCCGCCGTGGTGGGCCTCCGAGCACGGCTACAGCGGCGAGGAAAAGGTGCGGCGGATCATGCAGGAGGTCGGTGAAGACACCTGGAAATCGGCCTGGCCGGCGATGTACGGGGCGCTCGGCGGCAACCCCTGGGCGGCGATGCCCTCGCTGCATTTCGCGACCTCGATCAGCGCCGCGACCTCGCTCGCCCGGACCGGACCCGTCGCCGGCGCGGTCGGCTGGGCTTACGCGCTGACGCTCGGCTTCGCGCTCGTCTACCTGGGTGAGCACTACGTCACCGATCTAGCGGCCGGAGCCGGCCTCGTCGCGGTCTCCCAGCGCGGCGAGTCGCTGGCCGAACCGGCCGTGCTTGCGGTCAATCGACGCCTGCAGAGCCTGGAGCGCCTGGCGAACGGGTAGCTTCTCGGTGTGTCTCCCGAGCAGCCGGCGAATGGAAACGGCGGCTATGACCTGTCGCTGCTCACCCCGCGACGGGTGGCGCAGACCCTGCTCGTCGTTCTTCTCCTGCTGATCGGGATCTACTTCCTCTTCCCGAAGCTGGTCGGGCTGGGCAGTTCGCTCAACCGGATCGGCGAAGCGGATGCGGTCTGGATCGCCGTCGCGATCGGCTTCGAGATCGCCGCGGTCGCCACCTACATCGCGATGTTCAAGGCGGTCGTCGGCGGCGACGCCCTGCGGCTCAAGTGGGGGGAGACCTACGACATCAACATGGCCGGCGTCGCCGCTACGCGGATCTTCTCCGCCGGCGGCGCCGGCGGCATCGCGCTCACCTACTGGGCGCTGCGCAAGGCGGGGATGATCAGGCACGAGGTGGCGCGGCGGATGGTCGCCTTCCTCACCCTCCAGTACGTCTTCTACCCGCTGGCGCTGATCCTCTTCGGCGTGCTGCTGCGCACCGGGGTGCTGCCTGGGAAGGACTCGGTCGAGCTGACGATCGTTCCCGCCTCGGTCGCCGGCCTGATCCTGCTGCTCGGCGTGCTGGCGACGCTGATCCCGCCCGACTTCGGGCCCCGGCTCGCCTCCCGCGTCCACCGCCCGAAAGCGCGGGCGGTCGCCGACAACCTCGCCAAGGCGCCGGTGATCGCCGGCGAGGGGCTGCGCTTCGGCTTCGGCCTGCTCGTCCATCCCGGCCGCGGCGGCCTGGCGGTGGTCGGTGCCGCCGGCTACTGGGCGGCCAACATCGGCATCCTCTGGGCCGCGTTCAAGGCTTTCGGGGTGCACGTGCCGCTCGCCGTCGTCGTCCAGGGCTTCTTCCTCGGCATGGTCGGCAACCTCTTCCCGCTGGCGCCCGGCGGGGTGGGGGCAGTCGACGCCGGCATGATCGGCGCCTTTGTCCTCTTCGGCATCCCCGAGGAGACCGTCTTCCCGGCGATCCTGATCTACCGCCTGGTCGCCTTCTGGCTGCCGATCCCACCCGGGATCGTCGCCTTCTTCCAGCTGCGCAAGCGGGTCACGCGCTGGGAAGAGGAGGGCCCGCCGATTGACCGGGGCGGTACTATACAAAATGAAGTATTGGACGCCACGGCGGCTAACTAGACTGGTGGCAGATATGGCTGAGCAGAAGAAAGTCGAGAACACGATCATCGTCGGCGGCGGCCCCGCCGGCTACACCGCGGCGCTCTACACGGCCCGCGCCAACCTCGAGCCGATCGTCTTCGAGGGCTTCCAGTGGGGCGGCCAGCTGCAGAACACGACCGACGTCGAGAACTACCCCGGTTACCCCGATGGGATCATGGGCCCGGAGATGATGAATCGGTTCCGCGCCCAGGCGGAGCGCTTCGGGACCCGCTTCGTCACCGACGACGTCGACCGGGTCGAGCTCTCCGACGGCGGCACGCAGCGGGTCTTCCTCGGCGAGGAGGAGCACCGCGCGAGAACCGTGATCCTGGCGATGGGGGCCGAGCCGCGCCGGCTCGGCGTGCCCGGCGAGCTCGAGCTGAGCGGCCGCGGCGTCTCCACCTGCGGCGTCTGCGACGGCGCCTTCTTCAAAGGCAAGAAGGTGATCGTGGTCGGCGGCGGCGACTCGGCGATGGAGGACGCGATCTTCGTCTCCAAGTTCGCCGACGAGCTGACGATCGTCAACCGGCGCGACGAGTTCCGCGCCTCCCAGATCATGCTCGAGCGGGCGCGCGAGCAGGCCAACATCGAGCTCAAGACGCCGTTCGTGACGGAGGAGTTCGTCGCCGACGAGAGCGGCAAGAGCCTCGACCACGTCCGCCTGCGCAACGCCGAGACCGGCGAGACCGAGGAGTTCGGCGCCGAAGGCGCCTTCATCGCGATCGGCCACATCCCCAAATCGGAGGTCGTCGCCGACCAGGTCGAGACCGACGAGGACGGCTACATCCGCGTCCAGGCGGGCTCGACCAGGACCAACCTGGCCGGCGTCTTCGCGGTCGGCGACGTCGTCGACCACACCTACCGCCAGGCGGTCACCGCCGCCGGCACCGGCTGCATGGGCGCGCTCGACGCCGAGTGGTACCTGCGCGACACGCCGCCCTCGCCGGAGGCGCACTGGATGCCGGGCGGCGAGCCGACCGAGGTCGCTCCGACGCCGGGGTCCTAGCTGCGGAGCGGCTAGGGTGCTCGCGTGCCCGCGCGACTCGCAGTCGTCTTCCCGTTCCTGCTCGCCATCCTGCTGCCGCCGGCGGGGCTGCTGATCGGGCTCTCGCAGCTCGACAAGGACCGTGAGCTGGGGCTGCGGCTGATCGCCGTCACGCTGCTCGCCTCGGTCGTCTGGGTCTTCCTGATCGTCAGCTCCTGAGCGCGGCCGGTTGCGCTCAGTCGAGCAGCTTCTGCACGACGAAGGTGCGGCTGCCGCGCGGCGTCTCGACCTCGACCGGCTTGCCGGGCTCGGCGTCGAGCAGGGCCTGGCCGATCGGCGACTCGGCCGAGAGGCGGCCGGTGGCGAGGTCGGCCTCGGTCGAGCCGACCAGCGTCCAGGTGTTGACGGCGTCTTTCCCCTCGTCGAGGACTTCCGCGGTGCGGCCGAAGCTGAACCTGTCGCCGCCGCCGTCGATCTCGACCACAACCGCATCGCGCAGTCGTTCGCGCAGGCGCTTGATCTTGGTCTCGAGATGCGCCTGGTCCTCCTTGGCGATGTGGTACTCGGCGTTCTCCTTGAGGTCGCCCATCTCGCGCGCAACCTTGATCCGCGCCGCCATCTCCGTGCGGCCCGGCCCTTCCAGCTGCTCGATCTCCTCGCGCAGGGCGGCGATCCCCTCCTCGGTGATCGGCTCCCCACCTGCATTGGGGCCGTTCATCCAGCGGACAATTGCAGATGCGCCTGTGCGGAGTAGGCGAGCCGCTCAGAAGAGCACGGTGGCGAGCGCGCCCACGGCGGCGGCGATCAGCGCGGTCATGCCGGCCCAGCCGATGCGGGCGATCGTCTTGTGGATGGAGATCAGCTCGCCGTACAGGTCGTCGCGCAGGGTCTCGATCTTGCCGTTCAGTTCCTTACCCTGCTCCTTGATCGCATCCTCGATGCGCTCGAAGCGCCGATCGACCTGTTCGAAGCGCTGGTCGATCAGCTCAAAGCGCCGGTCGATTTGGTCGAAGCGCCGATCGACCTGTTTGAAGCGTTGATCGACCTGATCGAAGCGTTGATCGATGTGGGTGGACAGGTCGTCCAAGCGGTCGTCGGTCCAGCTTTCTCGCATCGCCTCCATGCCTCCACCATAGGGATCGTGGCGTGGTCTGTGGGCCATAAAAGGTAACAGAAGTGTAATTTATTGTCTCAAAAGACAAAAGTCTGAATTGACGGTCGCCCGCGCGGCCGAGCCGACGAGGACTGGAGCTGGTGCTACGTCGACGAGGAGGTCTTCCGCCTCAGCCGCGGCTGAGCAGGAGCGGCGCCGGGCGGTAGGCCTCGCCGTGGCGCCCGCGCAGCTCCTCGAGCAGGGCGGCGGCGCGCTTGGCGCCGATCAGCTCGGTCAGCTCGAGCGGGCCGCGCGGCCAGTTGAAGCCGAGCCGCATCGCCGTGTCCATGTCCTCGGGCGAGCCGACCTGCTCTTCGAGCGCGAAGGCGGCCTCGTTGGCGATCTGGGCGATCAGCCGGGACAGGATCGCCTCCGCGGCGGGGTCGATCTTCGCCAGCTCGGCCGGGTCGAGGGTCGGCGCCTCGATGCCGAGATCGGGATCGGGCGGACGGCGGGAACCGTTCTCGTATGAGTAGAAGCCCTGCCCGCCCTTGCGGCCGCGCAGCCCTTCGTCGACCATCCGCGCCTGGATCGCGCTCGGTCGCCAGCGCTCCGGCATCCCGCCCTGGCTGTAGAAAGAGTGGGCGACGCTGAGATTGACGTCGAGCCCGATCAGGTCGATCAGCTCGAACGGGCCCATCCGGAAGCCGCCGCCGAGGCGGACGACGCGGTCGATCGTCGCCGCGTGGGCGACGCCCGGTTCGTGCATCCGCAGCGACTCGAGGCTGTATGGGCGGGCGAGGCGGTTGGCGATGAAGCCGGGACTGTCCTTGGCGCGGATCGGCGTGCGCCCCATGCGCCGGCCGGCCTCGGTCGTCACCTTCAGCGCCGCCTCGCTGGAATGCTCGGCGGCGACCACCTCGACCAGCTTCATCA
>DASTVL010000140.1:0-4751 GCA_035759115.1 Solirubrobacterales bacterium | reverse complement strand
GCCCAGGGGGCGCTGGAGCTGATGTGGCTGCTGCAGGAGTCGCTGGCGGAGATCTGCGGCCTGCCGCACGTCAGCCTGCAGCCCTCGGCCGGCTCGCACGGCGAGCTCGCCGGGCTGCTGCTCACCCGCGCCTTCCACGCCGACCGCGGCGAAGCGCGGACCAAGGTGCTGGCCCCCGACACCTCGCACGGGACCAACCCGGCTTCGGTGACGATGGCCGGCTACGAGATCGTCAAAGTCGCGACCGACGAGCGCGGCGGGGTCGAGATCGACGACCTGCGGGCCAAGGTCGACGACGACGTCGCCTGCCTGATGCTGACCAACCCCAACACGCTCGGCCTCTTCGACGAGAACATCGCCGAGATCGCGGCGCTGATCCACGCGGCGGGGGGGACGCTCTACTACGACGGGGCCAACCTCAACGCGGTGATGGGCCAGTCGCGGCCCGGCGACATGGGCTTCGACATCGTCCACGTCAACCTGCACAAGTCGTTCAGCCAGCCGCACGGCGGCGGCGGCCCGGGCGCCGGCCCGATTGCGGTCTCGGAGCGGATCGAGCCGTTCCTGCCGCGTCCCCAGGTCGTGCGGCGCGAGAGCGGCAACGGCAGCGGGCCGAGCTTCGACCTCGACCACGAGCGGCCGAAGTCGATCGGTCGCCTGCGCGGGTTCCAGGGGAACTTCGGCGTCTTCGTCCGCTCCTACGCGTACATCCTCAGCCTCGGCGCCGACGGCCTCGCCGAGGCCTCGGAGACGGCGGTGCTGAACGCCAACTACCTCAAGGCGCGGCTCGCCGAGGGCCGCGCCGGCGAGCGCGTCCCGGTCGCCTTCGACCGCCACTGCATGCACGAGTTCGTCCTCTCCGGCAAGCCGATGAAGAAGGAGCTCGGCCTCGCCACCCTCGATCTCGCCAAGCGCCTGCTCGACTTCGGCTTCCACCCGCCGACCGTCTACTTCCCGCTGCTCGTCGACGAGGCGCTGATGGTCGAGCCGACCGAGACCGAGACCAAGGAGTCGCTCGACGCCTTCGCCGAGGCGATCGAGCAGATCCTCGCCGAGGCCGAGTCAGACCCCGAGAAAGCCAAACAGGCCCCCTACACGACCCCCGTCCGCCGCCTCGACGAGGTCAAGGCCACCCGCACCCCCATAGTCCGCCAGCCGTTGGGCTAGAGCCCCGGAAGCTCCTGTTTGAGCTCGAGCACCGGGGCGAAGAGGTCGCCGTGCTCTTCCAGGCGCTTGATGACCTGGCCGGCCTCGAAGACGAGCGAGTCGGGGTCTTCCTGCTCGGCGGCGTGCTCTACCTCGTCCCAGGTCACGGGGGTGGAGGCGGTGGGGCGTTCGCGGGCGCGCAGGGAGTAGACCGAGATCGTCGTTTTGCGTTCGTTGTTCTGGTACCAGTCGATCAGGACCTTGCCGCTGCGGTCGGTCTTCTTGCCCATTTTCGCCAGCACCTCGTCGGGGCTCTCCTTGGCGACCAGCCGGGCGATCGCCTGGGCGAAGGGGCGCGTCTGCTCGTATGAGGTCGGCGTGTTGAGCGGTACGTAGAGCTGCATCCCCTTCGAGCCCGAGGTCTTGGCGAAGCACTCGAGCCCGAGCCGGCCGAGCAGCTCGCGCAGCCGCAGCGCCACCCCCGAGCACTCGACGATCCCCGCCGGCGGGCCGGGGTCGAGGTCGAAGGCGACCACGGTCGGCTGAGAGTGCTTCTCGCCGAGCGAGAGCGAGGGGTGCAGCTCGATCGCCGCCAGCTGCGCCATCCAGACCAGGGTCGGCAGGCCGTCGCAGACACAGAAGTCGATGTAGCCGGCGTTCGGCCCGGCCTTGACGCGGGTCGTCTTCACCCACTCCGGCCGGTGTTTCGGGCAGCGCTTCTCGAAGAAGGCCGCGTCGAGGTCGTCGACGCCTTCGGGGAAGCGACGCAGGGTTACGGCGCGGCCGCTGAGGTGGGGGACGATCGCCTCGGCGACTTTGGCGTAGTAGTCGACCACCTCGCCCTTGGTGAAGCCCGCCTCCGGGTAGAGCACCTTGTCGAGATTGGTCAGCTTCAGCTCGCGGCCGCCGACCTCGACCTGGCGGCTGGTCCCCGCCACGACCTACTTCGAGGCTTTGGCTTTTTTGCCGGCGGCGCGTTTCTTCGGCGCTGCTTTGGCTTTGGCCTTCTTCGCCTTGCCCTTGCTCCCGCCGCGCTCCTTGACCGCGGCGATGCTCTCCTCGAGCGCGCTCATCAGGTCGGGGGCGGCGGTCGGCTGCGGCTCCTCGGTCTCCGGCGCCTCGAGCACGTCCTTGCCCTCGGCCTTGCGTTCGATCAGCGCCAGCAGCTGCTCGCGGTACTCGTCGCGGTAGGCGGCGGGGTCGAAATCCGTGGTCAGCGACTCGATCAGCTGCTCGGCCATCGCGACCTCTTTCTTCGCCACTTTTTGCTTCTCCTGTGGCAGCACGTCCTCGAGGTCGGAGGGGGCGACCACCTCGTCGGCGAAGCGCATCGTGGTCAGCGTCAGCACCCCGTCGCCGGGACGCAGCGCCGCCAGGTGCTCCTTGTTGCGGAAGACGAAGCGCGCGATCGCGACCTTGCCCGATTCCTGCATCGCCTGCGCCAGCAGCGAGTAGGCCTTCTCGGCGCCCTCTGCCGGGCCGAGGTAGTAGGGACTGTCGAAGTAGATCGGGTCGATCTGGTCCAGGTCGACGAAGTCCTGCACCTCGATCGCCCGCGTCTTCTCCGGCGCCAGCGCCGAGATCTCGTCCTTGCCGATCGGCACGTAGCGGTCGGGGGTGATCTCGAAGGCCTTGACGATCTCGCCGTAGGGGACCTCCTCGTCGGTGCCCTCGGCGACGCGGCGGTGTTTGATCCGGGCGCCGTCGGACTCGCGGATCTCGCGCAGCGAGATGCCGCGGCGCGCCACCGCGCTGTAGAGCTTGACGGGCACGTTGAGTAGCCCGAAGCTGATCGTCCCGCTCCAAATCGCTCTTGCCATCAGCAGATCACCTACCCGGATTCTGCCAGGGGCGCGCAGGATCGCCGCGCCGGCGGAGCCCGGCGAGAGGGTTCTTGCGAGCGCCTAGACTGAGCCGGTGTCACGTCAACAGCGCCTGACGCTGGTCGCGACGATCCTCGGCTCGACGATCGTCTTCCTCGATTCGACCGTCGTCAACGTGGCGCTGCCGGCGATCGCCGACGGGCTCGACGCCGGCCTCGCCGGGCAGCAGTGGGTGGTCGAGTCCTACATGCTGACGCTGGTCGCGCTGCTGCTGGTCGGCGGCGGGCTCGGCGACCAGTTCGGCCGGCGGCGCGTCTTCGTGATCGGCCTGATCGCCTTCGGCGTCACCTCGATCCTCTGCGCGCTGGCGCCCTCGGTGGAGTTCCTCGTCGGCGCTCGCGCGTTGCAGGGAGCCGCCGGGGCGCTGCTCGTGCCTGGGTCGCTGGCGCTCGTCGCCTCCGCCTTCGAGGGTCCCGCGCGCGGCAAGGCGGTCGGCACCTGGACGGCCTGGACCGGGATCGCGACCGTGCTCGGCCCGGCCGGAGGCGGCGTGCTGATCGAGGCGATCTCCTGGCGGGCGATCTTCTGGGTCAACATCCCGCTGATCGCGGTCACCGTCGCTCTCGCGATGCACTCGGTCAAGGAGACGCGCGACATGGAGGCCTTCCGCGGCGTCGACTGGGCCGGCATCGGCCTCTCGGCAGTCGGGCTCGGCGGCCCGGTCTTCGCCCTGATCGAGCAGCCGGCCTACGGCTGGGGCAGCCCGATCGTCTGGATCCCGATGCTCGCCGGGATCGCGAGCTTCGCCCTCTTCGTGCTGCACGAGGCGCGCGCCCGCCACCCGATGCTCGAACTCTCGCTCTTCCGGATCCGCAACTTCCGCGTCGCCAATCTGACCACGCTGGCCGCCTACGCGGGCCTGATCGGCGGCCTCTTCTTCGTCGGCCTCTTCCTCCAGCAGGTCGCCGGCTACTCGCCGATCGAGGCGGGGCTGGCGACGACGCCGGTCTCGCTCACGCTCTTCTTCCTCTCGCCGCGCTGGGGCAGGCTCGCCTCCGGGACGGGGCCGCGCCTGCCGATGTGCGCCGGCCCGATCGTCGGCGGCCTCGGCCTGCTCCTGCTGCTGCGTGTCGGCTCCGACCCGAACTACGTCACCGACGTGCTGCCGGGGGTCCTCGTCTTCGGCCTCGGTCTCTCGGCGACGGTCGCGCCGCTGACCGCGACCGTGCTCGACTCGGTCGAGGAGCGCCACGTCGGCATCGCCTCCGGCGTCAGCAACGGCATCTCCCGCGTCGCCGGCCTCTTCGCGATCGCCGTGCTCGGCGCGGTGATCTCGGCCGGCTTCGGCGCGAGCATCGACTCGAACCTCGGCGACGCGCCGCTCAGCCCGCGCGCCGCGACCGCGGTCGCCGAGGCCAAGGACCAGCCGCTCGCGGTCCCGGCCGCGAGGCGCCTGAGCCCACCCGAAGCGACCCGCGTGCGTGAGGCCGCGGCCGAGGCCTCAACCTCCGCCTTCCACCTCGGCATCGCGATCGCCGGCCTGCTGATGATCGCCGGCGGCATCTTCGCCGGCATCGGGATCGAGAACCCCCGCAAGCAGGTCAAGGCCTTCCCGGCCGGCGGCGCAGCGGCCGCCGGCGAGTGCGGTCACGAGGCCGATAGCACCTCACCAGCTTCAACCCCAGCGCCCGCCGCCGAACCCGCCTGAGGACAGGGATGGGTGCCTCTCGAACGGGCGGATACTCAAAGCGTCGCCCCCTCCGGGCGACGCTTGTCCGGGCG
>DASTVL010000139.1:0-3601 GCA_035759115.1 Solirubrobacterales bacterium | reverse complement strand
CGCCACTTCTCCAACGTCGAGGCGGTGCTCGGCGACTGCAAGGAGCCGCACCGGATGCTGGAGACGATGCAGCGCTTCAAGCCCAGCGTCGTCTTCCACGCCGCCGCCTACAAGCACGTGCCGCTGATGGAGTCCAACCCGCTGGAGGCGGTGCGCAACAACGCGATCGCGACCCGGATCACGGCCGAGACCGCGGCCGCCTCCGAAGTCGAGCGCTTCGTCCTCGTCTCGACCGACAAGGCGGTCAACCCGAAGACGGTGATGGGCGCCTCCAAGGCGATGGCCGAGTGGATCGTCGAGACCGCCGGGCACAAGCACCCCGGCACCCGCTTCGCCAGCGTCCGCTTCGGCAACGTGCTCGCCTCCTCGGGCAGCGTCGTGCCGATCTTCCGCGGCCAGATCGAGCGCGGCGGCCCGGTCACCGTCACCCACCCCGAGATGACGCGCTACTTCATGACGATCCCCGAGGCGGTGCAATTGGTGATCCGCGCCGGCGACATCGGCGCGGGTCGCGGCGAGGTCTTCGTCCTCGACATGGGTGAGCCGGTGAAGATCGTCGACCTCGCCAACAACATGATCCGCCTCGCGGGCTACGAGCCCGGGACCGAGATCGCGGTCGAGTTCACCCAGCCGCGTCCGGGCGAGAAGCTGCATGAGGAGCTCTTCGGCGGCGGCGAGGAGCTGCAGCCGACGGCGGCGAAGCGGATCCACCGGGCGGTGCGCGCCGCGCCGCTCGACCCGGAGTGGGTCGAGGCGACGCTGAACTCGCTCGAGCACCTGGTGATGGCCGGGGACGAGGCCAATTTGTCCGAACGCGTGGTCCAATTGATCACCGCGCAGGAGGGCGACGCGGCGGCAGTCTCCTACGACGGATAGCCTCTCGCAGCCACCTTGGAGTTGCTGAAGGAAATAGGGGCTTTTGCCGGTCTGCTCGCGTTTCTGGGGCTGGCCGTACTCGCCTTGCTGTCGTTTACCCAGGGCCGCGACATTCGCCGCCTGCGCGAGTGGGCGGGCTCGGCGCCGGAGCGCGACACCGAGCGCAAAGAGGCGACCTCGGCGGCGGCGGCGCAGCGGGCCGAGGAGATGCGCAAGCTCGAAGAGGCGCGCGAGGCCGAGCGCCGCGCCGCCGGCCAGCGCGAGTCGCGCCGCGAGCGCCGCGACACCGGCGACGGCGGACACGGGCTCGGCTCACGGCTGGGCGAACCGCGCTACCTGATCGCGATCTTCGCCGTGCTCGTCCTCGTCGCCGGCGGCGTCGCCTTCGCCGTGCTCGGCGGCGGCGGGGACGAAGCCGGCGGCAACGGCGGCAAACAGGGCAAGCGCGCCTCGAAGGCGGTCAAGCCGAGCGAAATCGAGGTGACGGTGCTCAACGGCACCGCCGTCGATGGCCTCGCCGGCACCTTCGGCGACATGGTCGAGCGCCGCGGCTACCAGCTCGGCGCGGTGACCAACAGCCGCTCCAGCTTCAGCGAGAGCGTCGTCATGTTCAGCCAGGGCAACGGCCGCGCCGCGCACCGCGTGGCCGACTCGCTCGACATCTCCAGGGTGCAGCCGATGAACGCGGAGATCGCCTCGCTTGCCGCCGGGGCCCCGGTCGCGATCGTGATCGGCGAGGACAATGCCTCGACGGCGGGTTAGCCCGGCCGCGATCGTCTTCGCCCTGCTCGTCCTCGCCACGATCGCCGCCTTCGCCTGGTCGCAGCGGCTGAAGCGCGACCCGCTGGTGCTCGATCGGGTCAGCTTCGCCGCCGTGCCGCGCCTGCACCCGGAGTCGGACCCGGTCCGTGCCTTCACCCCGAACGACGACTGCCGCTACGACCGCATCCGCATCCGCTTCCGCACGACCGTCTCCGACCGCGGCGACGTGCAGGTGGTGAGGCCGGGAGGGAGGCTGATCCTCACCCTCGCCCGCGACACCTTCCTCAAGCGCTACCGCTTCCACACCTTCTACTGGGACGGGCGCATGCGCGACGACGGCATCGCCCCGCCCGGGCGCTACAAGCTGCGGGTCAAACTGCGCGGCGAAGGCCGCACCCTCGTCCCCGGCGGCGTCATGCGCCTGCACCGCGCTCCGCGCAACCCCAGGGCGGGGTGCCTGCGTTGATCCTCTCTGCGGCAGGCGTCGTGATCGCGGCAGCGGCGGCAGCCGCCGCGATTGTGCTCGCCCCCGGCCGTCTCCGCGCCGCGGCGATGCTGCTGGCGCTCGTCCTCTTCCCCGTCCTGATCGCCGGCGACCAGTGGCACTCCCCGCAGATCGTCGACCTGCGCGACGACGTCCTGCGCCTCGCCGGCCTCGGCGCCGCCGCCGTGCTGGCGGCCTTAGCGCTCGCAGCGGTCTTCCAGCGCTGCCCGATCCTCCTCCCGCTCGCGATCGTCGCCGCGCTCCCCTTCCGCGTCCCTTTGGAGTCGGGCGGCGATACCGCCAACCTGCTCGTCCCCCTCTATCTGGTCATCGCCGGAGGGGTACTTTCGACCTGTTTCGCCGAGTGGCGGGGGGTCGGGGGGTCCCGGTCGGATGCTGGGATTTTCGCCGGGCG
The DNA here is from genome assembly GCA_035759115.1 of Solirubrobacterales bacterium. Classification (GTDB taxonomy): domain Bacteria; phylum Actinomycetota; class Thermoleophilia; order Solirubrobacterales; family 70-9; genus VRUE01. The sequence goes on along the minus strand of DASTVL010000139.1, from coordinate 1,064 downwards.
CGTCGCGACTCTCGCTGACGTCCCGCTGCGAAAATCAGGACGCCGCACCCGCCCGGGACCCCCCGACCCCCCGCCCGCCGCCGCCGCAGGGTTCCTGCCCTGGGTACTGGCGGGAGTGGTGATTCTGTACACGCTGCAGACGCTGTACTCGCCCGATTTCTCGAAGAGCCTTCAGAACGTCTGCTTCTTTTTTGTGCCGTTTTCGCTTGTGTACGCGTTGCTGCGAGACGTCAGGTGGACCAAGGAGCTCCTGAAGTATGTGCTGCTGGTGATTGCCGTCGAGGCAGTGGCGTTCGTGCTTGTCGGTTTCGTCGAGTACGCGACCCGTGAGCTGTTCTGGAACGACCAGGTGATCAGGTCGAACGAGTTCCATACGTACTTCCGGGTCAACTCGATCTTCTGGGATCCGAACATCTACGGCAGGTATCTGGCGCTGGTCATCGTCGTCGCGATGGCCGTGTTGTTGTGGGTCAGCGAGCGGAGAAAGCTCGCGTTCCTCGCGGGGCTGGTGGCGGTGCTGTGGCTGGGGCTGGTGCCGACCTTCTCCCAGTCGAGCTTCGCCGCGCTGCTGGCAGGACTCGCGGTCCTCGCGGCGATCCGCTGGAGTTGGCGTTGGACCCTGGCGGCTGTCGTCGCCGGCGCGGTGCTCGCCGTGGTCATCGTGATCTTTGCCGGCGGCGTCTCCAAGCTCAGCCCCGACCGGCTCAACGTGGACACCGGCGGCCGCACCAATCTGATCTCCGGCGGCACCGACCTCTTCGCCAAGCGCCCCCTCTGGGGTTACGGCGCCGGCAGCTTCCCGCGCGCCTACCGCGAGCAGGTGGCGACCAAGAAGACCCCCGTAGCCGTCTCCCACACCGAGCCGGTAACCGTCGCAGCCGAGCAGGGCCTGATCGGCCTCGCCTCCTACGCAGCTCTCATAGGTGTGGCCCTGTGGACCATGAGCGCCGGCCTTGGCTCGATGGGAGGTGCCGGGGGTGTCCAATCGAGTGCGGCGTCCCGATTTTCGCAGCGGAACGTCAGCGAGAGCCGCGACGAACCCGGCGAAAATCCCAGCACTCGAT
>DASTVL010000138.1:0-12533 GCA_035759115.1 Solirubrobacterales bacterium | reverse complement strand
CGCTCGCTTCGCTCGCTCTGAGTATCCGCCCGGTCGGGGGTATCCCCATCCCTCCCCAGTACGGTTCGCCCGTGCAAGCGCAGGGACTCGTCAAGCACTACGGGGGGCGCGAAGCTTTGCGTGGGGTCGACTTCTCGGCTGAGCCGGGAGAGCTTGTGGCTGTGATCGGGCCGAATGGGGCCGGGAAGACGACGCTGCTTTCGATTCTTGCGGGGACTCTGAAGCCGGATGGGGGAACGGTGGACTCGCCGAACGGGGACGTCGGGTGGGTGCCGCAGCAGGCGGCTCTCTACCGGCGGCTCACCGTGGAGGAGAACCTGCTGCTGTTCGCGCGGCTCGAGCGGCGAGACGACCCGCGGGCAACGGTCGAGGAGATGCTCGAGCTGACCGGCTTGGAGGAGCGGCGCGGCGAGCTGGTCGCGCGGCTCTCGGGCGGCAACCAGCAGCGGGTCAACATCGCGGTCGGGCTGCTGGCGCGGCCGGCGGTGCTGCTGCTCGACGAGCCGAGCGTCGGCCTCGACCCGCGGCAGCGCGCCCGGTTGTGGAGCTTCATCGCCGGCCTCGCCGAGCGTGGCGCCAGCGTCGTCTTCTCCACGCACGACATCCAGGAGGCCGAGCGCTACGGGCAGCGGATGCTCGTCCTCGCCGACGGCGAGGACCTTTTCGACGGCTCCGCCGGCGAGCTGCGCGAGGCGGTCGGCGAAGAGGCGCCCGAGGTCGCCGGCGCCGATTTCGAGACCGCCTTCGTCGCCTTCCTCCAGCACCGGGGACACTGATGCGCTGGCTGCTGCTCAAGGACCTGCGGATCCTGCGGCGCTCGCCGCTGCAGGCGGCGCTGCTGATCGCGTATCCGGTGCTGATCGCGCTCCTGATCGGTTTCGCGATCTCGCGCGATTCGAGCGAGCCGCGGGTCGCCTTCCTCAACGAGATCCCCGACGGCTCGCGAATCGCGGGCGGCAACGGCAGGCTTCCCGCAGTCGGCGTCAACGAGCGGATCTGCAGCAGGGTCGAGTGCGTCGATGTCGCCGACCGGGCCGAGGCCGAAGCGAAGGTGCGCGACGGCGAGGTGCTTGCCGCGCTGATCCTCCCCGCGGACCTGATCGACCGGCTCAACTCGCTCTCGACCCTGAGCCCGGAAACGCCCGAAGTCGAGGTGATCGTCAACGAGGAGGACCCGCTCAAGGCGCGTGTCGTCGACGACCGCATCACCGCCCTGCTGGCCGAAGCCAACCTCTTCATCGCCCGCCAGATCGCCCAGGAAGGCGGGCGCTACCTCGACCTGGTGATCGAAGGCGGCGACTTCGACGTGCTCGGCCAGTCGGTCGAGATCCTCGGGCTGGGCGCCGGCGCCTCGATCCTGCAGCAGCTGCGCCCGACCGTGCCGGCGGGGCAGCGGGCCGAGCTCGACAGGGTGATCCGCTTCGCCACCCTCGCCCGCGACAACCTCGACGTCGCGGCGCCGCTGATCGACCGGCTGGCGCAGCCGATCGCCGTCGACAAGCAGGCGGTCAGCGCGCCGACGCCCCCGCTCGACGTCTTCGCGATCGCTGTCGCGGCGACGCTGACGCTGACCTTCGTGACTCTGCTGCTGGTCGCCGGCTCGCTCGCGCTCGAGCGCGAGGAGAACACCTTCGCCCGGCTCACCGGCGGTCTCGTCTCCCGCAGCGCGCTGCTGGCCGAGAAGATCGGCCTCGGCGTCGTCGCCGGCCTGGTCGTGACCCTGCTGATGCTCGCCGGGGTGCAGCTCTTCGCCGCGCTCGAGTGGGGCCGCGCCTGGCTCTGGCCCGTGGCGGCGCTGTTCGGCGGCGGGGCGCTGGCGGCCGCCGGGGCGGCGCTGGGAGCGGCAGCGCGCGACGTGCGGGCGGTCTCTCTGCTCGCCTTCATGCTGGCGCTGCCGGTGGCGCTGCTCTCGCTCGTCCCCTCGGGCGCGGTCGGCGCCGGCCTCTACGACGCGATCCGCGTGCTGACCGCGCTCTTCCCGTTCAAGCCGGCGCTGGAAGCAATGGCCGCGGCCCTCGACCCCGCCGGCCCCGGCATCGGCGGGCCGCTCCTGCACCTGACGATCCTGCTCGCCGCCTACGCCGCGCTCGCCCGCCTCGCCCTGCGCCGCTTCGGCTCGGTCTGAGCGGCTGCGGTTAGGGTCCTTCCATGAAGATTCTCTTCATCGGCGATGTCGTCGGCGGACCGGGGCGACGCGGCTTGGCGGCCGCGATGCCCGGGCTGCGCGCGCGCTACGCGCCGGATCTGACGATCGTCAACGGCGAGAACTCGGCCGGCGGGATGGGGATCACCGAGAAGACCGCGAAGGCGCTGCTCGACACCGGCTGCGACGTGATCACGACCGGCAACCACGTCTACCGCCACCGCGAGGCCTACGCGTTCCTCGACCGGGCCGAGCGGGTGATCAGGCCGGCGAACTACCCGCACGCCAACCCCGGCAAGGGCCATGTCGTCGTCGAGGCGGGCGGGATGCGGGTCGGCGTGATCAACCTCAGCGGCGCGATCGGGCTGCAGGTCGCGCGGCTGCCGTTCCACGAGGTCGACGCGATCCTCGAGCGGATCGAGGCCGACTGCGTCGTCGTCGACTTCCACGCCGAAGTGAGCAGCGAGAAGGTCGCGATCGGGTGGCACCTCGACGGCCGCGTCGCCGCCGTCTTCGGCACCCACACGCACGTCCCCACCGCCGACGCCCGCGTGCTGCCCGGCGGCACCGCGCACATCTCCGACGTCGGCATGACCGGCTCGCGCACCAGCGTGCTCGGGGTCAAGCCGGCCGCGGTGCTGGAGGGAATGACGACTCAGATGCCGGTCAAGTTCGAGACCGCCGAGGAGGACGTCTGGGTGATGGGCGCGGTCGTCGAGATCAACTCTGCCGGACTGGCTGAGTCGATCGAGCAGGTGATGGTGCCCGCTCCATTGCAGTCCTAGCGAGGACCGCCCGAGTCACCCCCAGAGTGCCTAGATTCGCTCGCTTCGCTCGCTCATGATGTTGGTGCCGCTTCGCGGCTGAAACCTCCCTGCCCGGGGCCGCTTCGCAAGGCACTCTGGGGGCGACTCGGGCGGTCTTCCTGAGACGACAAGGCCACTAGTAGATACGGGTAGAACCAGACTATGTAGAGGTAGAACCAGTGCTGGGCGGTCAGCTGGAGGCCGATCAGCAAGGCGGCGCCGAGGGCTGCCACCTGGATCAGGCTCTTGTGCTTCGGGACGAAGGCGAACACGAACGCCATCGCACCGGTCGCGATCAAGATCGTGGTGCGCAGCGGGCCCAGGCCTGGCGCCTGGCCCCAGATGCTGAAGGGGGAGTCGCGGTCGGACTGGTAGGCGATCGTGCGGTCGTAGACGGTGTGCAGGCCGGGGTCCAGCGCGGGCCAGAGGAGCAGCAGGGCACCCGTCGCGGCAAAGGCCGAGGCGAAGAGGGTCACGGTCCGGGGGCTGGCCCGGTAGCCGGCGAGCATCGGGGCGAGGACGAGCGGGGCGAACTTGGTCAGCGTCGCCGCTGCGACGAGTGCGCCGCGCGCTGCGGGGCGGGAGAGCACGAGCAGCACCGCGATCAACAAGGCCGCTACGAGCGTGTCGTTGGAGTTCGACGCGAGCGCGTAGGCCGTGTATGGGTAGGTCGCCCAGCCGAAGGCGAGGGTCGCGGCGAGCTTGCGCCCGGCCGGTCCGGGCCGGATGCGCAGCCCGAGCCAGATCAGCAGCGCGAAGGCGAGCAGGTCGAACCCGACCGCGGCGCCGTGTGCCGCCGGCAGGTCGTCCCACTCGCCCTGCCAGGGCCAGATCAGCTCCGTCGGCAGGTAGGCCAGGTAGTTGACCGGGCCGTAGGTGTCCCCCCGTGCGACGTCGTCGGGGAAGTTGTCGTAGAGCGGCTCGCCGTGGGCGATCCGGTCGGCGCCGACGACGCTCGCGTAGCCGACGTCGATCACGCCGGAGTCGGCCATGTTGAGACCGACCCGGAACCCGATCAGGAAGAGCGCCGCGACCAGCAGCCAGCTCGCCCGCCAGACGGGGTTGATGCCCTGACCGGCTCCACGCAGGCCGATCCACAGCGCCCGCGCCAGCAGGTAGAGCAGCACCGGGTAGGCGAGCGGCACCGAGACCCCGATCTCGCCGCGGTTGAAGAAGTAGTGCGAGACGCCGAAGCCGAGCAGCACCAGCAGGTCCAGCGTCGCCACCCGCCAGGGCCGCCGCCAGTCGATCAGCCCGATCAGGAAGAAAGCGCACAGCGGCAGGAACACATACGGCGCGTTCAGCTTGTGCCCGAACGACCCCTCGTACCCCCGCGCCATCTTCCACAGCACCTGATAACCGGTCCACGACTCGGTGACCTCGCCGCTCTCCGGGTCGACCAGGGCCAGCGCGACCTGCTCGTCGGCGGCGAAGTAGGCCACCTCCCAGACCCCGTCTACCTTTGCGACGCTGTACGTCAGCCCGTTGTTCTTCTGCCGCTGATCGACGACCTTCGCGTCTTCGTCGGCGACGCGCAACGCATCCGTCTCGCTCACTCCGGCGGCCTGCGCACTGCCGCAAGCCAGGAGCAGCGCGATCAGGACGAGGAGCGAGGTCCTCACGCCAGCCCGAAGTGGCCGAGCACGACCGGGACAACATCGCGCAGAGCCCACTGCGGATTCTCGCCAGGGTCATCGGGACCGCAGCCGACGAAGAGCAGCGGCCCAAGCGAGTCGCCGGCGTTGAGGGCGCCGTGGCTGCCACCGCCCGCATGGCTCACGCCTCCCCAGTCGACCGCCTCGTAGCCGGCCGCGAGCGAGACGATGAAGTCGCCGGCCCCCGGCGACTTCAAGGCGGTGTATGCGCGGGTGAGCGCGTCGGGGTACTCGGGGGCGCGGAATGTACCGTCGTCGATGCTCGCTTCGAGGGCGCCGAGGTCGCCTTCGAGCTGCCAGCGCTCGCCGCGTCGGTCGGCGACGTCGCCGCCGGGGCGAAAGCGAAGCTCCCGACCGCCGCGCCAGATCGCGGCATCGTCGCCTACCCGGCAGCAGACCAGCTCGACCCCTTCCGTCTCTTCGAGCTTCTGGCGCACCGCCGCGGGGTCGGCCCGCTCCCCCTCCCCCGGCAGCAGGTATACGTGCGCGGCGCGACCCGTGGGGCTGACCGCCAGCTGGGCTTTCTCCGGCCGGTCGTCGGACGGAGCGAGCACGTCCCACTCGCGGCCGAGCAGCTCGGCCAGCGGCAGGCCCCGGTCGACCGGCGTCTGGGCGTGGTCGGCGAGCAAGATCACCGCGTGCTCGCCGAGGAAGCGGTCGATTCCGCCGCCCGCCTCGATCAGCTTGCCGAAGCAGTGATCCGCCTTGGCGATCGACTCGATACTGGCCTCCGGCCCATGCCGGTGGGAGTAGTTGTCGTTGTCGGGCAGCGAGAAGAGCAGGAAGTCATAATCGCCGGCCTGCTCCAGCTCGGCGGCGACACAGGCCGAGTAGCCGTCGCGGTTGCCGGGGATCGAGGTCGACTTGCAGGGCGTCTCGCGGCTGGCGTAGAGGTCGCCGTAGAAGAGCTCCCTCGGCCCCCAGGTATGGTGGCGGAACTTCAGCCGGGTCGTCTCGACCGCGCGGCGCAGCAGGCCCTCGAGCGAGACCTCGTGCCGGTGGCGGCCGCGGTAGATCAGGAACGGCGTGCAGGCGGTGCGCAGGCCGGCGTCGTCGAGCCGCTCGAAGAGGGTCTCGGCCGCCGGGTTGAGGTGGCCGAGGTTCATGTTGTAGACGAGGTCGTAGAGCGCGCGGAAGACGCCGACGGTGCGGGTCGCCTCCAGCGAGGAGCCGTACTCGACGTAGCGCCGCTCCAGCCGGTGGTACCAGTTCATACCGCTGATCCAGTGCTCGTCGGCGGCGACGCCGGTGACCATCTCGGCGCATGCCACCGGGGTCACCGAGGGGAAGCTGGAGACGCAGTCGGGGATCAGGACGCCGCGCTCGATCAGGGCGGCGAACGTGGGCGCCCGCTCCTCGCGCACCGCCCTTTCGAGCATGTCGGTGCGCAGCGAGTCGACGTAGGTGAGGACCAGCTTCACTAACGCAGGACGCGCAGGCCGGCGTGCTTGCGCCGGGCCCGGCGGTGGCGGGCTGCGCCAAGCCAGACGAGGGCGAGCACCGCAAGCAGGGTCAGCACCGGCAGCAGCAGCGACGCCGCGACAACGGCCAGGGCCGCAAGCGAGACGATGAAGCCCAGCGCCCCGCCGCCCCCGCCTTCGCGCCGGCTGGCGCCGGCGATCAGGTCGCTGATCACGATGCAGCCGAGCGCGGCGCCGACGGCGCAGAAGAGGGCGCCGGTCAGGCCGCCGAGGTCGGCGGCGCCGGCGAGCAGATAGCCGGCGATCAGCCCGATCACGGCGGCGAGGATCGTCATCCGCCCACGCGCCGATCCGCGCGTGCCGGTCGTGCCGGCGAGCATGCCGATCGCGATGCCGATGCCGAGCTCGAAGCCGGTGCCCTCGAGGAAGCTCACGCCGAAAACCTACACTCCAGGGATGGAAGAGACGCCGCATCGCCGCAGGGCGCACACGCGCAGCAGCGATCTGGAGCGCTACGCCGGCCTGTTTGCCGCGCGGACCGGGGTGATGCGCTCCTCGGCGATGCGCGACCTGATGGCGGTCACCGCGCGCCCCGAGGTGATCTCACTCGCCGGGGGCCTGCCCGACACGTCGACCTTCCCGGCCGCCACCTTCGCCGCGCAGATGACGCGGATCGCGCAGGAGTCGACCGCGGAGGCGCTGCAGTACGGGCCGACCGAGGGCTTCGCCGAGACCGTCGATTGCATCATCGAGGTGATGGGCGCCGAGGGGATGCTGCCCGACCCCGACGACGTGATCGTCACCACCGGCGGCCAGCAGGCGATCGACCTGATCTGCAAGACGCTGGTCGATCCGGGCGACGTGGTGATCTGCGAGGCGCCGACCTACCCCGGCGCCGTGCCGGTCTTCTGCAGCTACCAGGCCGAGACGATCCAGATCGAGTGCGACGCGGACGGGATGCGGATCGAGGACCTGGAAGCGGTGCTGGCGCAGCTCGACGGCGAGGGCCGGCGACCCAAATTCGTCTACTCGGTGCCGAGCTTCCAGAACCCCGCCGGGGTGACGATGTCGCTCGGGCGCCGCCGGCGCCTGGTCGAGCTGGCGCGGCAGCGCGAGCTGCTGGTCGTCGAGGACAACCCCTACGGCCTGCTGCGCTTCGGCGGCGAGCCGCTGCCGCCGCTCTACCAGCTCGACGGCGGCGATTTCGTGATCTACGTCGGCACCTTCTCCAAGATCCTCTCCCCCGGCATCCGCCTCGGCTGGGCGGTGGCGCCGCCGCCGGTGATGGAGAAGATCGTGCTCGGCAAGCAGGCCTCCGACCTCTGCACCTCGACCCTGACCCAGCACTTCGTCCGCGAGTACTTCTCCGAACGGCGCTGGCAGGAGTACATCGCCGACCTGATCGAGATCTACCGCGGCCGGCGCGACACGATGGTCGCGGCGTTGCGCGAGCACTTCCCGACCGAGGCGACCTGGACCGAACCGGAGGGTGGCCTGTTCATCTGGGCGACGCTGCCCGAGTACATCGACACCAGCGACCTGCTCGCCAAGGCGCTGCGCGAGGACGTCGCCTTCGTCCCCGGCCAGGCCGCCTATGTCGATGAGAGCAGGGGCCGCAGCTCGATGCGGCTCAACTTCTCCGGCGTCGGCGACGAGGAGATCCGCGAGGGCGTGCGCCGGATCGGCCGCACGATCGCCGACCAGGTCGAGCTCTACGGCGCGCTGACATCGGACTCGGCCGCCGGCACGACCTCCGCGCCGCTCGTGGCGCCGGAGGCGAAGCCCGCGAGCGACGGCGGCGACGTGCTCCCCTTCCGCAAGGCCGACGAGGGAGCGGCGTGAAGGTCGCCGTGCTCAAGGGCGGGCGTTCGCTCGAGCGGGGCGTCTCGCTGCGCTCGGGGGCGCGGGTCGAGGACGCGCTGGAACGGCTCGGGCACGAGACGATCCCGATCGACGCCGGCGGCGATCTGGTCAAGCGGCTGACCGCCGCGCAGCCGGAGATCGCCTTCGTCGCGATGCACGGGCCGGGCGGCGAGGACGGCACCGTGCAGGAGCTGCTCGAGATCCTGGGCATCCCCTTCACCGGACCGCCGGTCGCCGCCTGCGCGCGCTGCATCGACAAGGTCCTCGCCAAGCACGAGCTGCGCGCCGCCGGGGTGCCGACCCCGGACTGGTTCGCCTTCAACGAGACCGCCTTCCGCGAGCTCGGCGCCGCCGATGCGCTCGGCGAGCTCGAGCAGCGGCTCGGCTTCCCGCTGGTGGTCAAGCCGAGCCGCGGCGGCTCGGCGCTCGGGGTGAAGTTCGCCGCCGATTGGTTCGAGGTCCCGGAGGCGCTGGTCTCCGCCTTCAGCTACGACAGCCGCGTCCTGCTCGAGCGCTTCGTCGAGGGCCGCGAGCTCGCCGTCAGCGTGCTCGGCGGCGAGGCGCTGCCGGTGGTCGAGGCGATCCCAGGAGGCGGCGACCGCTACGACTTCGAGGCCCGCTACGAGATCGGCCGCACCGATTTCGTCTGTCCGGCCGAGCTCGGCGAGAGCGAGGCGGCTGCGGTGACCGGGGCCGCGCTCGCCGCCTACGAGGCGCTCGGCTGCACCGGCTTCTCCCGCGTCGACCTGATCCTCGGCGACGACGGGCCGCAAGTGCTCGAGGTCAATGCGATCCCGGGGCTGACCGACACCAGCCTGCTGCCGCAGGCGGCGGAGGCGGCGGGCATGTCCTTCGAGGATCTGGTCGACCGCATCCTCGCGCTGGCGCGCGAGCCGGCTGCCGCTTAGGAGTTTCCTTCCGCAAAGTCTTCGGGGGTTACCTCGTCGAGGAACTCTTTGAACTTGTCGACGACTTCCTCCGTGTCCTCCACCTCGTGCTCGAACTCGATCGCCGACTCCTCGATCACGTCCTCGGCGGCGAAGATCGGCGCCGAGACGCGGACGGCGAGGGCGAGGGCGTCGGAGGGGCGCGAGTCGATCTCGACCTCGGCGCCGTCGACCGAGATCGTGATCGAGGCGTAGAAGGTGTTGTCGCGCAGCTCGGTGACCGAGACCCGCTCGCATTTCGCGTCGAACTGCTCGAGCACGTCGGAGAGCAGGTCGTGGGTCATCGGCCGCGGGGTCGAGGCGCCCTGCAGCTTCATCAGGATCGCCGCCGCCTCCGGATGCCCGATCCAGATCGGCAGAAAGCGGTTGCCGTCGACCGTCTTCAACAAGACGATCGGCTGCTTGCCGACCATGTCGAAGCTGACCCCGTAGATTTGCATTTGCTGCAAGTGGGCGATCCTGGATTCGAACCAGGGACCTCGTCCTTATCAGAGACGCGCTCTAACCAACTGAGCTAATCGCCCGAACCGCGGCCGATGATAGCGACCAGGGCGAGGGCCTCGTCCAAGTCGGCAAGCCGAATCTCGACCGCGACCTCCCCCCCGCGCGGGCGCACTTTGACCTCGTGGCCGAGCGCCGACTCCAGCCGGTCGGCGGCGTCGCGCATCGCGGCGGACTCCTCGGCGCTGACTCCCGGCTTCGACCGTCTTCCCTTTTTTGGCTGGCCAGCCAGCTTAACCCTGTCCTCGGTCTCGCGCACCGACCAGCCGGCGCGGGCGGCGTCGCGGGCGAGGCGACGGCGGACGTCGTTGCCGGACACGCCGAGCAGGGCGCGTCCGTGGCCCTCGCTGAGCTCGCCCGACTCGAGCAGCTCGACCGCCTCGTCCGGCAGGTCGAGCAGGCGGATCAGGTTCGAGACCGCGGGCCGGCCGCGGCCGATACGCCGCGCCAGGTCTTCTTTGGACAGCCCGAGGTCGTCGACCAGGGCGGCACAGGCGCGCGCCTCCTCGATCGGGTTGAGGTCCTCGCGCACCATGTTCTCGATCAGCGCCACCTGCAGCCGCTCCGCCTGCTCGGAGTCGCGCACGACCGCGGGCACCTTCTCCAGGCCCGCCTGCTGAGCCGCCCGCCAGCGCCGCTCCCCGGCGATCAGCTCGTAGCTGCCGTCGTGGAGGGGGCGGACGAGCAGGGGCTGGACGACGCCGCTGCTCTCGATCGAGGCGGCGAGGCTCGCCAGCGCGTCCGGGTCGAAGTGGGTGCGCGGCTGCTTCGGGTTGGGCTTGATCAGGCCGACTGCCAGCTCGCGCAGATCGCCGAGGTCCTCGGCCGGCGCGCTCTCGGGCAGGATCGCGGCGAGCCCGCGGCCCATGCCGCGCTTCCCCTTGCCGCCCTTCTTCGCCGCGCTAGCCACGGCCGGCGAGCTCCTCGGTCAGCGCCCGGTAGGCCTCGGCGCCCTGCGAGGCCGGAGCGTGCTCGGTCACCGGCAGGCCGTAGCTCGGCGCCTCGGCGACCCTGACGCTGCGCGGTATGACCGTCTTGAAGACCATCTCGGGGAAATGCTCGCGCAGCTCCCGCTCCACGTCCTGGGCGAGTCGCGTGCGCTCATCGGACATAGTGATCAGCAGACCCGACACGTTAAGCGCGGGGTTGAGCTCGCGGCGGATCATTCCCAGCGTGTCGAGGAACTGGACCAGGCCCTCGAGCGCCAGATACTCGGCCTGGACGGGCACGATCACGCGGTCGGCGGCGACGAGCGCGTTGACGCTGACCGGGCCGAGCGAGGGCGGGCAGTCGAGCACGGTGCAGGCGAAGCGCTCGCGCAGCGGCCCGAGCCGGTCGCGCAGCCGCGTCTCCGAGCCCTCCAGCCGCGGCAGCTCGACCGCGGCGCCCGCCAGGTCGCGGTTGGCGGCGACGAGCCAGAGGTTGTCGGGCCCGGCGGGACGCGCGGCCTCGGCGACCGAGACGTCGCCGATCAGGCAGTCGTAGGAGGAAGGATGCGCGTCGCGGTCGCCGCCGAGCGCTACGGTCGCGTTGCACTGCGGGTCGAGGTCGACCAGCAGCGTCTGCGAGCCCGACGCGGCCATGCAGGCGGTCAGGTTGACCGCGGTCGTCGTCTTGCCGACACCGCCCTTCTGGTTCGAGACTGCGTAGACCAGGCCCATGCGAAGTGCAGCCTAGTCAGGGGTGGGATCGGAGTCGGTCTGGGAGTGCCCAGGTTCGCTTCGCTGACGCTTCGCTCACTATGTCTGTGCGGCTTCGCCGCTCAGGATCACCCGCCGGGGCGCCGCTTCGCGAGGCACTCCCAGACCGACTCCGATCCCTCAGCCCCTTGGCCGCTTCTTCGCCATGCCCGGGCGGCGGGGCAACTCGCTCGGCGTCGGGGCGAGCTTGTGGAGGATGTGGAGGTGGCGATGCTTGCTGCCCGCCCTGTCGCCTACGTCGAGAATCTGTTCGGGTTCCATCGCCAACTGCTTGGAGGCTCGGGCGAGTTGTTGCTCCTCGTCTTCGTCACGTTTGCCCTTCCAGGCGACGAGGACGCCGTTTTCCTTCAGCAGCGGCGAGGCGAGCTCGGCGAGGGTTGAGAGGCGGCCCACCGCACGGGCGGTGACTGCGTCGTAGGACTCGCGTCGCTCGCCGGCGGCGAGCTCCTCCGAGCGGGCGTTGATGACGGTCGCGTTGGCGATCCCGGCAGTGTCGATCGCGCGTTGGATGAACTCGCACTTGCGGCCGACCGACTCGATCGCGTCGACCTGTGCGGCGGGCAGGGCGACAGCCAGCACGAGGGCCGGAAACCCAGCCCCAGAGCCGATATCCGCGATCCGCCTCGCTTTGCTCAGCTCCCCGACCTCGAGCCCGGTGAGGCAGTCCTCGACATGCACCCTCCAAGCCCGCCCGGGCTCCGTCACCGAGCTCACGGATGCCCGCTCTTCCTTCAAAAGCTCCAGGACGCGCGTCAGCGTCGCCCTTTGACCCTTATCGAGCGGGGGTCCCGGTAGGGGCGGAACGTCTTGTACTTTTTCGCCGTCAGCCATGGTCGCCAGCCTCAAACGCAACTTCGAAAAAGTTAAGTGAAGCCCCTACCGGGACCCCCGCTCTACTCGGCGACCAGCGGGGCGACGACCACGCAGCGGTGCGGCTCGTCGCCTTCGCTGTAGGTCTCGACCCCGGAACGCTCTTTGAGGTGTTCGTGCACGACGCGCCGTTCCTGGGCGCTCATCGGGTCCATCTCGACGCTGACGTCGCTGTCCAGCGCCTGCTCCGCCGCTTTGTCCGCACGCCCGGTCAGCACCTCGCGCCGGCGCTCCCGGTAGCCGGCCGCGTCGAGCACGACCCGCTTGCGGTCGCGCATGCCGCGGAAGGCGGCCTGGAAGCAGAGCAGCTGCAGCGCGTCGATCGTCTGGCCGCGTTTGCCGATCAGCAGCCCATAATCGTCCTCGCCGGCGACCACGGCCTCGATCCGCTCGTCGTCCTCGCTGATCTCGACCTCGCCGTCGAGGTCAAGCTCGTCGAGCACCCCCTCGACCAGCTCCCGAACCCGCTCGGCAGGCTCCTCCGGCCATTTGATCGCATCGCTCACAACCCGCACCCTATCCGGCTTTCACAGCGCCGGGGGTCGGGTGCTCCTATCCGAGATCCTCGCGAAGCGGCCACGGCTGAGAGGTGCTGGGCTCCCGAAGGGAGCTCCAGGTTGGTGAGCG
>DASTVL010000137.1:0-2602 GCA_035759115.1 Solirubrobacterales bacterium | reverse complement strand
GAGTTGGTCGATTTGACTGGCGGGGTGGCGGTTGACGAGGCGGGTCAGGACGTCGGCGAGATAGGCCTGGGGATCGATCGCGTTGAGCTTCGCGGTCTCGATCAGCGAGGCGATCACGCCCCAGTGGACGCCGCCCTGGTCGGAGCCGGCGAACAGCGCGTTCTTGCGGTTGAGCGCGATCGGGCGGATGGCGCGCTCGACCACGTGGGAGTCGATCTCGACGCGGCCGTCGTCGAGGAAGATGGTGAGGCCGGCCCGGTGCTTGAGCGCGTAGCGGATCGCCCGGGCGATGCGCGAGCCGCCCGCGACCTTGGCGAGCATTGCCTCGAGCCAGGCCCGCAGACCGTCGATGAGCGGCCTGGTCTGGGCCAGGCGAACGGCGCGGCGCTGCTCAGGCGATTGACCGCGGATCGTGCGCTCGATCCCGAACAGCGCGCCGATCCGCGCCAGCGCTTCCTCGGCGAGCGGCGCGTCGCCGCCCTGGGCGATCTCGTAGAAGTGGCGCCGGACGTGCGACCAGCAGTAGGCGAGCGTCACCGGACCGTCGGCGCGCGCGGGATCGGCGAGCGCATTGTAGGCCGCGTAGGCGTCGACCTGGAGAAGGCCTTTGAACCCCGCGAGCGGCCCGATCGCATGCTCGGCGCCGCGGCCGGGGGCGTAGAGATAGGCCACGGCAGGCGGATCGGGGCCGGCCCAGGGGCGGTCGTCGCGCGCGCTCGCCCAGAGATAGCCGGTCTTGGTCCGCCGGCGCCCAGGGTCGAGCACCGGCGCCCGGGTCTCGTCCATGAACAGCTTGGGCGCGCCTTTGAGGTGCTCGAGCAGGCGCTCGTGCAGCGGGCGGAGCTCGGCGGCGGCGCGCCCGACCCAGTCGGCGAGGGTCGAGCGGTCGAGCTCGATGCCTTGGCGGGCGTAGATCTGGCTCTGGCGGTAGAGCGGAACGTGGTCGGCGTACTTCGCGACCAGCACCTGGGCGACCAGCACCTGGGCGACCAGCGCCTCGGTCGGCAGCCCGCCGTCGATCAGGCGTGCCGGGGCCGGCGCCTGCACCACCGCGCTCTCGCACGCGCGGCAGCCATACTTCGGCCGGCGGGTGACGATCACCCGGAACTGCGCCGGGACGATGTCGAGCCGCTCCGCGACGTCCTCGCCGATCCGGTGCAGCGCGCCGCCACAGCACGGGCAGGTCGTGCGCGCAGGCGCGATCAGCACCTCCTCCCGCGGCAGGTGCCTGGGCAACGCCCCGCGATTGACACGGCGCGGCGGCCGGCGCGACACTTTCAGTGTCGCCTCGGTCTTCTCTTCTTGCGCCTCGGCTTCGGCGAGCGCCTGCTCGATGTCCTCGAGGGCCAGCTGGAGCTGATCGGCAGGGACCGCCTTCTCGGAGCGCCGGCCGAACAGGGCTCGTTGCAGCTCCTTGACGATCGCCCGCAGCTGCTCGTTGTGCCCGGCCAGCTTGGCCGCCATCGCGCGTTCGGCCAGGAGCAGAGCTTGGAGCGTCGCCACGTCATCGGGCAACGGGGCAGCTGCGGCGACCTCCGGCGAAGGGCTCATAGGGCCAGTGGATCACACCGCCGGCATCTTGTAATTCACTGAATGGACTGGTGATTCACTCTGTCGCAGGGTCATTGCGCGAGCTGCGGCCGGGCCGCCCGACGGCTGTGCACGCGCTTCCAGTCGAGCCCCTCGAATAGCGCCCCGAGCTGGCCCGGCGACAGCCGCATCACCCCGTCCTCGATCCGCGGCCACACGAACCGGGCCTGGTCGAGCCGCTGGTAGATCAGGGTCAGCCCGCTGCCGTCCCAGACCAACAGTTTGACCCGGTCGGCGCGCTTGGCCCGGAACACGAACACCGCCCCGCAGAACGGGTCAAGCCGCAGCTGCTGCTGCACCACCGCGGCGAGACCGTCCATGCCCTCCCTGAAGTCGACCGGCTTGCTCGCGACGAACACCGCGAAGCGGCCGCCCGACAGGATCACGCCAGCGCCTGCACGGCGCGCCGGACCGTGGCCAGCAGCCTGCCATCGACGTCAGGGGGGACCCGCACGACCGCACCGCCGAGCGCAACCTCGATGAGCCCGGCGGACGTCGTCGAGGCGGGCGGCGCATCGGCGGCGTCTGTGACCACCGGCACAAACGCCAGCGCCTCGGCCGGCCGCACGAGGCGCCCCTGCCGGGCCTGGTGGCGCCAGGCGAACAGCTGCTGCGGCCGCAGATCGTGCCGCCGCGCCACCGCCGAGATCACCACCCCCGGCGCCAGGCTCTCGGCCACGATCCGCGCCTTCGCCTCGGCGCTCCAGCGCCGTCGCCCGAGCGCGCCATTGATCACCTCGAGCCGCCGGACCTCGCGGACCTCAGGGTCAACCCTACGGTCAAAAGCTGACATGAAACGATCCCCCACCGAGGATCGTCACTCTCGCCCATCCCGCCGCCCTTGAGCAGGTGCCCTCTCAACAGCGCTTACTCCGCGTCCAGGCTGTTGGTGGTTGGTTGCAAGATCGTCTCAAAGTGAAAGGTGAGCGCGCTGGCGTTGGCCTCTAACTCATTGAGAAACTTGGTGGGCGCACAAGGACTCGAACCTTGGACCCGCTGATTAAGAGTCTCA
>DASTVL010000136.1:0-17950 GCA_035759115.1 Solirubrobacterales bacterium | reverse complement strand
GTGCGGCGTCCTGTTTTTCGCAGCGGGACGTCAGCTAGAGACTCGACGCGCCCGGCGAAAAACCCAGCCTCCGCCCGGACACCCCCACCCTCCCCTTCGCCTGCGCCGATAAGCCTAGGGGCGACGAAAGTGCGGGCTTCGTCGATCGCGTCGGCATCGAGAAAGGCCCCGGCGAGGGTGCGTCCTCCCTCGAGGAAGAGGCTGGTCACGCCGCGGCGGCCGAGCTCGGCGAGGGCGGCCTCGACTCCGTCCGCGACCAGGGTCTCGGCGCCCGCGTCGCGCAGGGCGGCGAGGCGAGACTGGTCGGCTTGCGGGGAGACGACGGCCACGACGGGGGAAGTATCGAGCGTGCGCAGCAGCTGCGAGTCGAGCGGCAACCGCGCCCGGCGGTCGAAGACCACCCGCAGCGGTTGGCGCGCCTCCGTTCCGGTGTGCTTTTCGTCCCCCATGGGTACGAAAGGCACACCGGAAGGGTCGGGACGGGCGGTGAGCAGGGGGTCGTCGGCGAGGACGGTGCCGATGCCGGCCGCGATCGCGTCCGATTCGCCGCGCCAGCGATGAACGAGCGCGAGGCTCTCGGGGCCGGAGATCCAGGGTGAGGAGCCCTCCGGCGTCGTCGTCATCCCGTCCATCGAGATCGCCAGCTTCAGCGTCACCAGCGGCAGGCCGGTGCGTGCGTGCTTGCGGAAGGGCTGGTTGAGCAGGCGCGCCGCCGTGGCCTCCTCGCCGGCGGCGAAATCGACCTTTACTTCGCCGTCGCGAAGCATTCCCGGGCCGCGCCCGGACGCCTTCTCGCTCGGGTCGTCGGAGCCGATCACGACGCGCGAGATCCCCGCCGCGAGGATCGCCTCGACGCAGGGCGGCTGCCGCCCCTCGTGCGCACAGGGCTCCAGCGTCACGTACATCGTCGCCCCCGCCGGATCCCCACCCCGCTCCCGACAATCCACCAAAGCCGCCCGCTCAGCATGCAGATCGCCCAATTCAGCATGAAACCCCTCGCCGACCACCTCGCCATCACGCACGATCACAGCCCCCACCAATGGATTCGGGCTAACCCGCCCGCACCCCCCCTCCGCCAGCTCAAGAGCCCGCCGCAGGTGCGCCCGATCCGCAGTTGTAAGCGTCGAATCCATAAACCGATTGACGAGTCAATCAATGGTACCGCTCGCACCATCGAACAGCGGGCCTTAACCGCCGCCAGCACGACGGTGAGGGCCCGTGAGGAGCGGGTGGGGTGCCCCGCAGTGCGCGGCGTCCTGTTTTCGCCCCACCTCGGTTCTCGGACGGCCGCAGTGTCTCCAGGCGAAAACCCAGCAAACGGAGGGGCACCCCACCCGCTCCTCCGCGCCGCCTCCGCGGATACGCTGATCGGCCACCGATGAAGCTGATCATCCAAATCCCCTGCCTGAACGAGGAAGCGACGCTGCCGCAGACGATCGCCGCCCTGCCGCGGCAGATCGACGGGATCGATCAGGTCGAGCTGCTGGTCATCGACGACGGCTCGACCGACCGGACCGTGCAGGTCGCCCGCGAGCAGGGGGTCGAGCACATCGTCCGGCTGACCAACAACCGGGGCCTCGCCGCCGCCTTCCAGGCCGGCCTCGACGCCTGCCTCAAGCTCGGCGCCGACCTCGTCGTCAACACCGACGCCGACAACCAGTACAGCGGCGCCGACGTGCCGCGGCTGGTCGCGCCGATCCTCGCCGGCGAGGCCGACATGGTCGTCGGCGACCGCCGCGTGGAGACGATCGAGCACTTCTCCGGCGCCAAGAAGCGGCTGCAGCGGATCGGCAGCGCCGTCGTGCGTAAGGTCTCGGGCACCGCGATCGCCGACTCGACCTCCGGCTTCCGCGCCTACAACCGCGAGGCGGCGCTGGGGCTGCTCGTCACCGACAACTTCACCTACACGCTGGAGAGCCTGATCCAGGCCGGCAAGATGCTGATCGCGGTCGACCAGGTCGAGATCGGGACCAACCCGCAGACGCGCGAGTCGCGGCTCTTCGACTCGACCGGCGCCTATGTGCGCCGCAACGCGCTCTCGATCCTGCGCATCTACACCCGCTACGAGCCGCTGCGCGTCTTCGCGACCGCCAGCCTCGTCGTCGGCCTGCTCGCCCTCGCCGCCTGGTTGCCGTTCCTGATCGACTGGATCTTCAACGGCGACTCGAGCGGCCACATCCAGTCGCTGATCCTCGGCGCGGTGCTCTTCATCGCCGCGCTTCAGCTGCTCGCCCTCGGCGTGATCGGCGACCTGCTCGCCGGGCAGCGGGTGATGACGCAACGGGTCTTCGAGCGGGTGCGCCGGGTCGAGCTCTCGCTCGGGGTCGAGCCCTCCCATTACGAGCGCGGCGCGCGCGACTGATGGCCGGCGAGCAGACACGCGCCGCCGCCGCCGGCGGCGGCGTCAGCTCGGCCGAGTACGGCAGGACCGCGAGCTTCCTGGCGATCGGCGTCGGCCTCACCGGGCTGATCACCTACGTCTACTTCTTCGTCGCCTCGCACGTGCTCTCGACGACCGACTACGGCCAGATCGCCGTCGTCTGGTCGGCCGTCTTCATCACCGTCTCCACCCTCTACCGGCCGGTCGACCAGCTGCTCTCGCGGCACATCTCCGAAAACCTCGCCAAGGGAGAGCCGCCGCGCGAGCCGATCCGCGTCGCGATCCGGATCCAGCTCGGCCTCGCGGTCGGCTTCGCCGCGGTCGCTCTGATCCTGCGCGGACCGATCGAAGACGGCCTGCTGAGCGGCAACGAGACGCTCTACTGGGTCTTCCTGCTCGCCGTCCTCTTCTACGCCGCCAGCTACTTCGCCCGCGGCTACCTCGCCGGCTACCGCCGCTTCGGCCTGTTCGCCACGATGATCCTCTCCGAGTCGGTCTTCCGCACCAGCTTCGCCGTGCTGGTCGCCGTCGGGCTGCTGAGCGGCCAGTCGGCGGTCGCGATCGGGATCGTCGCCGCGCCCTCGCTCAGCCTGCTGGTCGTGCCCGCGGTCTTCGCCCGCCGGGCCCGCTCGGCCCCTTCCCCACCACCGCCCGAGGCGAAACGCAAAGCCTCCGAGTTCTCGATGGGCAGCGGCACCGGCTTTGTCGCCGCGGTGCTCGTGATCATGCTCGGCGAGCAGATCTTCCTCAACGCCGGACCGCTGATCGTGCGCGGCCTCGAGGGCGCCGCCGCAGCCGGCTTCATCTTCAATGTGCTGATGATCGCGCGGGCGCCGCTGCAGCTCTTCCAGGCGGTCTCGACCAGCATCCTCCCTCACCTGACCAGCCTCCACGCCAGCGCGGAGGAGGGCAGCGAGGCGGAGTTCCGACGCTCGGTGCGGATGGTGCTGGCGGCGATCGCGGCGTTCACCGCGGTCGCGGCAATCGTGTTCCTCGTCGCCGGGCCGCAGCTGATGCAACTCGCCTTCAGCGACAAGTTCAGTTACGACCGCCCAGGCCTGCTGCTGGTCACGCTCGGCATGGGCCTCTACCTCTCCTCGGTCACCGTCAACCAGGCCTGCCTGGCGCAGGGGCAGGTGCGCCGGGCCGCCGCCCGCTGGGCGCTCTGCGCGGCCTTCTTCGTCGCCTGGTGCTTCCTCGCCCCGATCGGCGACGAGTTCCGCCGGATCGAGATCGGCTTCGCCGCCGCAGCGCTGCTGCTGCTCGGCCTGCTCTTCGCGATCTACCGCCGCCCGCACGAGCGGCCCGAGGACGTGCCCACGGCCGGCTCCGGGGAGGAGCTGGAGACGCAGCTGGCCGCCGCCGACGAGGGCGCCTAGGCGGCGATGGAGGGACACGATGCCGAGCTGATCCTCGTAGTCGGCGCCCTGCTCGCCGCCGGGATCGCAGCGGCGCTCGCCGCCGACCGGGTGCGCGTGCCCGGGCTGCTGCTCTTCCTCGGGCTGGGGATGCTGGTCGGCTCCGAAGGGATCGGCGGGATCGAGTTCGACGACGCCCGCGCCGCGCAGACCGCGGGCACGATCGGCCTCGTCCTGATCCTCTTCGAGGGCGGGCTGACCGCGGGCTGGCACGAGATCCGCCCGGTCCTGCGCACGGCGGTCGCGCTGGCGACCGGCGGCACCTTCCTGACCGCGCTCGTGGCGGGGCTGGCCGCGGTCTGGATCTTCGACCTGAGCACGCTGCAGGGCCTGATCCTAGGCGCGGCGATCGCCGCGACGGACTCGGCGGCGATCTTCGCCGTGCTGCGCGGCTCGCGGCTCGAGCGCCGGCTCGCGCGCACGCTCGAGGGCGAGTCGGGGATGAACGACCCGGTCGCCCTGCTGCTCGTGATCGGCTTCGGCGAATGGATCGCCGACCCCTCCTACGGCGCCGCCGACATGGCGCTCGAGTTCGTCGTCAAAATGGGCCTCGGCGCCGCGCTGGGAATCGCCGCGGGCTGGATCGCCAAGCGTGCGATCGCCTGGGTCGATCTGCCGACCCAGGGCCTCTACCCGGTCGCGACCCTGGCCACGGCGGCGATCTCCTACGGGGTCGCCGAGGTCGCCGGCGGCTCGGGCTTCCTCGCCGTCTACGTCGCCGCGCTGGTGCTCGGCACCGGCTCGCTGCCGGCGCGCAGCACGGTCGTCTCCTTCCACCAGGGGCTCAGCTGGCTGGTCCAGATCGGCCTCTTCTTCCTGCTCGGCCTGCTCGTCTTCCCCAGCCAGCTCTGGAGCATCGCCGGCGAGGGGCTGCTGCTCTCGGTCGTGCTGATCTTCGTCGCCCGGCCGCTGGCGACGCTGCTGGTCACCCAGTTCGGCGGGCTCAACATCCGCGAGCGCACGATGCTCGGCTGGGCCGGCCTGCGCGGCGCGATCCCGATCTGGCTGGCCACCTTCCCGGTCGTCGCCGGCGTCGCCGAGGCCAACCTGATCTTCACGGCGGTCTTCTTCGTCGTCGTCACCTCGACCCTGATCCAGGGTGTGACGGTCGAGCCGCTGGCGAAGCTGCTCGGCGTGACCAGTACCGAGCGCGCGCTGCCGGTTCCCGTCGCCGACGTCGGCATGGTGCGCGAGCTCGGCGCCGAGTTGATCTCGTGGCGGGTGCGCAAGGACGACGCCGCGGCCGGTCTGCTGATCCGCGAGCTGGAGTTGCCGCGCGAGGCGCTCGTCCACCTGATCGTCCGCGACGGCCGCGCGCTCGCGCCACGCGGCTCGACCCGGATCGAGCCCGGCGACGAGCTGCACCTGCTCGTCCAGGAGGCGCAGCGGGAGGAGGTCGAGCAGCTCACGCAACGCTGGCGGGAAGGCCCGCTGGGCTCACCGGCGCCGCTGCTGCTGCCGCCGCGGGGATCGCCGCAGGTCTTCTCGGTGCGGCCCGGGCACACGCTCGACGGCGACCCGGCGCTGCCCGAGCAGGTCGACGGGATCGAGGTCCGGGCGCGGCTGCGCACCCGCCGTGACGAGCCGGGCGCCCTCGTGGCGCTCGCCGACGGCCGCTTCGCGGTGACCACCGAGGCGGCGCTGGCGCTCGGCAGCCGCCGCGCCCTGGCCGAGTGGTGCGGGCGCCGGGCGCTGCGCCGCGGCATCGACGAGGCCGAGCGCTCCTGGTGGCAGGAGGCCGCGGGGACGCTGGTCGTGCCGGTCGGGCGGCCGGAGAGCTAGGCGGCGCCGGCTGCGGCGGCGATCTCGGCGTAGGCGGCGGCCGGGTCGGCAGCGCCGAACACGGCAGAGCCGGCGACGAAGAGCCCAGCGCCGGCTTCCGCCGTCGGCTTCGCCGTGCCGGCATCGATGCCGCCGTCGACCTCGACCGTCGCCGGACCGAGGGTCGAGGCGAGACGGGCGACCTTGTCGACCGAGCCCTCGATGAACGACTGCCCGCCCCAGCCGGGGTTGACCGTCATGCAGAGCGCGATGTCGGCGTGGCCGCGCAGCTCGCTCAGCGCCTCGACCGGGGTGCCGGGGTTGATCGCGATCCCGGCCAGGCAACCGAGCTCGCGGATCGCCGAAAGCGTGCGGTTGGCGTGCGCGGTCGCCTCCTCGTGGAAGGTGATCGAGTCGGCTCCGGCGGCGGCGAAGGCCTCGATGTGGCGCTCCGGCGCCTCGATCATCAGGTGGACGTCGATCGCGCCGCCGGCGGCGTGCACCTGGTCGGCGATCGAGGCGGCGACCAGCGGCCCGATCGTGATCGGCGGGACGAAGTGGCCGTCCATCACGTCGAAGTGGATAACCCGCGCCCCGGCCTCCATCACCTCCTCGACCTGGGTCCCCAGCTTGGCGAAGTCCGCCGAAAGAATGGAAGGGGCAACTCTGCGCTCGCTCAACAACTCTGCCATCCGCTCAGACACAAATAACTCCTCTCCAGGACGCGAAAACCAAGCAGGTCGGGGGATGCAGGGAGGGCGGAGCGGGGAGCGCACTACCGTGCGTGACCCGATCCGACCGACCGAAGACCCCGAGATGCGCCGGTTTGCAGCGCCCTGGGCTCATATCGGCCTCAACATCGAATCACCGCAGGTCTGGCAGGTCATGTCCTCGGTCGTGCTCATCCGGGCGATCGTCTGGTGCTCACCGCAGTTGGGGCACTGCGAGACCAACTCGAAGCGGCTCAGACAGTACACGCAGCGGAAGCGGCCCGGCAGTTGCGTGGGTCGCAGCCAGGGCTCGCTGCAGCTCGGGCAGCGAGGCCGCTTCAAGACGGTTCCCTTTTCGTCCTCTCCGGCCATTCCCGTCAATCATCTCTTCTCAAGCGGCTGACAAAAAATCCAGTGGTGCGGTCGCGGTCTGGACGCAGCTGCAGGCAGCGCCGATCGTGCGGCGAGGCGAGCCCGGGCGCGAGCGCGCCGAGGTCCTCAACCGAGTGCGGCGGCGCCTCGCCGGCCGCCGCCTGCTCGGCCAGCGCCGCGATCCGCTCCTCGCCCTCATGGCGCGAGATCGTGCAGGTCGAGTAGACCAGCGTGCCGCCCGGCCGCAGCGCCGCCAGCGCCCCGACCAGGAGGCGGCCCTGCAGCGCGGCAACCCGCTCGATCGTCCGCGGTGACTTGCGCCAGCGCGCGTCGGGGCGCGAGGCGAGCGCGCCGAGGTCCGAGCAGGGCGGGTCGAGCAGCACCCGGTCGAAGCCCGACGGCAGCTCCGGCGCGGTCGCGTCGGCCTCGAGCACGGTGACGCTGCGCAGGCCGAGCCGCTGCGCCTGCGCGGCCACTTCGGCCGCCCGCGCGGTGTCGCGCTCGACCGCGATCAACTCGCCGCGGTCGCCGATCCGGGCGGCGATCTGGCCGCTCTTGATCCCCGGCCCGGCGCAGAGGTCGAGTACGTGGTCTCCTGGCTGCGGGTCGAGCAGCTCGACGACGGCCGCAGAGCCGCGGCTCTGCGGCGTCAGCTCACCGGCGGCGACCAGATCCGGAACCGGATCGCCGAGCCGCCCTGCGGCGACGATCGACTCCGGCGCGGCGAGCGGCCACGACCCCTGTGCCGGGCCCGCCTCGATCCCGGCTGCGGCCAGCTTCGTCAGCATCGCCTCGCGCCCGCCGCCTCGCGCGTCCACCCGCAGCGCCGGCTCGGCCGGCTCGTTGCAGGCGGCGAGCAGCGAGCGGGCGTCATCGGGCCCCAGCTCCCGCCACCACAGCTGCGCCAGCCAGAGCGGCGCCGAGTGGGCGACCGCGGCCGCCTCGGGGGTCGAGTCGTCGCCGAGCAGCGCCGCGGTGAGCTCGCCGCGCTCGCGGCCGGCGCGGCGCAGGACCGCGTTGACCAGGCCGGAGGCGTGCGCCGCGCCGGCGCCCTTGACCAGCTCGACCGCCTGGTCGACGGCGGCGTGGTCGGGCGTCGCGTCGGCGAACAGCAGCTCGTAGAGGCCGAGTCGCAGGGCGGCGATCACCGGCGGGTCGAGCAGGCGCGGCGAGCGTTCGGCCAGCCGCTCGATCGCCGCATCGGCGGTGCCCCGCCGCTGCACGGCACCGTAGGCGAGGCGCTGCGCCTGGGCGCGGTCGCGGCCGGCGACGCCGCCGTTGTCGGCCGCCTCGCGAAAGAAGCGCTCGGTGTGCGCGTCCCGCTCGAAGGTCGCACGCACGGTCTCGAAGGCGAGCGCCCGCGCCGGCGCGATCACAGACTCGGAACCGGATGGCCGCGCAGGTAGGCGTCGGCGAGCATCGGCTTGCCCCCCGGCGGCTGCACGACCTCGAGTCGCAGCGCGCCCCGGCAGCAGCCGAGCAGCAGCGCCCCCCACTCGGACTTCAGCTCGCCCTGCCTGACGCTGACGTCGACCGCCCTCGCCCTGCGCACCCCGAGCCGGTCCTCGCCGAGGTCGAGGTAGGCGCCGACGTGCGGCGTCAGCGCCCGCACCCGGCGCGCCAGCTCGGTGGCAGGCCGACCGGGGTCGAGACGGCGCTCGGCGCTCTCGACCTTCTCCGCGTAGGTCGCCTGCTCGTCGTCTTGCTCATCGAAGCCGAGGCCGCTCTGCGCCTGCAGGTCGAGCGCGCGGACGAGCAGCTCGCCGCCGAGCGCCGCGAGCCGCTCGGAGAGCGTGGCGAAATCGTCCTCGGGGTCGATCGCGATCTCCTCGCGCAAGGCGACCGGGCCGCTGTCGAGTCCCTCGGTGACCCGCATGATGCTGACCCCGGTCGTCGCATCGCCGGCCATCATCGCCCGCTCGATCGGCGCCGCGCCGCGCCAGCGCGGCAGCAGCGAGGGATGGACGTTGAGCAGCGGCCACTCCGAGAGCAGCGGCTCGCGGATCAGCTGGCCGAAGGCGCAGACGGCGATCGCCTCGGGCTCGGCGGCGCGGATCCGCGCCAGCGCCGCCTGCTCGTTGACGTCGGCGCTCTGCAGCAGCTCGAGCCCGAGCTCGCCGGCCTGCTCGGCCGCGGGCGGCGAGCCGCTCTGGCGGCCGCGGCCGCGCGGCCGGTCCGGCGGCGTGACCACCAGCGCCGGGCGGTGCGGCGACCCGGCCAGCCGCCCCAGCACCGCGGCGGCGAACTCCGAGGTGCCGAGGTAGACGGTCCTCACGCGTCGGTGCGTGGCTCGTGGTGCTCCGCGGCGTCGTGCTGCTCGTCCTCGTCCACCGCCGGGGCGTAGCTGCCGCCCTCGCGCAGCGCCCGCAGCGCCGCCCGGCGCTGGTCGCGCGGGGCGCGGTCGAGGATCAGCACGCCGTCGAGATGGTCGATCTCGTGCTGGAGCACGCGGGCCTCGAGGCCCGAGGCCTCGATCCGCAGCGGCTGGCCGTCGACGTCGAAGCCGCCGATCCGCGCGTGCAGCGGTCGCTCGACGTCCATCGCCACCCGCGGCAGGCTGAGGCAGCCCTCTTCGGCGACCACGGCCTCCTCCGAGAGCCACTCGACGGTCGGGTTGACGAGCCCGGTCGGGGCGCTGTCGGATCCCGCCTGGAAGACGAGCAGGCGTCGCAGCACGCCGATCTGCGTGGCGGCCAGGCCGACGCCCAGCCCGTCGCGCATGATCGCGATCATCCGGTCGGCCTCCTCGCGCAGTGCGGGGCCGAAATCCGTGACCGGCGAGGCCCTGCTCTTCAGCACCGGGTCGCCGAACTTGATCACCCTGGCCAGCGCCGCTTCGCGCCGCTCGATCAGCTCCGCTTCGAGCTGCTCGCGCTCGGTCTCGTCCCGGACGGCTCCGTCGTCGCTCACAAGAGCGATTGTATGGATCGGACCCTCGCTACTGAGGGTCGACGTCGACGCCGATCGCGACGTCCTTGAAGGCGCGCTCGGCGGCGAGGCGCTCGACTGCGGCGCCGATCGCGGTCACGGTCGGCTCGCGATCGCCCGCCTTGGTCAGCAGGCGGCGGCGGTAGCGGCTGCGGACGCGGAACATCAACGCCGGGCCGAGCAACTCGGTCTGCTCGGGCAGGGTCTCGGCCAGGGCCGCGGCGAGCTTCGTCGCGGCGGCTTCCAGTCGTGACTCGTCCTCGGCCTTGAGCACGACCCGGACCAGGTGCGAGAAGGGCGGATAGCGCAGCGCCTCGCGGCGCTCGAGCTCGCCGGCGAGGAAGCCGGCCGAGTCGTGGCCGGCGGCGTGGGTGACGCTGGGCGCCGCCGGCGCCAGCGTCTGCACGACCACCTCCCCTCCGGCGGCGCCGCGGCCGCTGCGCCCGGCCAACTGGGTGATCATCGCGAAGGTGCGCTCGGCGGCGCGGAAGTCGGGGAAGCGCAGGGTCGCGTCGGCGTCGAGGATCGCGCTCAGCGTCACCTCGGGGAAGTCGTGGCCCTTGGCGACCATCTGGGTGCCGACGAGGACGGCGCTCTCGGCCTCGCCGAAGCCGGCGAGGATGCGGGCGTGGGCGCCGCGGCCGGCGACGGTGTCGGAGTCGAGCCGGAAGACCGACATCGAGTCGAGCTGCTCGCGCAGCAAGGCCTCGATCTGCTCGGTGCCGGCGCCGCTGCGCGAGAGCGTGGTCGAGCCGCAGTCCGAGCAGGCGTGCGGCAGCGGCTCGGTGTGGGCGCAGTGGTGGCAGACGAGGCGGCCGGCGTGGCGGTGGACGATCAGCGAGACGTCGCAGTTCGGGCAGCCCCAGTGGCGCCCGCAGGAGCGGCAGTTGAGCCAGGGTGAGAAACCGCGCCGGTTGACCATCACGATCGCCTTGGCGCCGTCCGCGCGCACCCGCTGCAGCGCCTCCCAGGTCGCCGGATGCAGCGGGCCCGAGCTCCCCTCCGCCTCGCGCATGTCGAGCACCTCGACCGGCGGCATGCGGCGGCCGTCGACGCGCTGGGCCAGCTCGACCCGCGGCAGCTCCCGCCACGACTCCGGCCGCGGCGTCGCGGTGCCGGCGACCAGCGCCGCGCCGCATTCGGCGGCGCGGCGGCGGGCGACGGTGCGGGCGTCGTAACAGGGATCGCCCTCCTGCTTGTAGGAGGGGTCGTGCTCCTCGTCGACCACGATCAGGCCGAGCTCGCGGACCGGGGCGAAGACGGCCGAGCGCGGGCCGACGCAGACGCTCGCCTCGCCGCTGCGCAGGCGCTGCCACTCGTCGTAGCGCTCGCCCGGCGAGAGCGCCGAGTGAAGCACGGCGAAGCGGTCGCCGAGCCGCGCCCGGAAGCGCGCCACCGCCTGCGGCGCCAGCCCGATCTCGGGCACGAGCACGATCGCGCCGCGACCGCGGGCGAGCGCGGCCTCGACCGCGGCGAGGTAGACCTCGGTCTTGCCCGACCCGGTGACCCCGTGCAGGAGCAGCTTGCGGGGCGCCCCGGCCTCGCCGTCGAGCGCGGCGACGATCTCGGCGACGGCGCGCTGCTGCTCGGGCAGCAGCTGCGGCCGCTCCGCGGCGGCGGCGAGGTCGGCGCCGCCGGGGCTGCGCCGCAGGCGCGAGCTGCGAGTCGCGATCAGGCCGCGCTGCTCGAGCCGGCGCAGGACAGCGCGGTCAGCGCCTACCGCCGCGGCCAGCTCGGCGGCCGACATCTCGCCGCCGCGCAGCGCCTCCAGCACCGCCCGCTGCCTGGCGCCGAGCCGGGTTTCGCCGGCCAGCGCCTGCTCGCCGTCGACGGCTATCTCAGCCCGCAGCTCCGTCCGCGCCCGCACCCGCTGTCCGCCGGCGCCGGTACCCGGCGGCAGCACCAGCTGCAACCCGCGCGAGGGGGTCGAGCAGTACTCGCCGGCGAGCCAGAGGCCGAGCCTGACCAGCTCTGCCGGGACGCCCGCCTCGAGCGCTTCCAGCGGCTCGGCGAGGCGCTCGGGCGGCAGCTCCGAGCTCTCGGCCAGGGCGACGACGACGCCCAGCGTGCGCCGCCGGCCGAACGGCACCCGCACCACGCTGCCGACCTCGAGCTCGGCCATCGCCGCCGGCAGGCGGTAGTCGAAGGGCCCGCGCAGGGCGCGGGCGGTGGTCAGCGGCTCGACCTTGGCGATGGTCATCCGAACGAAGGTATGGAGGCCGGCGGACGGCCGGGATATCCTGCTCTGCGATGAGCCTCAACCTCAGCCCAGGCGAGCAGCTGATCTTCCAGGGCCACCCCTCGTGGCGGGCGATCCTCGGCTTCTACCTGAAGGGGATCGTGGTCGCCGCCCTCGCCGGCGTCGTCGCGAAGCTGATCAGCGACAGCGGCGCGACCGTCTTCCTCGTCGTCCTAGTCGCGATCGCGATCACCGTCCTCGCCGGCTTCGTCAAGCGCGTCGCGACCACCTACACGATCACCGACCGGCGGCTCAACATCAAGCGCGGGATCGTCTCGCGCGAGATCCAGGAGACGCGCCTCGAGCGCGTGCAGAACGTCAACTACCGGCAGTCGGTCTACCAGCGGGTGATGCAGATCGGCGACGTCGACTTCGACACCGCCGCCGCGGAGGACACCAACGACTTCGTCTTCGCCGGCGTGGCCAACCCCGAGGATGTCGTCCACAGAGTGGACCAGGCAACTCGCGGCGCGGACCCCTCCGGTCCCTAAGCGGGCGCTGCGTTCGCGGAAGCGGCGGCCTCTTTGAGAGCCTCGGCGCGGTCCGTCTTCTCCCAGGTGAAGTCGTCGTCCTCGCGGCCGAAGTGGCCGTAGGCGGCGGTCTTCTGGAAGATCGGCCGGTGCAGGTCGAGGTAGCGCCGGAAGGCGCCGGGACGCAGGTCGAACTCGGCCTCGACCAGGCGCGAGATCTCCTCGTCGGGCAGCGTGCCGGTGCCGAAGGTCTCGACCATCAGCGAGACCGGGTGGGCGACGCCGATCGCGTAGGCGACCTGGACCTCGCAGCGCTGCGCGAGGCCGGCGGCGACGACGTTCTTGGCCACGTGGCGGGCCGCGTACGCGGCCGAGCGGTCGACCTTGGACGGGTCCTTGCCGGAGAAGGCGCCGCCGCCGTGGCGGGCCATACCGCCGTAGGTGTCGACGATGATCTTGCGGCCGGTGAGGCCGGCGTCGCCGACCGGGCCGCCGATCACGAACTTGCCGGTCGGGTTGACCAGCAGGCCATCGCGCAGGTGGTCCTCGTCGTAGAGGCCCTCGGCCTCCGCCTCGAGCACCGGCAGCACGACGTGCTGCCAGAGGTCGGCTTTGATCGTCTCCTGGCCGACGCCGTCGGCGTGCTGGGTGGAGATCAGCAGCTTCTCGACCCTGGTCGGGCGGCCGTCGGCGTAGCGCACGGTGACCTGGGTCTTGCCGTCGGGGCCGAGGTACTCCAGCGTGCCGTCCTTGCGCACCGCCGCGAGCCGCTCGGCGAGCCGGTGGGCGAGGTGGGCGGCCATCGGCATCAGCGCCTCGGTCTCGTCGGTCGCGTAGCCGAACATCATCCCCTGGTCGCCAGCGCCGGCGAGCAGCAGCTCGTCGTCGGTGTCGGAGCCGGTGCGCGTCTCATGCGACTCGTCGACGCCCTGGGCGATGTCGGGCGACTGCTTGTCGAGCGAGACGAGGACGGAGATGTGATCGCAGTTGTAGCCGTAGTCGCCGTGGTCGTAGCCGATCCCGCGGATCGTCTCGCGGACCAGCTCGGGCACGTCGAGGTGGACGTCGGTCGAGATCTCGCCGGAGACGACCGCCATGCCGGTGTTGACCATGGTCTCGCAGGCGACGCGTCCCTCCGGGTCGCCGGCGAGGACCGCGTCGAGGATGGCGTCGGAGATCTGGTCGCAGACCTTGTCTGGATGACCCTCGGTTACCGACTCGGACGTGAATAGGTACTCGCCCGCGGCGAGTGGCTCGATATCTGGCATGCGGCAAGACTAGTAAACGCTTCTCAGCGTCGGCGACCGGTGTGGGGCACGAAGTCGATGATCAAGGGGATTCCCTCCAGGCCGTAGGCCTCGCGCATGCGGTTCTCCAGGTGGTAGGCCCAGTCGCGCACGATCAGCCGCCGGTCGTTGACCTGGATCGCGATCCGCCAGGGCCGCTCGCCGATCTGTGCCGCGTAGTAGAGCCGCAGCCGGCGGCCGCGGCGCGAGGGCGGCGGGGTCGTGGCGACGACGTCGGCGACGAAGCGGTTCAGCTCCGGGGTCGGGATCCGCTGCCCGGCCCGGTCGGCGAGCGCCAGCGCCTTCGGCAGCAGCTTGGCGACGTTGCGGCCCTGCAGCGCCGAGCAGGTGACGACCTCGGGCCGCAGGCGCAGCTTCTGCGCGACGCGGGCGCGGGCGTCGTCGACGTCGGTGAGGCCGACGTCCCACTTGTTGAGCACGAGCAGGGTCGCGCAGCCGGCCTTCATCGCCAGCTCGGCGATGCGCAGATCCTCCGCCGTGACCCCGTCGACCGCGTCGCAGACGACGATCGCCACGTCGGCCCGCTCGACCGCGAGCTCGGAGCGCAGCTGCGCGTAGTAGTCGACCGTGCCGGCGACCTTTGAGCGGCGGCGCAGCCCGGCGGTGTCGACGAGCAGCACCGGGCGGCCATCGACCTCGAGCTCGGTGTCGATCGCGTCGCGCGTCGTGCCCGCCCTGGCCGAGACGATCACCCGCTCGCTGCCGAGGAAGGCGTTGACCAGCGAGGACTTGCCGGCGTTGGGCCGGCCGACGACGGCGACGTGGACGGCGTCGCTCGGGGCGGCAGGCTCGGGTCGCTCGCCGAGCAGCTCGACCACGCGGTCGAGCAGGTCGCCGCTGCCGAGCCCGTGCGTGGCCGAGACGACGAACGGCTCACCGAGGCCGAGCTTGTGGAACTCGGCGCCGAGGTGCTCGTCGCCGGGGCGGTCGACTTTGTTGACCGCGACCAGCACGGGGACCTCGCCGCCTCGCAGGGTCCTGGCCAGCTCGGCGTCGCCGGCGCGCAGGCCGGCGCGGCCGTCGACGACGAGCACGATCGCGTCCGCCTCGGCGATCCCGATCCGGGCCTGGCTCTGCACCTCCGCCGCCAGCTCGCTCTCGTCGCCGACGTCGATGCCGCCGGTGTCGAGCAGCTCGAAGCCGACCCCGTTCCACTCGCAGGGCACCCGCTTGCGGTCGCGCGTGGCGCCCGGCTCGGCGTGGGTGACCGCCTCGCGCCCCCCGGCGAGCCGGTTGACCAGGGTGCTCTTGCCGACGTTGGGGAAGCCGACGACGGCGACGGTCGGCCTGCTCACAGCAGGCCCCGCTGCCCGGCCAGGGCGACGACCCGGTCGACGACCTCGTCGAGGCCGAGCCCGGTGGTGTCGATCTCGACCGCGTCGGCGGCGGCGCGCAGGGCGCTGTGCTCGCGGTTCTCGTCGCGGCGGTCGCGCTCGCGCTGGGCGGCGAGCACGGCGGCCACCTCCTCGCCGGTCTCGGCGGCGCGGCGGCGGGCGCGCTCCTCGTCGCTCGCGGTGAGGAAGACCTTGAGCGGGGAGTCGGGGCTGACGACGGTGCCGATGTCGCGCCCCTCGGCGACGAAGCGTCCGGCCGCGATCAGGCGCTGCTGGCTCGCGACCATCGCCTCGCGCACCTGCCGGTGCACGGAGACGCGCGAGGCGGCCTCGGTCACCTGCGGGGTGCGGATCGCGGCGCTGACGTCCTCGCCGTCGAGGAGGACGCGGGCGCCTTCGAGCGCGATCGCCAGCGAGCCCGCCAGCGCGCCGAGGTCCGTCCCGTCGTCGAGCGCGGCGCCGCGCTCGAGCGCCGCCAGCGCCACGCAGCGGTACATCGCCCCCGAGTCGAGGTAGGTGAAGCCGAGCGCCGCGGCGACGGCGCGGGCGACGGTGGACTTGCCGGCCCCGGCGGGACCGTCGATAGCGATGACCATAGGGGCGGCAGCGTACGGCTCAGCGGGCGAGCGTGGCGAGGTCGGCCTCGAAGCCGGGGTAGCTGACCGCGGCGGCGTCCATGCCGGCGACCTCGACCCCCTCGCGCGAGGCGAGGCCGGCGACGGCGCCGAGCATCGCGATGCGATGGTCGCCGTGGGAGTCGATCGCGCCGCCGCGCAGGCCGCCGCCGCCCTCGATCCGCATCCCGTCCTCGCTCGTCTCGACCGCGGCGCCGAGCGCCGTCAGCGCCGCGGCGACGGTGGCAATCCGGTCGCTCTCCTTGCGCCGCAGCTCGGCCGCGTCGCGGATCGTCGTCGCGCCCTCGGCGAAGCAGGCGGCGAGCGCGACCAGCGGCAGCTCGTCGATCGCCAGCGGCACGTCGGCGCCGCCGACCTCGGTCCCGCGCAGCTGCGCCGGGCGCATGCGCAGGCGTCCGCTCGGCTCGCCGCCGCGCTCGCCCTCGGGCTCGACCTCGATCTCGGCCCCCATCCGGGCCAGGATCTCGAGCAGGCCGGTGCGGGTCGGGTTGAGGCCGACGCCGCTGAGCACGACCTCGCTGCCGGCGACGAGCAGGCCGGCGACGACGAAGAAGGCGGCCGAGGAGAAGTCGGCGGGGACGGCGATCTCGCCCGGCTCGAGCCGCGCCGCGGGCCGGATCGAGACCGCGCCCTCGCCGCGCTCGACCTCGGCCCCGGCGGCGGCCAGCATGCGCTCGCTGTGGTCGCGGCTCGGCAGCGGCTCGATCACCGTCGTCTCACCCTCGGCCAATAGGCCGGCGAAGAGCAGGCAGGACTTGACCTGGGCGCTGGCGACCGGCAGCTCGTAGGCGATCCCGCGCAGCGGCGCCGCCTCGATCCGCAGCGGCGGCAGGCGCTCGTCGCGGCACTCCAGCCGCGCCCCCATCTCGCGCAGCGGCGCGGCGATCCGGTCGACCGGGCGGCGACGGATCGAGTCGTCGCCGTCGAGCGTCCAGGCGCCCGTCTCCTGACCGGCGAGCCAGCCCGGCAGCAGGCGCAGCAGGGTGCCGGCGTTGCCGACGTCGATCGCCGCCGGGGCGGCGCCGCGCAGACCGGTCCCGCGCACCAGCAGCGACGAGCCGAGCGAGCCCCCGCCGGCGCCCTCGACCGTGGCGCCGAGCGCCGCGACCGCGGCCAGGGTCGAGCGCGTGTCGGCGGCGTCGAGGTAGCCCTCGATCGTCGTCTCGCCCTCGGCCATCGCGGCGATCAGCGCCGCCCGGTGGGAGACCGACTTGTCGGCCGGCGGGCGCAGGCCGCCGCGCAACGGCCCCGATCGCTCGAAGCGGGTGGCCACGCCCGCTACTCCGGCGCTTCCGGGTCCTCGGCGAGCCCGGCGGCGAGCTCGGCCGCGCGGGCGTGCCAGGCGGCGATCGCCTCGCGGTCGCCGGAGTCGATCAGCTCGCGGGCCTCGCCGAGCCGGGCGACGACGTCGTCGATCGCGGCGAGCACGGCGTCGGCGTTGGCGCTGTAGATGTCGGCCCAGACCGAGGGGTTCGAGCCGGCCACCCGGGTCGCGTCGCGAAAGCTCGGGCCGACGTCGGGAAGGCGGTCCCCTGCGCCTGTCAGCTCGCTCGCCGCCTGGGCGACGAGGGCGTTGGCGAGCACGTGCGGCAGGTGGCTGATCGTCGCCATCAGGCGGTCGTGCGCGGCGGCGTCGATCGCCTGCGGGCGGGCGCCGAGGCCGGCGATCGTGCTCTGCAGCCGCTCGTAGAGGACATCGCCGGTGCGCTCGCCCGGGGTCAGGTACCAGCGCGCCCCCTCGAACAGGTCGGCGCGGGCGTTCTCGACCCCGGCGGTCTCCGCCCCCGCCAGCGGGTGGCCGCCGACGAAGCGCCCGTCCTCGCCCAGCGCGGCGACGATCGAGCGCTTGGTCGAGCCCGCGTCGGTGACGACCGCCTCGGGCCCGCTCGCCGCCAGCGCCTCGCGGGCGAGATCGGGCAGCACCGCCACCGGCGCCGC
Organism: Solirubrobacterales bacterium; assembly: GCA_035759115.1. GTDB lineage: Bacteria > Actinomycetota > Thermoleophilia > Solirubrobacterales > 70-9 > VRUE01. The sequence continues at coordinate 458 of DASTVL010000136.1, read as the reverse complement.
GCAGAAGACGATCTCGGCCCCGGCGCAGGCCTCGGCGACGCTGTCCGCGACGCTGTCGACGGCGCCGAGCCCGGCAGCGCGGTCGACGGTCGCGCGGTTGTGGCCCCAGCCGGCGACCTCGCAGCCCAGCCGCTGCCTCGCGGCGAGCCCGATCGAGCCTCCGATCAGGCCCACGCCGAGGACGGCGACCCTCATCCCTCGCGCCGTGTCCTCACCGCCGCCGCCAGTCCCTCCAGCGCGGTCACGGTGTGCTCCCAGTCGATGCAGGGGTCGGTGATCGACTGGCCGTAGACGAGCGAGCCGGCGTCGCCGAGGTCCTGGCGGCCCTCGACCAGGAACGACTCGAGCATGATCCCGACGATCGCCCGGTTGCCGGCGGCGACCTGGTCGCCGATCGCCTGCGCGGCCTCGACCTGCTTCTCCGGGTCCTTGGCGCTGTTGTCGTGCGAGGCGTCGAT
>DASTVL010000135.1:0-3046 GCA_035759115.1 Solirubrobacterales bacterium | reverse complement strand
CCGTTCTGCGTCCACCGCTGCGGCTACTGCGACTTCGTGACCGCCGTCGGGCGACGGCAGGAGCACGGCGCGTACGTCGACGCCGTCCTCGCCGAGCTCGCCCTCGAGCGGCATCGCCTCGCTCCGGAGGTCGAGACGGTCTTCGTCGGCGGCGGTACGCCGACGTTCACGGAGGCGGACGCCCTCGCGCGGCTGCTCGTGGGGCTGCCTCCGGCGCGCGAGGTGACGGTCGAGGCCAACCCGGAGACGGTCACCCCGGAGCTCGCGGCGCTGCTGCGCGACCTGGGGGTGACCCGCGTCTCGGTGGGGGCCCAGAGCTTCCAGCCCCGCCTGCTCGAAGTGCTCGAGCGGACGGCGTCCCCCGACGACGTCCGGCGCGCCGTGCATACTCTTCGTAATGCCTATTTTGACAACATATCCCTCGACCTCCTCTACGGCATTCCGGGCCAGGAGCCCTCCGATCTCGACGCCGACATCGCGGAGGCCGTCGCTCTCGCGCCGGAGCACCTCTCCTGCTACGAGCTCGAAGCCAAGCCGGGAACACGCTTCATCCGGGCGTGGGGGGCGGAGCTCGCCCGGCAGGCGGACGCCATGGAGGGGTACTTCGAGCGCGTCGTCGACGCGCTGACGGCCGCCGGCTACCGCTGGTACGAGACGGCGAACTTCGCCGTCGAGGGCGAGCGGGCGGGCGGGCGCGACCTCCGCGCCGACCACAACATGGGCTACTGGCGAGGCCGCGACTACCTCGGCCTCGGCGTGGGCGCCGTATCGACGCTCGCCGGTACTGGCGGCGATGCCGAGCGGCGGCGAAACGCCCCATCGCTCGGCGGCTACATCCAGGCCCTGCAGCAGGGCTCGGCTCCACCGCGCGAGGTCGAGCTGCTCGATCGGGGGACGCAGGCGCGCGAGCGGGTCATGCTCGGGCTCCGCCTCGACGAGCCGCTGCCGCTCGACGGGCTCGAGCCGTGGGTGGATCACGACACCGTCGAGCGCCTTGTCGACCATGGCCTCGTGGAGCGGGTGGCCATCACGGGCGGCGCCGCGATCAGGCTGACCCGTCACGGCCGGTTCCTCGGCGGCGGCGTCACGGCCGAGCTGCTCGCGACCTAGGGGCGTGTCCGGAAAGTCGTGGTTTGCGGTCCGATTGGGGTCCTACGCTCGACGCAGCGGTTGTGTTGTCGGGCGTGGGAGGGTTGGTTGTGGCGATGGGTGAGGCGCGGACGAAGGAGTCGGCGCGTCAGATCGCGATGGTCTGTCTGGACGAGCTGGTGCCTGGCCATGACCGCTACCGACGGATCGATGCGCTCGTCGCTGACTGGGGCTTCGTCCGTGAGGCTGCGCGGCCGTATTACAGCGACGGGGTCGGTCGCCCCTCGATCGATCCGACCGTGCTGTTGAAGCTGATGTTGGCTGGGGCGCTGGAGGGGATCGGCTCGATGCGGGAGCTGTTGCGCGTGGCCGAGGTTCGTCTCGATTTGCGGCTCTTCCTCGGCTACGGGTTGGGTGAGCGGTTGCCCGCGCACCAGACGATCTCGGAGGCGCAGACGCAGCGCTTCGCCGACGGCGAGGTGTTCGAGCGGTTGTTCCTGCGCACGGTTGCGTTGTGCCAGGAGCATGGGTTGATCGACGGTACGCATCTGTCGGTTGATGGGTTCCATGTTGAGGCGAACGCCGCGCTCACAAGCCTGCGCGCGAGTCTGTACCCGATCGACGGCGAAGCGACTGAGCGGACCGTCGTCGCGCGCGACACGGCGGCGCCCGAGCCACCACGGTTGCGTCTGGCCGAGCCGCGCTCGGGCCCGACGCCAAAGCGCAAGGCCTCGAACGCGACTGCTGTTTCGACTACTGATGCGGACGCCAGGTTGAAGGGCAAGCCGGGCCAGCGGCCGCATCTCGTTTACCGCGGCCAGGTCGCGGTCGACCCGAGGGCGCGCTGCATCGTCAGTTGCCTGGGCGAACGGGCGGAGGGCTACGAGGGCGACGGGCTGGCGCCGATCCTCGACCGCGCCCGCTTCGTCGTGCCGAAGCTCGCGTCTGTCGGCGCTGACCAGGGCTACGCCGCCGAACGCGTCTGGGAGGACACCGAACAACGCGGCCTGGTTGCCTACATCCCGCCGCAGAAGACAATGCTGCCCAGCGACGGCCAGCCGCGCACGAACGCGCAACGGCTCGCGCTCGAGGCGCGAGCCAGGACAAAAAGCGAGCACGGGCTCTGGGCCTACCAGCGGCGAATGGCCGACGCCGAGGGCGCGATCGCCGAACTGAAGACCCTGCACGCACTCGACCGCGTCCGCTGCCGCGGCACACCCGCGTTCCACGTTCAACTGCTGCTCGGGTCCGCCGCCGTCAACCTGAAACGGCTCGCCGCGCACGCCCCACCGGCGCAAAACGGAGTCGCCGCGGCAACGAACGCGGCGGCCGCCCAACCCAGCACCCACCACCGGCATGCCGGGATCGCCAAACAGCACAGACTGACCATCGACAACGACCAGGCCCTCCTTTGGACGGTGACCGCGTGCCTGAACTAACGCCACTGACAACCCGTTTCCGGACACGCCCCTAGAGCGCGGCGGCGGCAGCGACCTTGGGCACGTCGCTCCAGAGGTCCTCGAGCCGGTAGAAGGCGCGGGTCTCGGGCGTGAACACGTGCAGGACGACGTCGAGGTAGTCACCGACGACCCATGCGGCCTCGGGGAGGCCGGTGAGGGAGCGCGGGAGGATCCGGTGATCGCGCTTGAGCACGCCGGTGACCTCGTCCACGATCGCCTTCGTCTGGCGCGGGTTCTTCCCCGTCGCGAGAACGAAGAAGTCGGTGTAGTCGCAGACCCCCCGCATGTCGAGGACGACGACGTCAGTGGCCAGCTTCTCCTCGCAGAGAGAGGCGATGCGGCGTGCTTGCTCGAGTGAGTTCAGTCTCGTCGTGTCCTTCGGGGTCTACCGGTCCCAGTGTACCCCGATCGGGTGGCCCGTCCACGCTGCGGACACGGCGGGACGCAGTCCGCGGGGCGGTCAGGATGGCCTGGGCCCCGCGTACAGGCCGAGGCGC
>DASTVL010000134.1:0-3982 GCA_035759115.1 Solirubrobacterales bacterium | reverse complement strand
GAGATGATCGCCCCCTACGAGGACCAGATCGAGACCCGCGACGTCACCCCCGAGGACTTCGGCCGGATCGCCGCGCAGACCGCCAAGCAGGTGATCCTGCAGCGGATCCGCGAGGCCGAACGGATGATGATGTTCGAGGAGTACCAGGACCGCGTCGGCGAGCTGATCACCGGGATCATCCAGCAGTCCGACAAGCGCTACACGCTGGTCCAGCTGCGCGAGCGGGTCGAGGCGCTGCTGCCCAAGTCCGAGCAGGTCTACAACGAGCGCTACGACCACGGCATGCGGGTCAAGGCCGTGATCACCGACGTCTCCGACTCGACCAAAGGGCCGGCGATCGTCGTCTCGCGGCGCAGCCCCGAGCTGATCAAGAGCCTGTTCGAGCTCGAGGTGCCGGAGATCGCCGACAAGCTGGTCGAGATCGTCGGCGTCGCCCGCGAGCCCGGCTACCGCTCGAAGATCGCGGTCGTCTCGCATACCGACGGCGTCGACCCGGTCGGCGCCTGCGTCGGCCCGCGCGGATCGCGCGTGCGCATGGTCGTCTCCGAGCTGCGCGGCGAGAAGATCGACATCATCCCCCACAACGACGAGCCCGCCCGCTTCGTCGCCAAGGCGCTCTCGCCGGCGCGCGTGCGCGAGGTGATCGTCGACGACGAGGAGCGCCAGGCCACGGTGATCGTCCCCGACGACCAGCTCTCGCTGGCGATCGGCCGCGATGGCCAGAACGCCCGCCTCGCCGCCCGCCTGACCGGCTGGCGCGTCGACATCAAGTCGGAGACCGAGTTCGCCTCCGAGGACGAGGTCGAGGAGTACGAGGGCGAGGAGGCATCCGACGGGCACTGCCTGGCGGTGCTCTCCAACGGCCGCCGCTGCCCGAACGCGGCGATCGGCGAGTCCTCCTACTGCGGCCTGCCGACCCACCAGGCGCTGGCCCGCTTCGAGACCAACCGGATCGCGATCATCTCGCCGCTCGAGGAGGCCGAGGTGGCGATCCTCGCCGACCCGGCCGCCGACGACGGCCAGGTGACCGAGATCGTCGCCAAGGCCGAGGACCAGTACGAGGAGCCGGCCGAGGGGGAGCCCGCGGCTGAGGAGCCCGTCGCCGAGGAGGCCGAGGAGGAGACCGCCGAGGACGTCGGCGAGTCCGAGGACGAGGAGCCCGAGCCCACCGAGGAGCCGGTCGCCGAGGAGGCTGAGCAGGCTTAGTGGCTAAGAAGCGCGTCCACGAGATAGCGAAAGCTCAGGGGGTGAGCAGCAAGGAGCTGCTCGCTGCGCTGAAGAAGGCCGGGGTCGAGGCGAAAGCGGCGGCCTCGAGCGTCGAGGAGGCCGAGGCGCTGAAGGCGCTCAACGGCGGCGGCGCGACCGCCACCACCGAGGCAAGGCAGAAAGCCGCGCCCAAGCCGGCGGCGGAGAAGAAAGCCGCGCCCAAGCCGGCCGCCGCGGCGAAGAAACCTGCCGCTGCCGGCGGGAAGAAACGTCGCGTCGTGATCGACTCCCAGGCCTCGCGCCGCGACCAGATGGGCGGCCCGCCGCCGCAGCGCCCGCCGCGCCGTCGCGGCGGCAGGCGCCGCCGGCCGCTGCTGGAGGAGCCGCCGGTCAGGGCCGAGGAGCCGGCCGAGCCCGAGGCGACCAAGGTCAACTCCGGCGCGACCGTGCGCGAGGTCGCCGAGCTGCTCGGCCTCGGCAGCGCCGAGGTGATCAAGAAGCTGATGACGATGGGCGAGATGGCGACCCTGACCCAGACCCTCACCGACGAGTCGATCAAGGCGATCGCCGACGAGTACGACCGCAAGATCGAGATCGTCACCGCCGCCGAGGAGGAGCCCGAGGCGCCCGAATACGAGGACGCCGCCGAGAGCCTCGTCGACCGGCCGCCGGTGGTCACGATCATGGGCCACGTCGACCACGGCAAGACCTCGCTGCTGGACGCGATTCGCGAGACCGAGGTCGCCGCCGGCGAGGCGGGCGGGATCACCCAGCACATCGGCGCCTACCAGGTCCACCACGCCGAGAAGACGATCACCTTCCTCGACACCCCGGGCCACGCCGCCTTCACCGCGATGCGCGCCCGCGGCGCCAAGGTCACCGATGTCGCCGTGGTCGTCGTCGCCGCCGACGACGGCGTGATGCCGCAGACCAAAGAGGCGATCGACCACTCGCGCGCCGCCGACGTGCCGATCCTGATCGCGGTCAACAAGATCGACAAAGAGGGCGCCCAGCCCGACCGGGTGCGCAACGAGCTCGCCACGGAGGGCCTCACGCCCGAGGACTGGGGCGGCGACACGGTCTACTGCGACGTCTCCGCCAAGACCCACGACGGCCTCGACAACCTGCTCGACATGATTCTGCTCGTCTCCGAGCTCGAGGAGCTCGGCGCCAACGAGGACGCGCCCGCCTCGGGCACGGTGGTCGAGTCCCAGCTCGACCCCGGCCGCGGGCCCGTGGTCACGATCCTGGTCCAGCGCGGCACGCTCGCCGTCGGCGACTCGCTCGTCGCCGGTCCGCAGTGGGGCAAGGTGCGGGCGATGCACGACTTCACCGGCGCCCGCGTCGAGCAGGCCGGGCCCGGGATGCCGGTCGAGGTGCTCGGCTTCGACGGCGTCTGCGAGGCGGGCGAGCACGTGCGTGCGGTCGAGAACGACCGCCGCGCCCGCCAGCTCGCCCAGGAGCGCGGCAACCGGCTCAAGACCGAGGCCCTGGCCCGCCGCCAGGCGCGCAAGGTCAGCCTCGAGGAGGTCTTCTCGCGCGCCCAGGAAGGCGAGATCAAGGAGCTCGACATCGTGCTCAAGGCCGACGTCGCCGGCTCGCTGGAGGCGCTGCAGGACGAGATCGCCAAGGTCCCGCAGGAACAGGTCGGGATCAACGTGATCCACTCGCAGACCGGCGGCATCAACGAGTCCGACGTGATGCTGGCCTCGGCCTCCGACGCGATCGTGATCGGCTTCAACGTGCGGCCGCTGGCCGACGCGCGCAAGGCCGCCGAGCGCGAGGGCGTAGATGTCCGCACCTACTCGGTCATCTACAAAATCACCGAAGACCTGCGCAACGCGATGGAGGGCATGCTGGAGGCGGTCGAGGTCGAGGAGACGCTCGGCGAGGCCGAGATCAAACAGACCTTCAAGGCCTCGAAAGTGGGCCGCATCGCCGGCTGCATCGTCAACGAGGGCAAGGCGTCCCGCGACGCGAACGTGCGCCTGGTCCGCGAGGGAACGGTGATCTGGGACGGCGTGCTCGGCTCGCTGCGCCGCTTCAAAGACAACGTGCAGGAGGTCGACCAGGGCCAGGAGTGCGGCGTCGTGCTCGAGGGTTACGCCGACGTCAAGGAGGGCGACGTGCTCGAGTTCTACAAGACCAAGCAGGTCGAGCAGACGCTGGAGTAGGATGAAGACGACTCCTCGCATGCGCCGTATCAACGAGGTGCTCCGCGAGGTGATCGGCTCCGCAGTAGCCGCCGAGTTGAGCGACCCTCGGATCGGCTTCGTCACCGTGACCTCGGTCGAGACCAGCCCAGACCTCCGCAGCGCCAAGGTGCACGTCAGCGTGCTCGGCGACGATGCAGCCCGCGAGGAGGCGCTCGCCGGGCTGCGTTCCTCGCACGGCGTGCTGCAGGCGAAGATCGCCGCCGAGACGCGGATGAAGCGCACGCCGACGCTGAGCTTCCACTACGACCCTACGGTCGAGCGGGGAATGAGGATCACCGAGCTCCTCGAAGAAGACGGGCAGTGAGCGAGACCACCGACATCGGGGCCACATCGATCGAGCGCGTCGCGGGCGAGATCCGCAGCCGCGACCGCTTCCTGCTGACCGCGCACGAGGGACCCGACGGCGACGCGCTCGGCTCGCTGCTCGGCATGCACCACCTGCTCACCCAGCTGGGCAAGGACTCGGTGATGTTCCTCGCCGCGAAGGAGTTCCCGCTGCCGATCGAGTACCGCTTCCTGCCGCTGGAGGAGGTCTTCCACGAGGCGCCCGCCGACATGGC
>DASTVL010000133.1:0-7385 GCA_035759115.1 Solirubrobacterales bacterium | reverse complement strand
CTCACTTCGTTGAAGGTAGCGATGCCGGTTTTCGCTTCAGCAGCACCAAAAAAAAGCTGTTGGCAAGGATTGGTCGAGCCGGTACACGTGCCGAGGTTGCCGCCCCATTCGACGAATTCAGATCCAGCCTGTTCGGTTGCCGTGATAGTGACAGTGTCGAATGCTGGCACCGTCGATACACAATCGCCACTTGTCACGCCCGCGGCGATTGCGCAGTTAATCGGCGGAGTGCCTTTGTCGGTGGTCACCGTGCCGTCGCCGGTGCCGGCACCTTCGATGGTGATCGTCGCTGCGACAGCTTGGGCCACCGGGACGAGTAGGAAGACCGTCGCGACGGCGGCGAGGAACGTGAGACGGAGGTGACCGAGGCGCGAGTCGGGTTCGCGGCCGGCCGGTTCGCGGATGGATTGCATTGGTAGTTACCTCTCCTCTTGTGGGTGGAACTGGTGGTGCGGTCCCTCTCCCACGGAGAGGGCAATTAGTGCTGCGTGGTGAAGTTCGGTACGGGAGCGGCGGCAGGTGGCACGCGCCGGGCCGGCTGGGACAAAACGTCCCGACGAGCCTGGGCCGCCCGCGCCGTTGCGTGTCGGAGCGCGACTCGAACAGGTGGTGAGGCGGCTGCTCGGAACCGTGCGCCAAGACAGGCAGACGGTTGCCGGGTCGGAGCATGCGCCGGCTGGCGCATGCCCGCAAAGGTCGGTGGCGCATGCGGCGGCGAGCGCGGTGCTCGGCTGCTGTGCGTCGTTGTCCCGTGTCACTGCGATACCTCTCCCTTGGCTCTGAGCCGTTCCCGCGGCTCGGTCCCTGTTCCCTGTGGTGCTTCCCTGCCCGTCTCATTCAGAAGGGCGTTGCGAGGCAGCATAAAAGAAACGGTTTACAAATGCAAGTCGCAGTTTTCGAAACGAAAGAATCCGGCTCCTGAAGGAGCCTGGGGAACCGGTGGTGCCCGGGGGTGGCTAGGCGGCCGCGGAGGCCTGGCGCTTGGCCTCCTCGCGGCCCAGGTAGGGCGCGAGGGCGAGCTCGGTGAGGTCGGGGAGGAGCTCGGGGAGTTGGGCCGCGCCGCCGCTGTTGAGGCGGCCGACGATCAGGGTGGCGATGCCGCCGATCAGGGCCTGGTCGCGGATTTCCATGTCGAGCTGGGTGGGAGCGGGCTCGGGGCGCAGGGTCGCGGCGAGCAGGCTCATCGACTCGCGGTAGCGGGCGGCGACCGCGCCGCCCGCGGCGAGCGGCTCGACCAGGAAGCAGCGGGCGACGGCCTCGTCGCGGCCGAGCGCGTCGAGCAGGGCGGCGAGGCGGGCGCGGACGCGGTCGGGCCACTCGCGGTCCGCGCCGGGCGCGGCCAGCATCGAGTCGAGCACGTGCGCCTCGATCATCTCGTAGGCGGCGACGAAGCAGTCCTCCTTACCCTCGAAGTACTCGTAGAAGGTGCGACGGGAGATCTTCGCCGCGGCGGTGATCTTGGCGATCGTGGTCGCGTTCCAGCCGTGCTCGGCGACCGCCTCGACGACGCCGTTGAGCAGCCGTTCGCGCTGGTTCTCGGCGACGAAGACGCGGGAAAGGCCGTGGCGGCCGGGCGGTAGGCGGGTCTCCCCCGCTTTCAGCGCTCCGCCCGCCTGTGCGCCGCGCTCAGCCATTTCCCAGGTACGGCGCGAGGGCGATGTCGATCAGTTCGGGATAGAGCTCTTGCAACCCCTCCGAATCCCCCACCTCGAGCTTTTCCCGCAACAGCCAGGCAAGCGAGCCGGCTGTCGCCTCCTCGTGCGTCACGGGCAGGTCGACGGGCGCGGTCGACAACGACCGGCCCTGGCGGAGCTTCGCCGCCACCCGATCGAGAAGAGCCTCGAAGCGGCGGCTCAGCTCGGGCCCCCCGGCCTGCGCCTCGACCAGGACGAGACGGGCGCGCTCAGGCCGCGCGGCGATCAGCCCAGTCAGCTTGCGCAGGCCCGTGGCGACCTCTTCGGACCAGGAGAACCCCGCGGCCGCCGGGTCGCCCTCCGCGGCCCGCGCGATCTCCCCCGCCCCCTCCTCCACCGCCCGCTCGAAGGCGGCGACGAAGCACTCTTCCTTGCCCTCGAAGAGCTCGTAGAAGGTGATCGAGGAGACGCCGGCCGCCTTGACCAGCGCTTCGATCGAGGTGCCGGCGACGCCGTTCTCGGCGATCAGCTGCTCGGCCGCGTCGACGATCCGTTCGCGCTGCGGGGACGGAGAACCCCCCGCCCGCTCCGCCTTCCCCCGCCCCGGCGACGGCCTCGAAGCCAGCCTTTGCGAGAGGTACTGCATGCCTCCGAGGGTAGCCGACTTGAAAAAGATTTCATATCTGGCGAAAAAGGAGTAGTTTTTATAGGGCGTATGCCACCGGAAGCCTCAGCAGCTGAGAATCGGGTCGATTCGCTGGGAGCAAACGGAGCCTCCGAGCTCGACATTCGCGAGGGCGCGATGGAGGCGGTGCTGGAGGCCTGCGGCGAGCTCGGCTTCCGCGAGACCTCGGTACGGTCGATCCTCGAGCGCAGCGGCGGACACCGGGCGCAGTTCTACGACCACTTCGAGGGCAAGGAGGACTGCTTCGCGCAGGCCTACTCGGCCTGGATCGAGCGGCTCGTCGTCGATCTGCTCGAGAGCGCGGCTACCACCCCCGGCTGGGAGGGCGGCGTGCGCGCAGCGATCGCCCGCCTGTTCGACTTCGTCGTCGCACGACCGGCGATCTCGCGGGCGCTGTTCGTCGAGGTGCATATTGCGGGCGAGCCGGCCCTCGCCCGGCACGAGGCGGCGGTCGAGCGGCTCGCCGCGGCGATCGACGCTGCCCGCGCCGACCTCGACCCGGCCGACGGGCCGCCCGAGGCGACCGGCGTCTTCGTCGTCGGCGGGATCGAGTCCTGCGTCTCCTCGGCGCTCCGCGCGGGCGACCCGGCGCGGGTCTGGGAGGCGCTGCCCGAGCTGATGCACTTCGCCGTCGGCTCCTACCTCGGCACCGAGGCCGCCGAAGCGGCCTTCGAGCGCGCAAGCGAGGCGCGGCGATGACCGAGCTGCGACTGATCGGGGGCGCCGCCGTCGCCGAGCCGGCCGCGGCCGAGCCGGCGCCGCTGCGCCTGCCGCCCGGCCGCCACGGCATCCCCGCCGACCTCGTCCGCGCGCACCAGCGCCTGCGCCTGCTCGAGGCCGCGGCCAAGGCGCTCGCCGAGCAGGGCTACGGCCGCATCACCGCCGCACGGGTGACCGAGCTGGCGGGCGTCTCGAGCCGCACCTTCTACCAGCACTTCGAGGATCTCTGGGCCTGCCTGCTCGCGGCCTATGAGACCGAGGCCGGCCGCCTCTGCGACGAGGTCGAACGAGCGCCCGACGCCCGCGCCGGCGTCGCGGCCGCGATCGGCTTCCTCGCCGCCGACCCGGATGTCGCCCGTCTGCTCAGCGCCGAGCCGCCGCCGCAGATCGCGGCGTTGGCGGGCGCCCGCCGCGACCTGGTCGAGCGCCTCGGCACGATGCTGCGCGCCGCGCTCACCGATCCCGACGGCCCCACCCCCCTTCCCGGCCTCGAGCGCCGCCTTGTCGGCGCCGCCCTGGCGATGGTCTCGACCCGCGCCGCGAGCGGCGACCCCGAGCGCCTGCGCGCGCTCGAGCCCGAGCTGAGCGACCTCCTGCTCGCCTCGCTCTGAGTCAGCCGCGCTTGCGCCAGGAGAGCGTCGGCGGGACGTGCTCGCGGATCTCGGCGACCAGGCGGGCTGAGAGCTCACCGGGGTCCTCGCCGGGCTTGGGCTGACCGCCGGCGGGGGCGAAGAAGCGGGTGCGGATGCGCGGGCGCCTGGGGAAACCGGTCAGCTCGCTCGTGCCCTCGATCGCGACGCAGACGAGCCGCGCCTCCGGCACCTCCTGCGCCAGCCTCCCGACGCCGCTGCGCGGGCGCAGGACCTCGCCGCGCGAGCGGGTGCCTTCGGGGAAGACGCCGATGCAGGCGCCGGCGCGCAGCTCGTCGATCGCGTGCGAGAGGGCTCCGGCGTCGCCCGCTCCTCGCTCGATCGGGATCTGGCCCATGCCGTCGAGCACCGGCCCCAGCCCGCGCACGTCCCACAGCGTCGATTTGGCCAGCGCCTTGACCTGGCGGCGGCGGATCGCCGCGATGCCGACGGCGACCGGGTCCCAGTGGCTGTCGTGGTTGGCGACCAGCAGCACCGGCCCCTCGGCCGGCAGCGCCTCCAGGCCCTCGACCTGCAGCCGGCCCCAGGCGGAGACGACCGGCCGGCAAACCGCCATCGCCACCCTGTAAGTGGTGCTGGGCTTGTTCACGCCCGGGTTTCTACCCCACCCGCGGCCGCCGCAGGCTCGCGATCAAGATCCCCTCGCACTGTAAATTGCCTAAGTGACGAAAATCACAGCCCTGGTATACATCCGCGTTCGAGGGTAGGCGATTACGCATGGAGACGGAGACGGTGACCCAGAAGCCCCTCGAGTTGATCCTCGCTCGCAATCTGATGTCGGCGCTCTCGACCCCCGCCTTCCTCGTCGACGAGGGCGGCATCCTCGTCTTCTACAACGAGGCCGCCGGGTTGCTGCTGGGCAAGTCCTGGGAGGAGCTGGGAACCGTCGGCCCGCAGGAGTGGGGCGCCCTCTTCGGCCCCTTCGACGAGCGCGGCGAGCCGATCCCCTACGACGAGCTGCCGCTGGTCCGCGCCGTGCGCGACGACCGTCCCGCCCACGCCGAATTCGAGATCCAGTCGGCCGACGGCGACCGCCACCGGGTCGAGGCCTCGGCCTTCCCGATCCAGACCGCGCACGGCTCGCGCGGCGCGATCGCCGTCTTCTGGCCCGCCGCGGCAAACGGGGCCGGAGCCTGAGATGAAGGCCAAGCTCTGGGGCACGCGCGGCTCGGTCCCCTCCCCAGGGCCGGAGACGATCCGCTACGGCGGCAACACCTCCTGCGTCGGCGTCACCCTCTCCGACGGCTCGCTGCTGGCGCTCGACGCCGGCACCGGCATCCGCAACCTCGGCCTGGCGCTGCCCGACGAGCCGACCCGCCTGCACATCCTGCTCACCCACCTGCATCTCGACCACATCCAGGGCCTCGTCTTCTTCGCCCCCTGCTTCCGCCCCCAGACCGAGATCGTGATCTGGGGCCCCGCCTCGCCCGAGGCATCGCTGCGCGACCGCATCTCGCGCTACATCTCGGCGCCGCTCAGCCCGATCGAGGTGCGCGAGCTGCCCTGCGACGTCTCCTTCCGCAGCACGCCGGAGAGCGAGTGGGAGATCGGCCCGGCGCGGATCCGCGCCGCCTCGGTATCCCATCGCGGGCCGACGCTCGGCTACCGGATCGACGACGGCGGGGACTCGCTCGCCTACATCCCCGACCACGAGCCGGCGCTCGGCGCCGACCTGGAGACGATGGAGGAGGAGTGGATCTCCGGCTTCGAGCTCGCCCGCGACGCCTCGCTGCTGATCCACGACGGCCAGTACGCCGACGCCGAGTACCCCGAACACCTCGGTTGGGGGCACTCCGCGCTCTCGCACGCGCTCAGCTTCGCCCGCCGCACCGGCGCCGGGCGCACCGTCCTCTTCCACCACGATCCGCTGCACTCCGACGAGCAGCTCGACCGGATCGAGACCGATGCGCGCGAGCTCTGGCGGGCCGGCGGGGGCGACCCGGATGCGATCGAGCTCGCTGTCGAGGGCGCCGAGCTGGATGTGCGCGCAGCCGCGCCGAGCCCCGCAGCGGCCGTCTGAAAAGCAGACGCCAGGCGGCCAGCCCGAATATCGCGCAATACATCTGTCCCGTTTCGGTACGAATGAAGTACTTTTCTCGTTTGGTTCGTTACCCTGGACGTGGATGTCCGTCGCGTCCAGCCGCATCGACTCGAAGGCAGAGCACTCGCCGCTCGTGCGCGGCGCCCTCTCCGTGGCCCGCCAGGCCCATGCCGGCCAGGTCCGTCAGACCGGTTGCGAGGAGGTCCCCTTCATCGAGCATCTGCTGGCCGTGGGCGAGCTGCTCGCCGAGTACGGCTACGGCGACGAGGTGCTCGCCGCGGGCCTGCTCCACGACGTGATCGAGCACACCGAGCTGCGGTCCGATCCGCTGCACGACCGCTTTGGCCCCGAGGTCGCCGGCCTGGTCGAGGCGCTGAGCGAAGACGAGGAGATCCCGGACTACGAGGAGCGCAAGGAGGAGCACCGCGACCGCGTCGGCGAAGCGGGCGAAGGCGCCCGGGCGATCTTCGCCGCCGACAAGACCGCCAACGTGATCGCCCTGCGCGAGGCCTACGCGGTCCGCGGCGAGCTGGTCGACGAGGAGCTGCCGGTCGGGCTCGACGTCAAGATCCTCGTCTGGGAGTTCGACCTCGAAATGCTCTTCCGGCACACGCCCGAAGCGCCGCTGGTCGAACGCTTCGCCGACGAGATGGTCGGCCTCTGGGGCCAGCGCGCCGAAGGCGGCCGCGCCTCAGTCTGCTGAGCCGGCCTCCTCGCGGCTGAGGCTGAGCCGCCGCCGCAGCGGCAGCAACCCCCAGAGCGTGACGAACATCGTCGCCGCGGCGAGGCTGAAGACGACCGTCGCCGCGAGGGAGCCGAAGAGGAAATCGGTGATCAGCATGATCGCCCCGGTCATCGCCAGGGCGAGGAAGCCGAGCCCGGCGATCGTGAGCCGGTTGGAGAGGAAGACCAGCGCGCGCTTCTGCTGCAGGTGGAAGGTCAGCCGGTGGTAGGCGGTGGGCGAGATCAGCAGCGCCGCCGAGATCGCCGTGCAGAGCAGCGTCGCGAAGTAGACCTTCTCCTGGAAGGAGGTGATCTTGGTGAAGTTGCCCTGGAAGGGCACGGCGAGCAGGAAGGCGAAGAGCACCTGCACGCCGGGCAGGGCGACGCGCAGCTCCTGCAGCAGCTCGCCGAGATTGCGGTCGAGGCGCTCCTCCTCGCTCTCCTCGCGTCCGGAGGGATGATCGGTCATACGACCTCAACATACCCGCGTGGTCGAGGTTCCGCGCGCTATCCGACTACAACCTCGACCACCCCCGTAGGATCGCGGTCAGTGGGACGCCTCGGAGTGATTCTCGGCAGCGGCGCCGCCGGCCCGGCCGGTTCAGGGATCGTCGCCGCGGCCGAGCGGCACGCGGCGGTTCTGCAGCGCCACGGCAACGCCGGCGCCTACGTCCTCCCGCACGCGATCTCCCACGAGGCCAACCTGCGCTCGCTGGCCGAGGCCGGCTGCGACCGGGTGCTGGCGATCTGCTCAGTCGGCTCGCTGGACGCCGGGCTCGGCGTCGGCAGCTTCGTCTGCCCGCACGACTTCATCGCCCTGCAGGTCACGGTCACGACCTTCGACGACCCGCGCGGGCACGCGACGCCGGGCTTCGATCCCGCCTGGCGCGAGCGCGTGCTCGCGGCCTGGCGCGGGAGCGCCGCCGGCGAGC
>DASTVL010000132.1:0-3498 GCA_035759115.1 Solirubrobacterales bacterium | reverse complement strand
CGCATCGTCGGCCCGGTCAAACGGGCGATGGACGACGCCGGCGCGACGATCGACCACGTCGTCCTGGTCGGCGGCATGACGCGGATGCCCGCGGTGCGCGACCGGGTCAAGGAGCTGACCGGCAAAGACCCGCACCAGGGCGTCAACCCGGACGAGGTCGTCGCCGTCGGCGCCGCGATCCAGGCCGGTGTGCTGGCCGGCGACGTCAAGGACGTGCTGCTGCTCGACGTCACCCCGCTGACGCTCGGGATCGAGACCAAAGGCGGCGTGATGACGAAGCTGATCGAGCGCAACACGACGATCCCGACGAAGAAGTCGGAGATCTTCTCGACCGCCGACGACAACCAGCCCTCGGTCGAGATCCACGTGCTCCAGGGCGAGCGCGAGATGGCCGGCGGCAACAAGAGCCTGGGCAAGTTCCAGCTGACCGGGATCCCGCCGGCGCCGCGCGGCCTGCCCCAGATCGAGGTCACCTTCGACATCGACCCGAACGGGATCATCCACGTCACGGCCAAGGACCTGGGCACCGAAAAAGAGCAGAAAATCGAGATCAAATCCGGCTCCGGGCTCTCCGAGGAGGAGATCCAGCAGATGGTCTCCGACGCCGAGTCGCACGCCGACGAGGACTCCAAGCAGCGCGAGCTGGCCGAGGCCCGCAACATGGCCGAGAGCCTCGCCTACCAGTCCGAGAAACAGGTCGAGGAGCTGGGCGACAAGCTCGAGTCCGAGAACAAGGAGGAGATCGAGGGCGCGATCAAGGCGGTGCGCGAGGCGCTCGAGTCCGACTCCAAAGAGGAGATCGACGCGAAGACCGAGGCGCTGACCGCGGCGATGACCAAAGTCTCCGAGCAGATCTACGCCGCGGCGCAGGAGCAGGCGGCCTCCGAGGACGGGGCCGAAGCGTCTGGCGACGACGAGGAGGAGGAGGAAGTCGTCGATGCCGAGGTGGTCGATGAGGGCGACGAGAAATGAGCGAAGAGCAGGCCCGGCCTGAGGTGAGCGAGGAGCAGGTCGAGCACGATCTCGATCAGCTGCTCAAGGAGCGGGACGACTACCTCGAGCTCGCGAAGCGGACTAAAGCCGATTTCGAGAACTTTCGGAAGCGGATGAGCGCGGATGTGCTTGCCGCTACGGGTCGGGGGAAGGCTGAGGTGCTGCGGGACGTGCTGCCGGTGCTCGATGACCTCGAGCGGGCCTTGCAGGCCGGGGGGCTCGATCCGGAGGGGGACTCCGAGGACGGGTTGGCGCACGGGGTGCTGCTCGTCTTCCGCTCGCTGCGCGAGACGCTGGGCAAACACGGGATCGAGGCGGTCGACCCGAAGGGCGAGAAGTTCGATCCGAACCTGCACGAGGCGCTCTCGGCGCAGCCCGCCGACGGGGTCGAATCCGGCGTCGTCGTCGAGACGATGCAGAAGGGGTACCGGCTGGGCGAGCAGTTGATCCGGCCGGCCCGTGTAGTGGTGGCGGAGTAGGGGGAGCGCTTGGCTGACGATCTCTACAAGGCCCTGGGCGTCTCCAAGGGGGCGAGCGAGGAGGAGATCAAGAAGGCGCACCGCAAGCTGGCGCGCAAGTACCACCCGGACCGCAACCCCGACGACCCCGCGGCCGAGGAGAAGTTCAAAGAGATCCAGAGCGCCTACGACACGCTCTCGGACCCCGAGAAGCGCGAGCAGTACGACAGCGGCGGCATGCACGGCGCCTTCGGCGGCGCCGAGGCAGGGCGCAACCCGTTCACCGCGGGGCCGGCCGGCAGCGGCGGCTTCGTCGATATCGGCGACCTGCTCTCCTCGATGTTCGGCGGCCGCGGCGGAGGCGGGCCGCGCGGCTTCCCGCCCCAGCCCGGCCGCGACCTCGAAACCGAGGTGCAGATCGGCTTCAAGCAGGCATTGAACGGCGCCCAGGTCACCGTCCCCGGGGCGGAAGGAAAGCGCTACAAGGCGAAGATCCCCGCCGGGGTCAGGAACGGCGCCCGGATCCGCCTCGCCGGCAAAGGCGAGCCGGGGCCCGAAGGCGGCCCCCCCGGCGACCTCTACGTCGTCACCCGCGTCCAGTCTTCCCCGGTCTTCAAGAGGCTCGACGGCGGCAACCTCGAGGTGACCGTGCCGATCAGCGTGGTCGAGGCGCTGCGCGGGGCGACGATCGAGGTGCCGACGCTGAACGGCACGAAGAAGATCAAGGTGCCGGCCGGGACCAGGCACGGCACGATCCAGCGCCTGCGCGGCGAGGGCGCGCCGAGGCCGCGCGGCAACGGCGCCGGCGACATCCGCTACCGGCTCGAGATCGAGCTGCCGGGGGAGCTGAGCGAGGAGCAGCGCGCCGCGGTCGATGAGCTGGCCGAGAAGCTGAACGGCGCCGACCCGCGCGCCGACCTGCTGAAGAGGGCAGCGCGATGACCGCGGCGCGGCGCGAACGAATCGAGATCTCGGTCGACGACGAGCAGGGCGTGTTCATGATCTCGGTCGCCGCCGAGCTCGCCCACATGCACCCGCAGACGCTGCGGGTCTACGAGGCGCGCGGCCTGATCGAGCCCAAGCGCTCGCCGAAGAACACCCGCCTGTACTCGCAGCGCGACGTCGAACGGCTGCGCCACATCCAGCACCTGACCTCGACCGGGCTCAACCTCAGCGGGGTCGAAATCGTCTTGGAGATGGAAGCCGAAGTTGAGCGGATGAGGGCGAAGCTGGAGCGGATGCGCCGCCACGCCGCCGAGCTCGAACGCCGGATCTCGAAGGAAGGAATCTGATGCAGCCCGACCGGTTCACCGTCAAGTCCCAGGAGGCCGTCGCCGCCGCGCAGCAGCTCGCCGCGACGCGGCGCAACACCGAGGTCGCCCCCGCCCACCTGCTGCTCGCCCTGGTCCAGCAGGAAGACGGCCTGGTCGCGCCGATCCTGCGCAAGACCGGCGCCGATCCGGCGAGGGTCGGGACCGGCGCTGACGAGGCGATCGAAGCGCTGCCGAAGCTGGGCGGCGACGAGCAGCCCGAGGTGCGGCCGTCCTCCGCCTTCCTCGCCGTGCTGCAGGGGGCCGAGCGCGAGATGGGCAAGCTCGGCGACGAGTACATCTCGACCGACCACGTGCTGCTGGCGCTGACCGACTCGGGCTCCGGCGTCGCCGACCTGCTCCCCGACGCCGCGGCGCTTGAGAAAGCGATCGGCGAGGTGCGCCCGCAGCGGGTCACCTCGCCCGAACCGGAGACCACGGCGCAGGCGCTGGAGAAATTCGGCCGCGACCTGACGGCCGAGGCGGAGAGCGGCAAGCTCGACCCGGTTATCGGCCGCGACGAGGAGATCCGCCGCGTGATCCAGGTGCTCTCGCGGCGGACCAAGAACAACCCGGTGCTGATCGGCGACCCCGGTGTCGGCAAGACCGCGATCGTCGAGGGCCTGGCGCAACGGATCGTCGCCGGCGACGTGCCCGAGAGCCTGCGCGACCGGCGCGTGATCGCGCTCGACATCGGCTCGCTGCTGGCCGGCTCGAAATACCGCGGCGAGTTCGAG
>DASTVL010000131.1:0-2963 GCA_035759115.1 Solirubrobacterales bacterium | reverse complement strand
ATGATCTCGCTCAGCTGCATGTCTCTACGCTACCGCTGATGAGAGACACGCAACGCACGCCGGTGGTCCCGCTGGAGGCGGGCGCCGGGCCGGAGAACCCGCCCTGCCCGGCCTGCGGCGAGCCGCTGTTCGGCTGGATCGACGACCGCCCCGGCCTCGCCGGCCCGGTCAGGCGCTGCGAGAGCTGCGGGCTCGGCGTCGTCGGCGACTCGGCGGGCGCGGCGGAGGCGCTGCGCGAGCTCGACCGGCTCGGCGAGGGGCAGGCGCTGGCGATCGCCGACCGCGAGGGCTTCGCCGCCTGGATCGGCGGCGCCGGCTGGTCGGGGCTCGAGCGCGGCGCCCGCTACCTGTTCACCGTCGAGGCCGTGCGCCGGCTCGTCGCCCACCGCGACCAGGTGGTCGCCTCCGCCCGCTGGTCCCCCGCGGCCGGGATCGCGGCGATGTGGCAGACGATCCTCAACGGCTTCACCTTCGGCCGCAACATCGCCCTCGGCGCGCTCGGGCGCAGCGCCCCGGTGCCCGCGGAGCAGCCGTGGCAGCGCCGCCTCGACGGTCTGATCTGCGTCGTCGTCGCGCTGCCCGCGCTGGTCTTCGCCGTCCCCCTGGAGCTGATCGCCGCGGCGCTGCGCCGCGGCGGCGCGACCTCGATCCGGCTCGAACTGCTCTAGGACAGGCCTTCGCGGGCCTCTCGCACGAGCGTCACGGCCTCGGGAAAGAGGACGCGGATCGCGTCGCGCACCTGCATCGCCTGCTCGTCGCTGCTGCCGCTGAGCTCGATCTGGCCGATCGAGGCAACGGTCAGGTCGGCGGCGAGGCGGATCGCATTGTCGGCCCAGGCGACCCGCTGCGAGGACTGCATCTGCTCGCTCAGCTCCTCCATGCGGGCACGGAACTCGTCGGGGTCGCCGAAAAGGTTGAAGCCACCGGCCTCCATTGCGGTGAATGTAAGCAGACGGGCGGAAGCGGCCACGGATTCTTTTCTTTCTGCGCGCCACACGTGCGCCCGCACGGCCTAGCGTCGGCGCCGTGCAGCGGGATCGGAGCGGAGAGCGGGGAAGCGCCGGCGTCGAGCAGGCCGGGCTGGCGGCGCTGATCGCGCTGCTCGTCCTGGCCGCGATCGCCGCGCTCGCGGCCGAAGGCGAGGTCGACCCGCGCAACGCGCTCGGCCGCGCGATCGGGCGCAAGGTCGCCTGCGCCCCGCGCCTCCCCGATCCCTGCCGCCGTCACCCGCTGATCCCCGCCTACGGCTGGCCGCTGGCGCGCCTCGCGCGGGCGCTGGCGCCGGCCCCCGAGGCGCGAACCGGCCCCACCGGCCTGCCCCTGGTCCCGGTCGACTTCCGCCGCTGCCGGCGCCCGAGCTGCGCCGTGCCCCTGCCCGGCGCGGCCGGCCTGCACCTGACCGCCTCCGGCCGCCGCACGACCGCTTTCACCCGGCTGAACGACCGCCGCCGCAGCCTCGGCTGGGTCGAGCTGACCTACTGGCTCTACCGCCCCGGCCTCGGCTGGGAGCGGGTCGTCCGCCGCGCCGGCCGCGCCGAGGTCGAGGCCGCGAGCCACGTCCGCGTGCTGCTCAAGGACGACCCCGACCTCGTCCCGCTCGAGACTCTGCCCGGCCGCGACCACTACGAGTTCCCGCCGGCCGAACGGCCACCCTGGCAGTGGAATATCAAGAGTCGCTACCCCGGCTGGTCGAGCTGAGGCCTGGTCCCGGGCGCGGCCACGGCGGCGTCGCGATCGTCTTCCGCCTGACGGATCAGGCCGCGCCAGTCGGTGGTGCGGAAGACGAGCAGCAGGGCGGCGAAGCCGAGCACGACCGACCAGGCGGCCATCGCGATCTGGGTACCGACCGAGAAGGAGAGCACCGCGGTGCGCGAGGGGCCGCTCAGGGTCGCCACCAGCAGCGCCTGCTGGGCGCCGGCCCCTCCCGGCGTGAAGGGGACGATGTTGGCGATCGCCTGCACGCTCATCACCAGCATCACGTTGCCGACCGAGCCGCCGATGCCGAACGCCTCGAGGAAGAACCAGAAGGCGGAGAAGCGGAAGAGCCAGCCGACCCCCTGCCAGGCCGCCACCTGACGCAGGTAACGCCGCGGCGTCCGGAGAATCACGAGGCCCTGCCTGACGCGCGCCCAGAAGGCGCGCACGCGATGCGCGAGCAGGTAGATGCCGATCACGATCGCCAGCAGCAGCGCGCCGGTGGCGATCAGCAGGGCCTGCGGGTGCTCGGCCCAGAAGGAGATCTCGAAGGCCGGCAGGTTGGGCAGCTGCGGCGGCTTCGGCAGCAGCCCCTGTGAGATCGCGTAGACGAAGACGAGCAGGCCGGCGGTGGTGTCGAAGATCGTCTGGATCAGGAAGGACGAGGTGACGGCCGGGTAGGAGGAGCCCGGGATCTGGCGCTTGACGAGGAAGACTTTGGTCGCGTCGCCGGCGTGGGCCGGCAGGATCGCGTTGATCCCCGCCCCGGCGAGGTAGGCGGCGCTGAGCCGCAGGTAGGAGATGCGCACGCCCGGGTAGGCGGCGCGCAGCACGTTGCGCCAGGCCCAGGCGCGCGCCAGCTGCATCGCCGCGAGGCAGAACAGGGCCAGCGCGAACGGCGTCCACTCGATCTCCGAGAGGTGTCCGAAGAACTGCGAGGCGGCGCGGCCGAACGCTTCCGCGCTCGATGCGAAGTCGGCAAGCGGCATGATGGCTAGACTAGCCCGCTCGTGTCGGAGCCCGAGACGACTCAGACGACCGCCGCCGCCCCGCGCGACCCCGCCGACGAGGCGATGTGTGCGCGCGCCCGCGAGCGCTTCACCGGCGACCGCAGGAGCCGCCTGCGCCGCCGCCGCAAGCGCCACGCGGCGCTGCCCAACCTGATCATCGTCGGCGGCCTCAAGTGCGGCACGACGAGCATCCATCACTACCTCGGCCTGCACCCCGAAATCGACATGTCGAAGCCGAAGGAGCTCAACTTCTTCGTC
>DASTVL010000130.1:0-13085 GCA_035759115.1 Solirubrobacterales bacterium | reverse complement strand
TAGCTGAGCTGGCTAAGGAGCGTTGGCATTCATCTGAGTTCGATATGAAGGATTTCGTTGTCGTGTCTGAGCCGACCCTAAGCTACGGCGAGCACTTTCCGGCGCTCGGAGATATTGAGGTCGGCGATGTGGAGGAGAAGTACCGGGAGTCGGGTTACCTCATTGATACCCAGAAGGGTGATCCAGATGAGCCTGAGACGACCTCCGACTCGGATCGGAAGCGGTCCGACGAGGCAGATCAGTCATCGGACGACCGGCTGGCCGAAATTCGAGCTGTGTTAGGCAAGAGCCGCGAGCTAGGCGAACAAACCAAGAAGCGCATCGATGCTCTCATTGAGCGTTCTAGCTAGAACTCGGACGGCGCTTTCTTGACGCGGTCCAGTCGCCGCTAATGAGCAACCCTCCCAACTGGGTCCGAGGCCGCATCCCAGTCACATCGGTGTAGACGCGCAGGGTCATGCGCGGATCGCGGTGGCCCATCTGGGCGGCTGTTACCGCGGGGTGCTCGCCCAGCTCGGCTCGGAGCGCTGCGTAGGTCCGGCGCAGCGCGTGGAACGTGATGCCGTCCGGCAGGGGCGGCCGGTCTTCGCCGGCGAGCTGGGCGTTTGCCTTCTCAATGGTTCGGTAGAGGATGCGGGTGCGGACGCTGTTGCGCTCGCGCGGCTTCTCGCGGATGCGACCGGCAAACACGAAGTCGTCGGGCTGACTCCACTCGGCAGCCAGCTTGTGCTCGCGGAGGAGCGCCACCAACTCGGGGTCGAGGACGACCTGGCGGACGCCTGCCGCCGTCTTGGATGCAGCGACGTTGAGGACCCCCTGGCGCAGATCGAGATCGCGCCAGCGCAAGTGCGTCAGCTCCGAGACGCGCAGCCCTCCGGCCATGATCGCGGTGGCGAGCAGCGCCCGGTGCCGCCCCGCCACCCTGAGCAGGAGCTGAACCTGCTCGCCGGTCAGCCGCGCCCGCTTCGGCTCGGCCTCTTTCAGCTTCTCCACCTTCGTTTTGACCGGGTTGTGCTCGATCAGCTCGTAGCGGACCGCCGCGTCGAGAATTTGCCCCAGCCGCGTCAGCGTCTTGTTGATCGTCCGGTTCGACAGCGGGCGCTCGATGAGCCCGTCCTCGCGCTCGCGGACCTTGGCGGCCTTGTAGCGGTCAACTTCCTGCGCGGTGATCTCTGAGAGCCAGTGGTCCTTGAAGAACGGCAGCAGGTGATGGCTGAGCGCCAGTTCGTAATCCTCGGCGGTGCGCACAGCGAACTCGTGGCGGCGCGACTCAAGCCACTCCGAGGCGAACTCATGGAAGGTCGGCTCCTGCGGCGGCTCCCGGTTGGCCTTTCGTTCCTTGGGCTTCCAGATTTCCCGCCGCACGTCGGCTAGGACATTCGCCAGCTCCTCCGTTGCCTTCGCCCGCGTCCAGCCTTCGGCGGCTGTCCCGAGCGTCACGTAGCGCCGCCTGCCATAGGCGCGGAAGCGCAAGGCGAAGCTTCGGCCACCGGTCCCACTGACCTCGATCACCTGCCCCGTCGCCTTGCGAGCCATGCCTACCTAAGCCGTCGGGGGCGGCTGGTTCTCCCCCCGCTCCCGAATAGGAAGCAACCGCGCCCCGCTCCCTCCGTTGCCCGAAGGCTGGCCCGCCCGCTTACCCGAGCGGGCGGGCGGGTCAGCCGCAGCATCGCCGCCGACCCTACGCAGCACCCGCGCCGCGATCTGGGGATCGAACCGAAGCCGCGGTCTCGGCCCGTCCCCGAGCTTGACCGCCCCGAGCTCAATCGCGTGTGAGTACACCCAGGAGCGCTCGATCCCGAAGCGCCGGGCAAGCTCCGCGGCATCAACAAGCTCGCGCCGTTGCAGGCCACGCTGATCGAGGATCTCGACCACGCGGCGGGCAATCGCCTCGACGGCGTGGGGGTCGAGCTTGATGCGTGCAGATGCCATCGGTTTGTACGTCCGAGAAGCTGCCGGAATGCCTCGCAACATTCGTCCAGTAGGAAGCCCTGCGGCCACGTTCCCACGTAGTTCATAGTGTGTCGGGGGTCCGGAGTGCGGACCTCCGCAGGGCGGAGTGATGTGGTGTGAGGGGTCGGAGTTGGGGTGCTTCGGGCTGGGGATCCGATTCAAGCTGCATCGGTTCGCTGCTCGGCCTGTTCTCTGCCATGGCTGGATGAAGCGGCTAGCTTTGTCTTCGGCTCGGCTCTTGGCCTATGCCTGACTCGGTAGCTCTGCCTCGACTGGCTTGACCGAGAACCCCGCGGCCCGCGTCGTCACGACCTCCGTCTCCTCCGGCATCCAGTCGATCCCGGTCAAAAGCTCCCCCGGCTCGACCTCTAGGGCGTAGGCGAGTTTGATCAGCGTGTCGATCCGCGGCGTGCGAACCCCGCGCTCAAGCAAGCCGATCTCGGTGCGATGAAGCGAGGAGCGCCAGCCAAGCTCTTCCTGGCTGACACCCGCCCGCTTGCGGCAGCGCCGCAGGTTTTCCCCGAAGCCACCGGCGCAGTCCTGGGAGGCCATGCCTCAGCCCCCCAGAAGCTCGTTGAAGCGCACCGCCGCCCTGGTCGGCATGACGACCCCTCCGGGGCAGCGCAGCAGCCCCAGGCCGGTGAGATCGCGCACGGCGCGCTCCAGGGCATCGTCTTCGGCGAACTCGGCAACTCCTGCCGCGATCTCCCGCACAAGCTCGGGGACGATCAGCTGCGTCGGGTGGACGGTGAGGACGTGGGTCAGAACTACCGCCTGGTCCTTGAGGTCCTGGGCGGCGGTCGGTGGAACGAGATCAAGCCTTGCATCACTAGGCTGGTCTTGCATGGGAAGCACTCCTTCCTGTGCCACGCCCCCGGCTGTTTGCGCAGCGCGGGGGCACTTTCTTGTCTTGGACGGTCAGGCTACCACGCTTTAGTGGTTAACCACAAGTGGATAGCAAGCTGGCTCCGGCCGCTTACGTTTGACAGCGTGTTTAGCACCCAATGGGACGCCCCGACGAGCCACAGCCCGCCCTCGGCAAGGCGATCCGTCAGCTCCGCGAAAAGCGCGGCACCACGCAGGAAGCCCTCGCCTTTGAAGCTGGCGTCACGACCGGCACCCTCTCTTTGATCGAGCGCGGCCAGTCCAACCCGGCCTGGGGCACGGTCAAGGCCATCGCCAAGGCGCTCGGTGTACCGATGGGCGAACTGGCGCTGGCTGCGGATCGATTCGAAAGCTAGGTTCTCGACTTATGGCGCGTCGCCTGGTTCCGCCAGTGACACATGCCATTCTGCGCGCGCGAGAAGCTCATCGAACGTGATGATCTCTGGTTCGTAGAGGTTTCGCCGATGTAGCTCGAAAGAGCGATGCTTGTCCGGATTGACCCCATCGTCGCCACGAAGCTGGTTCAGGTCGCCAACGATGAGATACGACGCGGCCTAACGAGAAAGGTCACCTCGCCAGTCTCAGTTCCTTCATGGTCACGGCCATGAAGGCGATCTCCGATCTCCCGTCTTGCCCGATAGACCGTTTGCTGCATTTGGGATATCCCTCCGGCGAGGTCCTCTGATGCCGCCCAAGCACCGGGCCGATATTCGTTACCCAAGAGCGGCGTCAAATGGTGCTTGATCTCTGCGAACACGAGCGAGCGGATCGCTCCGTTGGTCCGTAGAAGCGCATCCGTTCGCTTGCCCCTACCGGCCACCGAGAAGCCAGCGACGACCTGCTCAAGTCTCTCCTCGTCCCAGGCCGTCAAGAGCTGCCCGGCGAGGGTGACGCCCAGAATCCACGGATTCGCTTCCAGAAAGCTCTGCCAAACGCGCTCCTTGCCGCCCGCCTCTGCCTTGGCGCGCTCGAAAGTCTGTGGGTCGGAAAGCAGCTCTCGAAATCGCTCGATGACATCTTTTCTATGAGCAACAGCAACTAAATCTCCCGCCGTTGCATCGTCTGCAATAAGCCGCCGGAATTGCTCGGGGTTCTTTCGATACAGCTTGGCGATGGCCTCAGGGTCCGAGAAGATGTCCCGGATCAGGTCGTCATCTATCCGAACGCCAGCAGCATCGCCTTCTACGGGGATATGGTCGAGTTGACGAATGAGCTGGATGAGCCGTTGGGAATTCGCTCGATTGAGCTTTAGAAGCGTTGGAGCCTCTTGTCGGTGCTGTCGCTCGGCACGCGCTGGATTCGGATTTCTCGGACCTCCCCGGCGTGTCGGGCAACCTGCAGCCTGATCTGTTTTCTGCCCCCCGGGGAAGTCGTCACGGTCTCCTCGCTCCATTCGAGTTGATCAGCGGGGAACTCAGGTGGACTTTGCGTGTCATCCTCATCAAAGACCTTGTAGATGAAGCGGGCTGGCCGGCCAAGGTCGCGTGAATGCGGCAGACGCAGGGGAAAGGCTTTGCTCACGTACGTCCGAGTAGGTAGACGCCGACGAGCGTACTCTACCTCCGTCAGGCGGTCAGTTCGTTCAGGTGAGTGTCGTCGCGGATCGTTGCTCAAGGCCTGAGCCTACGTAAGAGGATTTCGCTTGAGAAGCGCGGTGGAGGGCATTGCTTCTTTGCGCAAGTCAATCGGGTCAATACGGCCCTTCTTGGCAAGCTTGTCGAGAAATTGATCAGGGTGGTGACCTCCGCCGGTTCGGCCTGGGAGCCGCCAAACCTGGGGCTTGCGGGGCGTGGTGCGCGCCGCGATGTCCTCGATGTGCGCCAGGACCAGGCCGGTCGAGCGGATCGGGTCGTGGCCTGCCGCGACTGGGGCCACCAGGCTCAGATGCGTGTAACCGAGAACGGCCAGCTCGCGCTCCTGGTCGAGCATGCTCGTGTCGTTGCTGATGATCCCGTCCCACTGCCGCGGATGGTGGTGCAGGGCCAGCAGCAACTCCCAGTCTTCGAATTCAGGAAGGCGAGCGTCGATGTCTTCAATGAAGACCAGCTCGACCTCGGAGAGGTACGGCATCGCCTGCTCGATGATCGGCGCGGGGTAGTTGTGGTCGAGCGCGAACAGGGCCACCGGTCGTTCGTCCCCGTCGCCTACGCCGCAGCGGCTACCGGCTCAAGGTTTCTCGTGAGCTGATCCTCTAGGTCGAGCGCCTGGTCGATTGCGCGCGGGTCGAAGCGCGGGTAGAGCCGGTAGACGTTCTCTCTCGGCATCCCGCGTCGCGCGATGGCTGCGAGTGCTGTGGTCTCCAACCGGGTCCTCTGTAGATGTGGCGATCCGCCGAGCTTCCCCGGCACGATCCGGAGCTTGGGACGAGGCGCGACGAGATTCGGCCCACGGATTCCGCTCTCCGATTCGAACGGCTCGATCAGGTCAAGGTTTTCGAGGGGGAGCTGCGACCCGATCGGCGTGCTGTCGTCTATCGGTCCAACATGGACCGTTCCGGCGCGATCGACTCGCACCATGAATCCACGCTCCTCCTCCCAGAGGTCCAAGTCGATCCGATCCAGCTCCGCCAGCGCCTCCCGTACGACCGACATTGGCGTGGGGGGGATCTCCTCCCCATTGGGGGTCGGCTTCGGATGGCGTAGCCAATAGATCGTGCGCAGGCCCATCAGGTCCGTGTAGGACCAGAGCCTCACCCGCGTCGGTGAGACGCTGGGTACGAGCCATTCCTTGCGTGCCCAGTGATGGACGGTCGACTTCGGCACGCCGGAGAGCGCGGCGGCCCGTTCGGCGGTGTACGTCCCACGGCGATCTTTCATCGGCCTAGTATCGCGCGCCGCTCTGACGGCCGCGGTTCTGGGCGCATTCTCTCGGCGGCGAGAGGCGTCATGGGCGTTCCGTGTCGGGGGTTGGCAGCGCGTCGAGGATGGTCGCCGGAAGGCGGGTGCTGGCGGCCCAGACCTCGATAGCGACGAGCTGGCGGGTCGTGCGGTCGTAGTCGTGGAGGCCGCCGGGAACCCGCTCGCTGACCACATCGTCGGACCTGGCGGTGGGGAACCAGGCGATGTCGGCGTCTGGGTCGTAGTAGGCGAACACGCTCAGCCAAGGGTAGCCGGAGCGCAGGCTGTCGTCTGCGGAGCTACGCTTCTCCGGTGGAAGGTCGCCTGTGGCCTGATCTCGATGACAAGCACCGCTGGGCGCTCGAGCTGATCGATGAACGGCTGGCGCGGACGACCCAGCGCCCGGAGGCGCTTGCCGCACGGGCCGGGGAGCTTTGCGCCCAGGCCGCCCGCTACGAGCTGGCGGCAGTAGCTCGCCGCGACTCGGTGTAGCCGCCCCTCGCCCCGATCTCTTGGGCAGTTTCTGCCCAAAGCGCGCCAAATCGACCGCAAATCGCCGCTATTTCTCGGCTCCGCGTGGCAGCAGGTCAGCCGCGCTCATTCCGCATCAAACAGCCGAATCTGGCTGTCTGAGCCGTGTTCCCGGTCGCTCCTGTCACGCCGGAGGTCGCGGGTTCGAGTCCCGTCGCTCCCGCTCGTAGATGTCTCGTCGCGTGAGCTGGCGCCCCCTTAGTGCTTGAGAGACGGACCCTAAGCATTTCAATATACGTACAACAACTTGTACGTACTCTGCTATCGTCCTCGGTATGGCAACTCCGCAGACCATAGTTGCGAGTGCCGAGGCGAGAGACCATCTCTCCGGCTACTTGAAGCTCTTTCGCGAGACGGGGAGGTACGCCGATCCGGTCGTTTTCGGTTCACATCGGAAGCCGGAGGGAGTGATCCTGTCTTACGAGCGGTACAAGTGGCTGACCGAGGTTTTGGACGAGCTGGTCGCCTCCGAGGAGGTCCGCGAGGCCCTGGAGGGGGATACGGGCAAGCGGGCCGAGCTTGCCGACGTTGCGCGGGAGGCGGGTTTCGATCCTGCGGAGTTCGGCCTGTAGGTGGCTCGGCTCCCGGTCGAATTCTTCGACCCCACCGCCAAACAGCAGCTCCTAGACTTACCCTCCAAGGAGTTGAAGCGGCGCGCGCTTGAGTTGCTTGCCGAAGTCTCGAAGGGAAACCCGAAGCTGGGCAAGCCCTGCGGCTTCGCCTTCTCGACCGGCAACCTTTCCGATTGCCGCAAGCTCTACTTCGATGAGCAGCGCGATATGGACCCGCGCTATCGGATCGTCTACCGGCTTCTACCGGACGAGGACGGGCCGATGAATGCCGAGGTCATCCGCATCGGCCGCAAGGTTCCGTACGGCGACGAGGAGCAGATATATCGCCAGGTCGGCCGCGCGCTCGACCGACTGCTCGGCAGCACGTAGGTCGCCAGGTTCGATATCTCAGGACCGTGGCGGTGGCAGCGCTTCGAGGATGGTCGCGGGGAGGCGGGTGCTGGCGGCCCAGACCTCGATGGCGACGAGCTGGCGGGTCGTGCGGTCGTAGTCGTGGAGGCCGCCGGGGACTCGCTCGCTGACAACGTCGTCGGACTTGCCGGTCGGGAGCCAGGCGATGTCGGCGTCCGGGTCGTAGTAGGCGAACATGCACCCCAGGGTAGCCGTAGCGCAGGTTGTCGTCTGCGAAGCTACGCTTTGGCGGTGGCGCTTGCCGTACGGGCGGGGGCGCGAAGCTCCCGCTGGTCCTCACCGAGGCCGGACGCGCCGCCCTCACGGAGGCATTGCGGGCCCGCGCCCTCGCGCCTGCTCACTCGATCCGGCCCTGAGCCCAGCGTCCTGGTGGTTCCCCTTCTCGGTGGATATATAGTTCAGCCCTGCGTATATACTCCTGAGCATGAGCAAGCATCTGGTTGACATCGACGAGGAGGCGCTGCGGGCCGCGCGGGCGAGACTCGGCAGCGCCACGATCAAGGAAACCGTCAACAGCGCGCTCCGCCAAGCCGGTGATGAGCATCGCGAGGCTGTGAAGCAACGCCTTGATGTGCTCGCTCAGACCGATGTGCCTGCTCGCGAGCAGGCATGGCGCTGAGCCACCTGCTCGACTCGAGCGTCCTCACGCGCCTGCGCCACGCCGCCGTCAGGGAGATGGTCGAGCCGGCTGCCGAGCGCGGCGAGCTCGCCCGAGCGGGGATCAGCGACCTGGAGATCGGCTACTCGGCTCGCAACGCCGCCGAGTGGGACCGCTTGGCCGAGGCCCTCCGGGCGTTCGAGCTGGTGGAGACGACGGCCGATCATCTGCAGCGAGCCAGGCAGGTTCAGCGCATGCTCGCCACAAAGCACCAGCGTGGCCGCAAGGTTCCCGATCTGCTGATCGCAGCTGCCGCAGAGTCTCGCGGCCTGACCGTCCTTCACTATGACGCCGACTTCGATCTGATCGCATCGGCTACCGGACAGAGTTGCGAGTGGGTCGTGCCCGCCGGCTCAGTCGACTGACAGCCTGGGGTCAAGAGCCCCAACACCGAATCTCAATCCGGTGTCCTTGACGGACTCCTGCCCCGTCGCTCCCGTTGTTGAAAGAACCATGCTCGGCCAGAAAGCAGGCAATGCTTACTGTGTTGGAAGTAACAAGTGAGGCCTACGTACTGTGTGTGACTGAGCGAGGCCGAACAATCGCCCAGAGGCCGATGTTTTAGGGCCGGGTCGACGGGTAGACGTCCTGCATGGTGCAGCCATCTGCGAATCCGCGGCGGCGCGTTCTCGTAGTCGCCGCCGATTCCCTCGACGGCCCCGAGCCCGCGGAGGAGATCTTGCGCGGGGGGGACGGGCCGGTTGAGGTGGAGGTTGTGACGCCGGCGGTCGAGGAGACTCAGTTCCGGCACCTGATGGGGGATGTCGACGAGCCGGTGCGGGTGGCCCGGGCGAGGCTCGAGGCCTCGCTCGACACCCTGCGGCGCAACGGGGTCGACGCGACCGGGACCGTGGGCGAGGCCGACCCGGTGCTCGCGGCCGAGGATGTGCTGCGCCAGCGGCCCGCCGACGAAGTGCTGATCTTCGAGCATGACCGTGAGGGGTCGCGCTGGTTCGAGCACGGCCTCGACGAGCGGGCGCGGGACTCCCTCTCGACGCCGCTGCGCTTCGCGGTGGTGCGCGCCGACGATCGGGGTGAGATGCGCGTGGTCGAGACGGAGCGGGCGGAGGATGTGCCCGCCGAGACTGAGGCCGAGGTCGAGATCTCCGAGAACCTGCCGCGTTTCTCCCGTGGCGACCTCGCGGGCATGGTCATGGGCGTGACCGGGACCATTGTCGCGATCATCTTCGCCGCGGCCGGTCCCGGACCGCAGACGACGGCCGGCGCCGCCGCGATCCTGATCGCGATCGCGATCTCGCTCGTCAACATGGCCCACGTCGTCGGCCTCACCCTCTTCGAGAGCGTTCAATACAGGGGCGGGTTCGCTCGCTTCTTCCGCTACCTGTCGCTGACGGGAACCCCGGCGGCGATCGTCGCCAACCTACTTATCCTTCTGCTCGGCTAGTGGTAGTCACACCAAATGGTGTGTGACTGACTAGCCCCCGGACTTCAGCGCGTCGCCCCCGGCGCTGCGCTCGGCTTGGGCGATCAGATCCGACAACGGCACTTCCAGCGCCGTCGCGAGCTTGAAGAGGTTGCGAAAGCTCGGATTTCGCAATCCGCGCTCGATCTCGCTGACGTAGGTGCGATGCATCCCGGCCAGGTCGGCGAGCCCCTCCTGAGAGAGACCGTCGATTTCGCCCCGCCGCGTACGTATCGCTTCGCCAAGAGCCTTTAGAGCCACCGCCGACACGCGCCGAGCCTGCCAGCTATTTCGTTATGAGTCTACAGAATATAAGTAGCTAATCATCGCTTCCAAACACCTACATTTATGCGTACCTAGAGGAATACCCATGGAAAACCGAAACGGAAAACACCGTGTGAACCAGCACCCGAACGCTCGGGTAATTTTGTTGTCTGGTTCGCTTCTGACACGGTGTGTAAGCAGTCAAAACACCCCGAAGCGCGTAGTCTAAGTGTTGGTCAGCCGTCGCGCCTTGCGATGTAGACGGCCTTGGAATGGATCAGTTCGTCGACCGGTTGCTTGGGAACGGCGTCGAAGCCGTGGCCGTAGACGTCGAGGCACTCGAGACCCGCTGCGACCAGCCGCTCGCGCACCTCGGCCTCGGGGAAGTGCCGCTGGCGGTGGACATGGGTCTCGACCGGCTCCGCTCCCTCGCCCGACTCGACTTCCAGCCGCGCTTCGCCGATCGCGCCGGGCTCCGCGTCGCCCGCTCCCTGGCCGCGCCAGATCAGCCGCCGCCCACCGCGCACGAGCTCCTGCTCTTCGGCGAAGAAGGTGCGGTAGGCCTCGAGGCAGTTGACGTCGAACATCAGCAGCCCGCCGGGGGCCAGGTTGGCCCGCATCCCGCTCAGCGCCTCCTCCAGTTCCTCTCCGCTGAGCAGGTAGTTGACGGCGTCGTCGAGCGACCAGACGAGATCGAACTCGCCGAGCACCGGCAGGCTTCGCATGTCCTGAACGGACAGCCGCACCGCGTCGCCGGCCTTGGCGCGCGCCAGGTCGACCATCGCGGCCGAGATGTCGCAAGCGGTCACCTCCCATCCCCGTTCGAGCATCGGCAGGAAGCTCTTTCCGGTCCCGCAGCCGACGTCGAGCAGGCGCCGCCCGCTCAACCCGTGGCGACGGAGCTTCGGCACGAGATTGCCCAGCCACAGTCCATAGTCGTGGTGGGCGGTGAAATCGTCATAGACGGGCGCCATCGCCTCGTAGGCCTGCTCGGCCCACTGGCTCCCCGGCTGGGCTGCTGCTGTTGCATTCACGGCGCCCCAGACCGGCGAATCATCTACATCGTTTCATTGATCAGATATGCTAGTCTGCTCCGCATCGTGGAGGTCCGTCGTCTCGATCACCGGGTTGGCTTGGGAGCAGATATGGGCGACGCCTGGGACTGGGACGAGGTCCGCCGGACCTGCTTGAGCTTCGCCTTCCGCTACGCGAAGAACCGCATCGAGGCGGAAGACATCGCCCAGGATGCAATGGTGCGCGCCTGGCGCAAACGCAACACCCTGCGCAACTGGGATGCGCGCAAGGCCTGGCTCTCGAGCATCGTCCGCAATGAGGCGATCCGCGAGTTCAAGCGCATCCGGCCGGCGCCGACCGACACGCTCGAGGCCTGGCAGGGCCGCGACGACGAGCGCGTGCTGGCCACGGTCGAGCGAGCCGACCTTCACGCAGCGCTTTCGCACCTCAACAAGCGCGACCGCCAGCTGGTGCGGCTGCGCTACGACGAGGACATGACCCAGGAGGCAATTGCCCATCGCCTCGGCATACCTCTCGGCACGGTCAAGGTCCGGCTGCATCGCGTGCGCGCGAAGCTGCGCCGCGAGATCGGCGCCGTCTAGAAACCGGGGAGGCGGGCGGTTCGGCGAGGCGCGGGGCCTCAGCCGGCCGCTGCCCGCCGCATCTCTTCGGTCGCCGCGCCGGGCCCGATGTACGGGACGAGCAGGGCGAAGAGCAGGTCGGGCAGCAGCTGCGGCAGGCGCTCGGCCCGCCCGGTCAGCAGCTCGTCGAAGATCAGGCCGGAGACGGCGCCCGCGGCCATCAGGCCGATGTTCTCGGGCAGCTCCGGGGCGCCCGCCAGGCCCTCGCCCTCGTCGAGGAACTCGGTGAAGCGGGTGATCGCGTTCCAGTGCCGTTGCCGGGCATCGGCTCCCGCGGCGGCGACCTCGACGATCGCGGTACGTGCGAGCTCGGGGTCGAGGGCGAACATCTCGACGATCGTCGCCAGGCCGATCCGCACCCGCTCCAGCCAGGCCTGCTCGCCGTCGCAGTTGGCGATCACCTCGTCGATCACCCGTTCGACGACGAGGTCGTAGGCGGCGAGGAAGCACTCGTGCTTGTCCTCGAAGTGCTTGTAGAACGTCGTGCGGGAGACATCTGCCTCCTCGATCACGTCGGCGACCGAGGTCGCCTTGTAGCCCTTGCGGCCGACGACTCGCACCATCGCCTCCAGAATCGCTTGCCGCCGTGTCTCGCTGCCTGCCATCGGCCCACCCGTCAGGGTTGAACTATCGGGTATTTGAATCATAGCGGCAACGTGTACGTAGGCGTTTATCGAGTCAGCCTCTCGACCTCCCTTGCTGCCGCATCTGGGCCGATATACGGCACCAGCGTCGCAAAAAGCACGTCCGAAAGCAAGCCGGGAAGACCCTCCGCCCGCCCGGCGAGGATCTCGTCGGCGATCAGCCCGGTGACCCCGCCGATCGCCATCCGCGAGGTGTTCGCCGGCAGCGAGCGCCCCCCCGGCGCGTGGTCCCGCCCCTCCTCGAAGAGCGGCGTCAGCCGCTGGATCGCCGCCCGGTAGCGCCGCTGCGCCGCCGGCCCGGCGTTGCCGATATCGACCAGCGAGAGCCGCGCCAGGGCGGGCTCGCCGGCGAGCGTCTCGAGCAGCGCCGCGAGCCCGGCCGTGGCTCGTTCGGGCCATTCGCGCTCGGCTTCGTAGGCGCCGATCACCCGCCGCACCAGGGTCTCGACCGCGTTGTCGTAGGCGGCCAGGAAGCAGGCCTCCTTGTCGTCGAAGAGCTCGTAGAAGGTCGTGCGCGAGACGCCGGCCTCCTTGGTCAGGTCGCCGATCGTCGCCGCGCCGTACCCTTTTGCGGCGACGACCCGCACCGCGGCCTCGAGCAGGCGCTCGCGCTGCGAGCGGGCGACCACCTCCGGCGGCAGCCGGTGCCGCCCGCGCGGAGGGCGCCACCGACCTCCCACCCCTGCCCCCTCCACTCCGGTCAGCCTCCGGGTGGAGTGAGGAGCTTCTCGGCCTCGCGCGACTGGCGCAGGGCCTCCTCCTGGCCGAGGTAGGGGACGGTCGTGATGTAGACGACATCGGGCAGCAGCTCGCGCAGGCGCTCGGCGTTGCCGGCGAGGATCTGGCCGACGATCAGCGCCTCGGCGCCGGAGAGCGCCGCCCGCCCGGCGCTCGAGGGGATCGCTTCCTCCTCGACCGGATCGTCGCGGCCGCGGTCGAGCAGACTCTGCAGCACCCGCTTGCCAGAGGCATAGAGCTCGAAGGCGCGGTCGCCCGAGGCCGGCGCCTCGACCAGCGCCATGCGCGCAAACGCCGGCCGGCTCGCCAGCAGGTCGAGGAACTCGGCCGCGGCGTCGCGGACCATCGTCGCCCAGGGCTTGTCGGCCGAGTAGACGGAGAGGATGCGGCCCATCGCGTCGGCCAGCGATACCTCCATCGCCGCGTGGAAGCAGTCCTCCTTGTCCTTGAACAGCTCGTAGAAGGTGGCGCGGGAGACGCCGGCCGGCTCGCAGACGTCGGCGATCGTCGTCGC
>DASTVL010000129.1:0-17381 GCA_035759115.1 Solirubrobacterales bacterium | reverse complement strand
GTCGTCGTCGGCTCGGGCGCCGGCGGCGCGGTCGCCGCGGCGACGCTGGCCGAGGCCGGCCTCGACGTGATCCTGCTCGAGGCCGGTGAGAGCTACAACCGCGACAACTACCCCGAGAACCAGCTCGAGGCGATCGCCAGGCTCTACCGCGACGCCGGCCTGACGATCGCCGAGGGCCGGCCGCCGATCCCGGTCCCGGTCGCGAAGGCGGTCGGCGGCACCACGGTGATCAACTCGGGGACCTGCTTCCGCGCCCCCGCCGAGGTGCTCGGGCACTGGCGCGAGCGCTACGGCGTCGATTGGGCCGACCGCCTCGATCCCGACTTCGCCGAGGCCGAGGAGTTCCTCCGGGTCACGCCCCTGGACCCCGAGCGGATGGGCCGCAACGGCCAGCTGGCGATGGAGGGCGCGGCCGCGATCGGCGCCAGCGGCGGCCCGATCTCGCGCAACGCCGGCAACTGCGTCCAGTGCAGCGCCTGTCCCTACGGCTGCCGAATCGACGCCAAGCGCGGCATGCACGTCAGCTACGTGCCGCGGGCTGTCGCCGCGGGCGCGCGCCTGCGCACCGGGGTCGAGGCGCGCCGCGTCATGGTCGAGGACGGCCGCGCGGCCGGCGTCGCCTGCGTGGCGGCCGTGGGCGGCTCGCGCAACGGAGATCGCCGGGCCTACGAGGTCCGCGCCCGGCGGGCGACGATCGTCGCCGGCGGCGCCTTCGGCACGCCCGAGCTGCTGCTGCGCTCCGGCCTCGGCGGCGACCAGGTGGGCCGCGATCTCCACGTCCACCCGGCCGCCTGGATCGGCGCCCGCTACGAGCAGGAGGTGCGCGGCTGGGAAGGCGTGATGCAGAGCTACTACGTCGACGAGTGGGAGTCGCAGCGGATCCTGCTCGAGGCGACGTTCACGCCGCTGCCCTTTGGCGGCCCCTGGCTGCCCGGCTCCGGCGTCGAGCACCAGGAGGCGATCCTCGGCTTCGACCGGATCGGCTCGATCGGCGTCCACCTCTCCGACGAGTCGGCGGGCCGGGTCAAGCTCGGCATCGACGGCTCGCTGCGCCCCTCCTACAGGCTCAGCGACGAGGACGCCCGGCGCCTCACCTTCGGCATCGCCCGCGCCGCCGAGATCCATTTCGCCGCCGGCGCCGCCGAGGTCTATCCCAACGTCGCCGGCGTGCCGGTGCTGCGCAAGCGGGATCTACCCGACTTCGAAGCGCGCGCCTTCAAGCCCGCCGATCTCAGGCTCGAGGCCTTTCACCCGATGGGCACCGCCCGCATCGCCCCCGACGGCGAGGGCGTCTGCGACAGCCGTGGCGCGGTCGCCGGCGTCGACGACCTCTACGTCGCCGACGCCTCGCTCTTCCCGACCTCGGTCGGCGTCAACCCGATGATGACGATCATCGCCTTCGCCAAGCGCGTCAGCGCCGGGCTACTTGGATAGGCGGTCGGCGGAGGCGCCGAAGGTCATCCCTTCCTCGCGCATCGCGCTGTAGCCGCCGTAGGCGATGCCGGCGGCGGCGAGCAGGCCGAGGAAGATGCCGACTCGCAGGGTCGCGTCGACGCCGACCCCGCCGAAGGAGTCGAAGTCCGGTGGGAAGAGGATGCGGAAGAGGATCAGCAGCACGGCGAGGCCGCCGAGGGCGGCGACGACCGCGTTCAGCGAGATCGAGAGCTCGAGGTCGACGTCGAGCAGGCGGATCACGGCGACCGCGATCGCGACGACCAACGCCAGCATGAGGAAGAGCGGGATCACGTCGAGCGCGTCCCAGGCGCTGCCGCCGCCGCCCGAGATGTCGCCGGAGAAGCCGGGCACGTTCTCGACCTTCACGCCGAACCAGTCGAGGAACATGAAGACGAAGAGCAAGACGGCCGAGACGGCCGAGATCCGCTCCCCTTTGCTGAGCCGGTCGAGATCCACGACCCCGACCCTACACTCGCGCCCGGGCGGCAGCGAGGGTGTTGACCAGCAGCATCGCGATCGTCATCGGCCCGACCCCGCCGGGCACCGGCGTGATCGCCGCTGCAAGGTCGAACACGGCGTCGAAGTCGACGTCGCCGCAGAGGCCGTCCTCGCCGCGGTTCATGCCCACGTCGATCACGACCGCGCCCGGCTTGACTGCGCCGGCGCCGAGCAGGCGCGGCACGCCGACCGCGGCGACGAGCACGTCGGCGCGGCGGCAGACCGCGTCGAGGTCGCGGGTGCGCGAGTGGCAGACGGTGACCGTCGCGTCGGCGCCGAGCAGCAGCCGCGCGACCGGGACGCCGACGAGCTTCGAGCGGCCGACGACGACCGCCTCGGCGCCCTCCAACTCGACCCCCTCGTGGCGCAGCAGCTCGATCACCCCGGCCGGGGTGCAGGGCACCAGCCCCGGCATCCCGTGGGCGAGCAGGCCGGCGTTGGTCGGGGTCAGGCCGTCGACGTCCTTGGCCGGGTCGATCGCGGCGACGATCCGGTCCGCGTCGATCTGCTCGGGCAGCGGCAGCTGGACGAGGATCCCGTCGACCTCCTCGTCGAGCCCGAGGCCGACGACCAGGTCGAGCAGCTCGTCCTCGCCCGTCTCGCCGGGCAGCTCGTGGTGCAGCGAGCGGATCCCGGCCTCCTCGCAGGCCTTGTGCTTGCCGCGGATGTAGATCTGCGAGGCCGGATCCGCGCCGACCAGCACCGTCGCCAGCGCGGGCGGCCGCCCCCCTGTCGCGACCAGCCCGGCGACCTCCTCGCGCACGCGCTCGCGCACGGCGGCGGCCACCGCCTTGCCGTCGATGGTCCGCGCCGCCATCGCTAGCGCTTCCTCACCGGCGCGTAGTCGGCCATCAGCTTGCGCTCGACACCGTCGCCGGAGAAGCGCACGACGACGACCCCGCCGGGCTCGACCGCGGTGACGACGCCGTCGCCGAAGCTCGCGTGGACGATGTCGTCGCCGACGCGCAGCTCCAGCGCCGGCCCGGGGTCGAGCGGCTCGGCCGCGCCCGGCGAGGGGCTGTTCCAGCTGCCGGCCGCGCCGACGGCGCTGGAGCCGCGCTCGACCAGCTCCTCGGGCAGCTCGTCGACGAAGCGCGAGGGCAGGTTGCGCTCGGCCCGGCCGAACAGCCGCCGTTCGCGGGTCCAGGTCATGTAGAGGCGCCGGCGGGCGCGGGTGATCGCGACGTAGCAAAGCCTGCGCTCCTCCTCCTCGCCGCCCTCTTCGAGGGCTTTCATGTGCGGGAAGGAGCCGTCCTCGCAGCCGACGACGAAGACCGCGTCGTACTCGAGGCCCTTGGCGTTGTGCAACGTCATCAGCGTGATCGCCGAGTCGTCGCGCAGGTCGTCCTGCTGGGTGTAGAGGGAGATCTGCTGGAGGAACTCCTCCAGCGCGGTCGTCTCGCCCTCGCCCTCGAGCTCGTGGTTGGCGTCGAACTCGGCCGCGACGCCGACCAGCTCCTCGAGGTTCTCCGCCCGTCCCTCGGCCTCGATCGTGCGCTCGGCGGCCAGCGCTTCCAGATAGCCGCTCTCGCTCAGCGTCGCCTCGAGCAGCTCGGCGACCGGCGCCTCGTCGGCGCGGGCGCGCAGGCCCTCGAGCGTCTCGTAGAAGCGCGAGACAGCCTTGACCGCGGCGGCGCCGAGACCGGGGACCTCCTCGACCCGTTCGGCGACCTCCCAGATCGGCAGGCCGGTGGTGTTCGCGTGCGCGGCGAGGCGCGCCTGGCTGGTGTCGCCGATCCCGCGCCGCGGGCTGTTGACGATCCGCGTGAAGGAGACCTGATCGGCCGGGTTGACGAGCAGGCTGAGGTAGGCGATCGCGTCCTTGACCTCGGCCCGTTCGTAGAACTTGGTGCCGCCGATCACCTGATAGGGCAGCTCGAAGCGGACCAGGGTGTCCTCCAGCACCCGGCTCATCGCGTTGGTCCGGTAGAAGACCGCGACCTCCTCGCGCTTGACGCCCTCATCCTCGCCGAGGCGCTCGATCTCGCCCGCCACCCAGCGAGCCTCCTCGTGCTCATCGCCGAGCTCGCGCAGCTGCAGCGGCTCGCCGCCGGCGACCTCGGTCCAGAGCCGCTTCGGGCGCCGTTCGCGGTTGCGCTCGACGACCGCGTTGGCGGCCGAGAGGATCGTCTGGGTCGAGCGGTAGTTCTGCTCGAGCTTGACCGAGTCGGCCTCGGGGAAGTCCTGCTCGAAATCGAGGATGTTGCGGATGTCGGCGTGCCGGAACCCGTAGATCGACTGGTCCTCGTCACCGACGACCATCAGGTTGCCGTGCTCGGAGGTGAGCAGCTGCAGCAGCCGGTACTGGGCGTGGTTGGTGTCCTGGTACTCGTCGACGAGCACGTGGCGGAAGCTGCGGCGCCAGCGCTCGCGCGCCTCCTCGGCCAGCTCGAGCACGTTGACCGTGCGCACCAGCAGGTCGTCGAAGTCCATCGCGTTGGCGGCCAGCATGCGCTTCTCGTATAGGTGGTAGACGCCCGCGGTCGTCTCCTCGAAGACGCTGCCCTGGGCCTGCGCGTAGGCGTCGGCGTCGACGAGCTGATTCTTGGCGCCGGAGATCTGCGAGCGGATCGCCCGCGGCGGGTAGCGCTTGGGGTCGATGTGCATCTCCTCCATGCAGCGCTTGAGCATCCGCAACGAGTCCGACTCGTCGTAGATCGTGAAGCTGCGCGAGTAGCCGAGCCGCTCGGCGTCGGCGCGCAGCATCCGCGCGCAGGCCGAGTGGAAGGTCGTCACCCACATCGCCTTCGCCGAGCGGCCGACCAGCTGCTCGACCCGCTCGCGCATCTCGGTCGCGGCCTTGTTGGTGAAGGTGATCGCGAGGATCTCCCCGGGGCGCGCCTGGCCGGTCGCCAGCAGGTAGGCGATGCGATGGGTGAGCACGCGGGTCTTGCCCGAGCCGGCCCCGGCGAGGACCAGCAGCGGCCCCTCGCCGTGGCGCACCGCCTCGCGCTGGGGCTCGTTCAGCTCCGCCAGCAGGCGCTCGGCGCGGTCGGCGCCCGGTTCGGTCGGGGCGCCCCCCATGTCCGCGGCGGCGTTCTCGGGCTCGGTCTGCAGCATCTCAGCCGAGAATAGTCAGCCGGGCGGCCGGTCCGGCCCCGCTCAGCCGCCGGCCGAGGAGCGCCCGGTGCGCGGGCGCAGCTCCTCGCCGTCGCCCGAGCGGCTCTCGCCGCCGTCGAGCGCCGCCAGCCGCTCCTCGAGCAGGGCGATCCGCTCCGAGAGCGTCTTTATCGCCTCGGCGATCGGGTCCGGCAGGTGGATCCAGTCGGCGTCGGGGCCCTGCGGTCGGCGGCCTTCGACCTTGACCGGGTGGCCGGGGTTGCCGACCACGGTCGAGCACGGCGGCACGTCCTCGACGACGACGGTGTTGGCGCCGATCTTGGCGCCGGCGCCGACCGCGATCGGGCCGAGCAGCTTGGCGCCCGAGCCGATCGTGACGTCGTCGGCGACGGTCGGGTGGCGCTTGCCGCGCTGGAAGCCGGTGCCGCCCAGGGTCACCCCCTGGTAGAGGGTGACGCGGCGGCCGATCGCGGCGGTCTCGCCGATCACCACACCGGAGCCGTGGTCGATGAAGAACTCCGGCCCGATTCGCGCCGCAGGGTGGATCTCGACCCCCGTGATCGCGCGGCTGAGATAGGCGATCGTGCGCGGCAGCCAGGGCACACCGGCCTCACGCAGGGCGTGGGCGACCCGGTGGGCGAGCAGCGCCTGCACCCCTGCCCAGCCGGTGAGGATCTCGAAGGTCGACACCCCCTGCGCCGCCGGGTCGCGGTCGCGCGCGGCGGCGACATCCGCCCTGACCTCACAGAGAATTCGCTTGATCACGGTGCGAAGAAGGGTAGGGACATGTAGCGCTCGCCCGAGTCGCAGACGACGGTGACGACGCGCTTGCCCTCCATCTCCGGCCGCGCCGCCAGGTCGAGCGCCGCCTTGATGTTCGCCCCGGAGGAGATCCCGGCGAGGACCCCCTCGCGCTTCGCCGCCAGCCGCGCCATCTCCAGCGCGTCCTCGTCGGAGACGGCGATCGTCTCGTCGATCACCGTGCGGTCGAGCACGTCGGGAACGAAGCCGGCGCCGATCCCCTGGATCTTGTGCGGCCCCGGGACGCCGCCCGAGAGCAAGGGCGAGGCGGCGGGCTCGACCGCGACGATCAGGGTCTCCGGGCTGCACTCGCGCAGCAGGCCGCCGACGCCGGTGATCGTGCCGCCGGTGCCGACCCCTGCGACGAAGGCGCCGATCTCGCCGTCGGTGTCGCGCCAGATCTCCTCCGCCGTCGTCTTCCGGTGGGCCGCCGGGTTGGCCGGGTTCGAGAACTGCTGCGGCATGAAGGCGCGGCGCTGCTCGCGGATCTCCTCGGCCAGGCCGACCGCCTCGCTCATACCGCCCAGGGAGGGCGTCTCCCGCACCTCGGCGCCGTAGGCGCGCAGCAGCTTCGCCCGCTCGCGGCTCATCCCCTCCGGCAGGGTCAGGATCAGCTCGTAGCCACGCGCCGCGCAGACCATCGCCAGCGCGATCCCGGTGTTGCCGCTGGTCGGCTCGACGATCACCGACTTCCCCGGCTCGATCAGGCCTTCGCCCTCGGCCGCGTCGATCATCGCCACCCCGATCCGGTCCTTCACCGACCCGCCGGGATTGAAGTTCTCCAGCTTCGCGCAGACCTCCCCCGGCAGCCCCTCCCCCAGCCGCCGCAACGCGACCAGCGGCGTGCCGCCGACGAGAATGGATGCCTCGGTTGCGATCCTCATCAGATGAAGTACATCCCCGAGCCAGAGACGTTGGCTCGCTTTCCAGAGCGGTTTGCCTCCGCCGATTCGTCCCTGTGCGCCAGTTGGTGCGCCAGTCGCGCGCTGAAGCGGTCTACTCGTTCGTCTTGCGCGATTTGAGATAGGCGTCGAGCAGGCCCGCCGCCTCGGCCTCGGAGCCGGGCATCAGGTGGCCGTAGTGATCCAGCGTGATCGAGATGTTGGCGTGGCCCATGAAGCTTTGGAGAGCCTTCGGATTGACTCCGGCAGCGATCATCAGCGAGGCGAAGGTATGGCGGCACTCGTGAAGCGTAATGCGCTCAAGCCCGGCAGTGGCCCAGGCCCGGTCGGCGCGCTTGGTCAGCTTGCCGGGATCGAACGGACTGGCGGCGGAGACGAAGGCAAACAGCCTGTCCGCACCGCTGTATCCGCACGCGGCGAACCGCGTCTCCAAGAAGCTGCGCAACACGGCCGGGATCGGGACCTTGCGCCGACCGGCATTCGACTTGAGCGGTATTTGGCCGTCGCGGTACTCCCAGCCGAACTCGACCCGAATCACGCCGTTGGCAAGGTCCACGTCTTCGGCCCGAAGCGCTTGCAGCTCCCCGCGCCGCAGCCCCGCGTACATCGCCGTGGCCCACACCGGCCTGTCGGTTGCCGGGACGGCAGCGATCAAGGCCGCAGCTTCGGCCGGAGTTGCGTAGCGCTCCCGCCTGCCACGAACCGCCGGGAGCTGTAGGCCGTTGCAGGGGTTCACCGCCAACTCCCCGCGTGAGAGCGCCCGGCGAAAGATCGCGCGCAGCGGCAAGATCGTGACCTGGATCGTGGACGGGTTTAAGCCTTCGGCCAACAGGCGATCCGCGAACTCTTGAAGGTCGGGCCGGTGCAACTCGGAAAGGCGCACGGCTCCGAACTCAGGAAGCACCCGCAGACGCATTCCCTGCTCGTATGAGCGCAACGCCGAACGCTTGTAAACATCTCCGGAGCGATTGGTGACGGCCCCAGCGACAGCCCCTTGATGCCACGTCCGCCATGCCTCGTCCAGGGTGATCGGCCTTGCCGCTCGCAGTCCGCCCCGCGCCAACGCGCCGAGGGCATCGGCGCGCCACGACTTTGCCTCGGCCTCTCGTGCAAAGGTCCGCCGGATCTTCTTCCCGTCGCGCCGCGAGAACACCCACGCCTCGTACCCCGCCTTGCAGTTGCAGCGCCCGCCTTCGCGGGCGCTGCAATTCTTCGAGTGCCGCTTCCTGATTCCCTCGGCCACTACTCGCCCTCCCCCTCGGGTCCGAGGCGGAAGGACCCTGGCATTACGGTCGTCTCGCCTTCGGTCCATTCGATCCCCGCAAGCAGGACGGCAGGCTCGACTTCAAGACCCGCGGCGAGCTTGATCAGCGTGTCGATCCTCGGCACGCGCTCTCCGCGCTCAAGCAGGCCGACCTCGGTGCGGTGAAGCCCCGAACGGACACCGAGCGCTTCCTGGCTGATCCCGGTTCGCTTGCGGACACGGCGGACGTTGGCGCCGAGACGGCCGCCAACGTCGCTTGACCCAGCCATCGGCCTAGCCGTCCAGTTGCCAGAAATACAGCGCGGCGCGGGTCGGCAGCACGCGGCTGCCGTCGCAACGCAGCAGCCCTGCGCCGACCAGTTCGCGGACCGCCCGCTCGACCGAATCCTCGCGCTCGAACTCGACCGTTCCCTCGTTGAGGGCGCGGGAGACCTCGATGATCGAGGGGCTTTCGGGATGCCGGTCGAGCAGGAACGAGAGGACCGCCCACTCGACCTTCCTGTCTTCCTCTGATGGAGAGGTAACGCGCTCGGCGCTACCCGTAGGGTTCTGATCAGCCATAGGGAGCACAGCCTCCTTGTGGTCAGGCGGCCCGTCGTGTTTAGAGCACGGCGGGTCGCCGCTTCTGTTTCGGGTGAGCTTAGCAACTTGGAGAGCGGAACTCTCCAGACCGTTCTACTCCCCTCTGATGATCTGGCTGACGCGCGTGTGGTGCAGTCCGACCTCCTTGCCGATCTCACGGAGAGTGAGGCCAGCTTTCTGCGCTTTCGTGAAAGCCTTTCGCCGGGCCTTCTGGGATGCAGACCGCTCTCGCTCGAACTGCGCCTGCGCCGCACGAACCTCGCGTCGAACCCTTCGCTGATCGTCAGCCATCGCAGGGAGCCTAGAAGCTGCGCCCTTGTCCGCGCGGTCGGGCCGATCACGCCGTCTTCCCCAGCGCCCGGCTGGCGTTCTCCGTCGTCCACCGCTCAAGCTCTGAGACCGGGACCAGGCGCTTGCGCCCGCGCCGGATCAGCCGCAGTTCCGGCGCGACGTTGGCGTCGAAGAAGTCCGGACCGACGCCGAGCGCCGCGGCCGCCTCGGGCGGGGTGAGGGCGATGCGCGGGATCGAGGCCGGGAGCTTCTTCATCGCCCGCCCTGTCCGTCCCCGCCGCCCATTGCCTCGCCTACGTCGAATTCAGGGGGCCAACGCCCCCGGCAGTTGATCCCACCAGACCAAAGGCACCAAGCCATCCGGCCAGCGAAGCAAAACCAACAAAGCCAGCACCGACAGTCCGACAGCTCAGCTTCGCAGCCGTCAGATCAGAGCCTTCGCCACCCCCGAAGCCGAAGACAAAAGCCAACAGCAACCACCCTCACACCGCATCACTTTGTTAAGAGAGCGGGGCAAAACCCCCTCCGATCAGACAGAGGGGGTGATGCTTTCCATCGGCAAGCTCGGAACCGGCCAGGAGATGTACTACCTGGAGAAGGTCGCCGAAGGCGCGGAGGACTACTACTCCGGCGAGGGCGAGGTCGCCGGGCAGTGGATGGGCGACGCCGCCGCCGAGCTCGGCCTCTCCGGCGAGGTCGGAGCCGACCAGCTCACGGCGATGCTGACCGGCAACAACCCGGCCGACGGTCAGCCGCTCGGCCTGCGGGCGGTCGGCGGCCGCGGCCCGGTCCCCGGCTTCGATCTCACCTTCTCGGCTCCCAAGTCCGTCTCACTGCTCTGGGGCCTCGGCGGCCCGGTTGCGGGAAGCGAGGTCCAGCAGGCCCACCGCGAGGCGGTCGAGGCCGCCCTCGGCTACCTCCAACAGGAGGCGTGCTGGACCCGCAGGGGAGCTGGCGGCGCGGAGTTCGTCAAGGGCAACGGCTTCCTCGCCGCCGCCTTCGAGCACCGCTCCTCACGCAACGGCGATCCGCAGCTGCACACGCACGTCCTCGTCGCCAACGCGACCAAGGGACCGGATGGCAAGTGGACCCGGCTCTACCACCCGGCGATCTACGAGCACGCCCAGACCGCCAGCTACCTCTACCAGGCCCATCTTCGCC
The DNA here is from genome assembly GCA_035759115.1 of Solirubrobacterales bacterium. Taxonomy (GTDB): domain Bacteria; phylum Actinomycetota; class Thermoleophilia; order Solirubrobacterales; family 70-9; genus VRUE01. The sequence goes on along the minus strand of DASTVL010000129.1, from coordinate 7,367 downwards.
ACGAGCTGACTCGTCGTCTCGGCGTCGAGTGGCAGGAGGTGCGCAAGGGCATCGCCGAGATCGAGGGCTTCGCTGACTCCCACCTACGCGGGTTCTCGACCCGCCGCGAGGAAATACTCGAGGCCGCTGGCCCCGATGCCTCGGCGCGCTCGATGGAAGTCGCGGCGCTGACCACGCGCCAGGTAAAGGAGCGCGACGTGGGCCGTCAGGAGCTGCGCGAGCGCTGGCGCTCCACGGGCGAGGAGATCGGCTTGGACGCCGAGGCGATCTCGCGCACCTTCGATCCCGAGGCGCTGTTTCGCGGCGAGCTGCCGAAGGCCCATTCGGCCTCCCACGATCAGCTCGACCGCGAGGTCACCGCCCACGCCTCCCACTTCGAGCGCCGCGATGCGATCCGCGCCGTCGCCGGCACCCAGGGGGCCGGCGCGCCGGCGAGCGAGGTGGTGCGGATGGCCGATGGCTTTCTCGCCTCCGATCAGGTGCTCCGCGTCTCGGAGACCCCACGGGCCGGGCGGTTCACTACGCAGCGCATCTGGGAGCTTGAGCGCAAGGCGCTCGCAACCGCCGAGAGGATGCAGGGCGAGTCCCGCGGACAGGTCGGGGAGCTGATCGCCGCCAGGGTGATCGGGAGGCGTCCGACCTTGAAGGACGATCAGCGCGAGATGGTCCGCCGCCTGCTCGCAGAGCCGGAGGGCGTCTCCGTGGTCGTCGGCGAGGCCGGAACCGGCAAGACCTTCGCCATCGTCGCCGCGGCCGAAGGCTGGGCGCAGGCGGGCTATGAGCTGCGCGCTGTCGCGCCGACCTGGCGGGCGGCCAACGTGCTGCGCGCCGAAGGGCTTGAGGCGAGCAGCGTCGCTCGCCTTCTCGCCCAGATGGGCGGAGGCGAGGGGGGCGAGGCCGATTCCTCCCTGCTCTCCCCGCGCACGGTGCTCCTGGTCGATGAGGCGGGGATGGTCGGCAGCGCCGACCTCGCTGCGTTGATCGAGGCTGCCGATGCCGCGCAGGCAAAGCTCGTCCTGGTCGGCGACCACCAGCAGCTCGGCGAGATCGATGCAGGCGGCCTCTACCGCGCTCTGGCCGAGAGGGCGGACCCGATCTACCTGGACGAGGTGATCCGCCACAACCACGACGTTGATCGCGAGGCGGCGCGGATGATCCGCGAGGGCCAGGGACGAGCTGCGCTTGAGCTGTATCGCTCCGAGGAGCGGGTCACGGTCGCGCCCGACGCCGAGGCCCGTCGCGAGGCGATGGTCGCCGACTGGCACCGCGCCTACGGCGAAGGCCAGGACGCCTTGATGATCGCCAAGCGAAACGCCGAGGTCGGGCGGCTGAACGCGACGGCGAGAGAGCTGCTGAAGGCCGAGGGCCAGCTCGGCGGCCCGGAGATCGAAGTTGGAGAAGCCCGCTTCGCCGAGGGCGATCAGGTGATCACCCGCATCAACGACCACGCCGCCGCCATCTACAACCGCGAGCGTTAGCAGGTAGAGCAGGTCGATCCCGAGCAGGGCCGGGTCGTCCTCTCGGGCGTCGATCAACAACGGACCGTCGAGGTCGGCCCCGACTACCTCTCACGCACGACCCCGCACGGAGACGCCCCGGCCCTCCAGCACGCCTACGCCGTCACCACCTACAGCGCCCAGGGCGCCACCGTGGACCGTGCCTACGTGCTGGCCGATCCCTCGACGGACAAGCAAGAGCTGTATGTCGCCGTCTCGCGCAGTCGCGAGGAGACCTACCTCTACGCCACGCCTGAGATTCAAGCTGAGCGCGCCGAGTACGCGCCGAAGCCGCCCAATGCCGATGCCATCGGCCACATCGGGGATGGGGCGGTGCGTGATCGCGCCCAGACGGCGGCGCACGATGAGGCGCTTCGCTCAGAGCTTGCTCGGATGCCCACGTCGGACCTCATGGCTCGCCAAACGAAGCTGGATGCTCCTTCGCGCTTCGAGGCCAACGCCGAATCGGCTTATCAGCGCCAGCAAGAACATGTTGCCGAGCGCCAGCACCAACTCGCAGAGGCCGTCGCCCGTTGCGAAGCGGTCGAAGACCTCGGCTGGCGTGCGCGCCGCCAGCAGCTTCCCGGCGCACAGGAAAGCGAGCGAATGTTCGGCGAACGGCTGGGCGAGGAGAAGGCGAGACTCAGCGAGCTTGCGCCGCCCAGGACCGAGATTCGCCGTGAGCACGAGATCGTCGGTCAGGTCCTCGCCGAGCGCGAAGGGAAGATGCTCCTCGCTGCCCGGCTCGCGCCTCCGGCCTACGTCGTCAAGGAGCTGGGCGAGAGGCCCGCCGACCTCACGAAGGCGAAGGCTTGGGATCGCGGCGTCCGCGACATCGAGTCCTACCGCAACAAGCGCAGCGTCACCGACAAAGACAGCGCCCTCGGACCGCGGCCGGAGGACCGGTTCCAGCGGAACTTCCACGACCACGCCCGGGATCGAATCCGCGACGCCCAGCGTCGCCTTGATCGCGTCCAGCAGGCGGAGCGCTCAATGCAGCGCAGCCGGGAGATGGGTCGCGGCCACGACTTCGGCATCGGTCGCTGACTCCCGACCCGAGCGATTGTCGCGCAGCGTTTGCGGCCGTCAACCCCCTGCGGGGGTCGGGCGCTACGCGCCCTTGACTGTCGCTGCGCGCTGCGCGGGGTGGCGGGTGGGTCGGGTAATCGAGGACTACGAGGGCTGAAGCCTCCACTCAGTTTGCTCCAGGTCCATGTCTTTCTCAAGGCGATGACCCGCGATGCATCGCCCGGTCTGCCGGTCAGCTGGAGGTTCTCCATCCTCACCAGTCACCACAACTTGTGCTCCACAGGGGCATACATCTTCCTCTACTTCAAAGCGATTCAGGTCCACCAAACTCTCCTTTCGATGGGTTGCAGGGGCTCGTTGCTAGCCATCTGGTTCCCGTCTAACGCGATGCATCGCTCAATCTCGTTTGAGATGAGACAGGAATTTGCGTGAGCTTTTCCGGGCCGGGGTGGTCTGGGAACCATCCTCGCAGGCGCGAAATGATCTCCCCGTACGCAGGTTCTTTGCGAAACCCGGAGCGCCACCTGCGCTTGTAATTCACGCAATGCCCCAGGTCCGTCGTCCAATCATGCGGAAAGCCAAAGCGATCCCTGCCGGTTACGTAGCCGACCACGGCCTGTCGATCACTGGGATCCGTCGGAGGCTGCGCAGCAAAAACGTCCACTGATTCTCCGGGTCGCAGGAAGCCATTAAGCACCGGGCCAGCAATCACAGTCTCAGAGTCGGCAACTGCGAAGTTGACCCCGCTCGCGACGCCATCGCCCGCGTTGATAATGGTGGCTCCGTAGAAGCCGGTCTGGGGGCTGACGATGGCTTGTATGCGTAAGACGGGCTGATGGGATAGGCGCGACTCTCTCAGCGTTAGGTACACGGCCGTGCAGGCCGCCAGGGCAGCCACGGCAGTGAAGACCGGGCCCACAATCTGGCCAACTTCGAGCAGCGTTGAGGTGTTGTCTGAGTTCATCGGGCACCGTTTCGCTGGGCATGGTGAAATAGCCTGCGCTGAAATCGGGTGGTGGCCCGACAGCAGCGCAGGGTGCAAGGGTCTACTTTGACTCCTTGACGGTGGTATTGGGATTGCGTTTCCCGTGCTTTTTCGTGACGTACCGACCCGATATGGCCGAGCGGTACTTGCCAGGAGAAGACGAGCGACGCGAACCCCCGCGTTTCTTCGCTGCCATCTTGATTCGCTCCTTTCTGGGGCCTAGGGAGTGCCCCTGCCCGGCCGACTATCGGACGAGCCAGGAGATGACAGCAGTTGGGGCAGATGGCAACTGCACAGTGGGAACGTGAAGCGGGCGAAGCCGGAAGGGCGATCAGATTCCGCCGCGCCATTGGCGCATGCTCGTCACTCGTGAGCGAGCCGTATGGATTGTCGCCTCCCCCTCATCGAGCACGGCGAAGCCACGATCTAGCGTTGCGATGTCCGCGACCTCAGCAACGAATAGTGATGCCGCATGCACGGCGTCGTAGGAGCGGAAGCCGTACTCCCCCATTAGTTCGGGGGCCAGGTCGCTCACCTCGCTTAGCTCGATTCGTGACCAGGGAGCGACGCTCAAGAGTTCGCGCCAGCCTTCAAGGCCCTGGTTCAGCAGCGTCCTCGCGCGCCGCCGGACCCGCCCGTCGTAACGAGCACTCTTCCAGCGACCACCATGTCGCTCGCGCCCTGCGATGTTGAATAGGGCCTCGCAGAGCTCGGTTTCCAGCAGGCGATTGAATACCAGGGTGCAGTCCGTGGCCACAACTGCCTCGAAAAACGAGACACAGGCTGCGTGATTCGGCTGGGCAGGGGATAGCGCATCAACAACGATCGTTGTGTCCAGGAGGATCGCTTCCGGGGGAAGCCAATCCTCAGCCTCGCAGGATTGGATACCGCGCTTGAGCGGCGGCCGCCCGCGCTGTGCCACTTCTATCTAGAGCGACGGGATCGAGATAGGTCCACAGTCACGGCCGTCTTGACCCGTTTCGTCGCACGGCCGACGGTCGCAGTGCGCTTCTCCTGGTCACTGATTTGAGGGGCGTGCGAAGAAACGTAACGACCGGTCACAGCGGATCGGTAGCCGCTTCCGTTCCGGCTGCCTTTTCTCCCTAGGTAGGCACCCGTGGTCGCACTTCGCGAAACCTTGCGTCCGCCCCGACTGCTCTTGGCCTGTCCTGTTGCCACCACCGATGATTCTAGCGGCGTCCTCCGTTGCCGCCCGCGATGCGCCACTCGTGCGCCAGTGGTGCGCCAGTCAGACCGGAAACAACCGGATTCAGCCGGACCCGATTCGGCTTGAACAAGCGGAATCGCGATCCGGGCGCGCCCCCGACTAGATGAAGTACATGCCGCTTCCCGCCTCCTCGGCCTCGCGGCGGGCGACTTCGGCGATCGTGGTCTGGGTGAAGACCTTGCGCAGGGAGGCGACGCCCTCGGCCCAGATGCCGCCGGCCTCGTCGGCCTCCTGGCCGACCTTGCCGTCGAGCGCCTGGACGACCTCGAGCACGGTGATCTCGTCGGCCGGGCGGGAGAGCGTGTAGCCGCCGCGCATACCGCGGTGGCTGGTCAGCAGGCCGGCCCGGCGCAGGGTCGAGAAGAGCTGTTCGAGGAACTGCTCGGGGATGCCGCGACGCTCGGCCAGCTCCTTGATTGGCACCGGCCGTTCGCCCGAGCGGGCGAGCTCCGCCATCGCGACCACGGCGTAGCGCGACTTCGAGGTGATCGAGATCACAGGTCCTTTCTACCGCACGGAGCGGATTTTGCCGGGTATAGGATCGTCTCCGTTCTGAGCGAGCGCCCACACTGCCTTGTGATCGACCCCCACCCCCTGGTCCGCCTCGGGGTGCGCGAGGCGCTGATCGGCGACTTCGAGATGCACGAGAGCGAGAGCCGCGGCGAGGCCCTCGGCCTGATCCGCGACATCGGCAGCATCGACGTCGCGATCGTCGCCCTGCGGCGCGATCCGGACGGCGCTGACGAGGCCCTGCACGGCGAGGAGGCGATCCGCACGCTGCGCAAGACGGCGCCGGGGATGGGCATCGTCGCCCACGGCGAGCGGCCCGAGCGACACCTCGCCTCAGCTTCGCTGCAGGCGGGCGCCAGCGCCTACGTGGCCCGCACCGCCGCCGCCGAGCTGATGGCGAAGGCGGCGCAGGCCGCGCTCGAGCAGGAGCGCTTCGTCGACCCGGCAGTGCCGCCGCGCGGCAGCCGCGGCAAGCTGACCCGGCGCCAGCGCGAGATCCTGCAACTGCTCTCCGACGGCGGCTCGACCGTGCTCGCCGCACGCGAGCTCGGGCTCAGCGAAGAAACGGTCAAGACCCACACCAAGAACATCCTCGCCCGGCTCGGCGCCAAAAACCGCACGCACGCGGTGGCGATCGCCCTGCGCGAGTGCCTCATCGACTGACTGATCGCGAAGGAGCAGGCGGCGGTTGGTCTAGATCCAGCCGCGGTCGCGGGCGGTGAGCACGGCCTGCGCCCGGTCGACGGCGCCGATCTTGCCGTAGACGTTGTGCAGGTGGGTGCGGATGGTCGAGACCGAGAGCTGCATTTCGCCGGCGATCTGCTTGTAGACCATCCCGTCGGAGAGGTGGCGCAGCACGTCCAGCTCGCGGCTGGAAAGCGGGCAGGGCTCGCTGACGCGAGAACCCGACTCGCGTGGGTAGGGAAGCTCGTAGAGCAGCTCGCGCAGGCCCTCGGTGCTGAGCCCGCAGCGCTTCGCGGTCTCGCGCAGGCGCTCCGCCGTCACCGCTTCGCCCTGCGAGTAGTGGGCGATCATGTCGGCGGTGGCGACGACCGCCGCCAGGCCCTCGGCGTCCTCGGCATGGTGGCGCTCGATCGCCACCGCGATCCGCTGCGGCACGTTCCAGCGCCGGGCCAGCACGCCACCGACGAGAGCGTGGTCGATGCCGAGCTGGTCGCGTTCTTCGCGGATCCGCTGCTCCGGCGTGCGCGAGGTCGCGTCGAAGTAGGTGCGGCGGCCCGGGTGCAGCTTGGAGATCACCAGCCGGCCGATGTCGTGCAGGAGGGCGGCGACGACCAGCTCGTCGCGGTCCTCCCAGCCGATCTCGCGGCCGATCCGCGCCGCGGCCTGCTGGGTCGCGAGCGCGTGGACGCGGAACTGCTCGGGCCGCAGCTCCCAGCCGCCGTTGGGCTCGAAGAAGTCGAACACCGGCGCCGTGCCGGCGATCGCCAGCACCCCCGAGGGCTTGAGCACATCGACCGCCGCCGGCACGCTGCCGATCGTGCCGGAACTACCGCTGGTGCGGTTGGCAAAGCGCAGCACGGCGATCGTCAGCGCGACGTCGGCCTCGACCGCCTCGACCAGCTCGCCGACGCGTGCGGTCTCGGCCGTCGCCGCCTGCATCACGCGGGCGCGGGACTCGATCAGTGCGGGGAATTTCTCCACCGCCTCGAAGGCCGCCGCGAGGCGTGCGCCGGGCGCCGCCGTCGCGTTGCGGGGGGCATCGGCCTTCTGCACCTTGCCGTTGGTCTGTTTCTTGTCGGACGCCATAACCGGGTCGCTCCGCCCCCCTCATCGGCAGCGGAGGACGCACGGTTTAGCCTCGGCCTCCTCATTATTGGGTGTTGTTATGCGTTGAGGCGCACCAGGGCGGCGTCAATGCGCCGCAGCGACTCCTCGCGCCCGAGCACGGCCAGCGACTCGAAGATCCCGGGCGAGACGGTGCCGCCGCTGATCGCCACCCTGATCGGCTGGTAGACCTTGCCCGGCTTCAGCTCGAGCCGCTCGGGCAGCGGCGCGAGTGCCGCCTCGACGACCGCCGGGTCGAAGCCGTCAGCCGCGGCGAGCGCCTCGCGCGCGGCCGCGAGCGCCGCGGGCGCCCGCTCCTTCATCGTCTTGC
>DASTVL010000128.1:0-5406 GCA_035759115.1 Solirubrobacterales bacterium | reverse complement strand
CGCCTCGGAGATCAGCAGCGGCGCTGCGACCGGCGGCGCCATCAGCACCGCGGCGGCGATCGCGGTGCGCCACTCGTCCGCGTCGACCACGGTGACCGCGTCGGGCTGCTGTGCGGCCGTGACCGAGGGATAGACGGCGAGAGCGGCGCCCGCCGCGTTGGCGGCGGGGTCGGCGCCCCCCACCCGGGTCGTGTTCGCGGTTGCGAAGGCCGGGTAGCCGAGGTCTTCCGGCGTCTGAGTCGGGGGCGCATCGGCAGGGGTGCTGGGCGCCTCACCGACCGGCGCCGGCCCAGTCACCGGCTCGGATCCGCCCCCGCCGCCGAGGATCGCGGCGACGATGAAGACGATCGCGAGCGCGAACAGCCCGGCGATCGCCTTCAGCGCGGTAGGGATCGGCTGGCGTCGCTTCGGCGCTCGTCCTCGGGAAGGCTTGGGCTTCGGCTTCGTAGACCGCTTCGGGGTGGGAGACGCATGCGGCCGAGCCCCCGGCACCCCGGCGTTGATCGGTTGCTCGCGCGCCACCGCCGGAAAGCTACAGGCGCGGACCTGGCTGGTTGGTCAGCTAAGCTTCCAGGTGCGATTGACTGACCAGTCAATCAGCAGCCTTCAGCAAGCAATGCGGTCGCAATGCGGTCGACGAGGGGGACCGATGGATTTCGCACTGAACGAGGAGCAGCAGGAGTTCAAAGACAGCGCCCGGGCGTTCGCCCGCGACGTGATCCGCCCCGCCGCGCGCAAGCACGACGAAGAGGAGAGCACGCCGTGGGAGGTGATCAAGGAGGCGCGTAAGCAGGGCTTCCAGGGCCTCGAGGCGATCCAGCGCTCGGCCTCCGACGCCGACGGCCAGATGCAGGTGATCTCGGCCGAGGAGTTCCACTGGGGCTGCGCCGGCATCGCGCTGGCGATCTCCGGCTCGGGCCTCGCCGCCGCCGGCATCGCCTCCTCCGGCACCCCCGAGCAGATCGCCCAGTGGGTGCCCGAGTGCTTCGGCGCCGGCGAGGAGGTCAAGCTCGGCGCCTACGCCGTGACCGAGCCGCAGGCCGGCTCCGACGTGAAGAGCCTGAAGACGACGGCGAAGCGCGACGGCGAGGAGTGGATCCTCGACGGCACCAAGGTCTTCATCACCAACGGCGGCATCGCCGATGTCCACGTCGTCGTCGCCACCGTCGACCCCAGCCTCGGCACCCGCGGCCAGGCCTCCTTCGTGATCGGCAAGGACACGCCCGGGCTGAGCCAGGGCAAGAAGGAGTCGAAGCTCGGCATCCGCGCCTCGCACACGGCCGAGATCATCCTCGAGGACTGCCGCATCCCGGCCGAGAACCTGCTCGGCGGAGAGGAGAAGCTGGAGAAGAAGCTGCAGCGCGGCCGCGAAGGGAAGAAGTCGCGCGGCGCCGACGCGCTGGCGACCTTCGAGATCACCCGGCCGCTGGTCGGCGCCTCGGCGCTCGGCATCGCCCAGGCCGCCTACGAGTGGACCCTCGAGTACCTCGACGGACGCTCGGAGGCGGGCACCCCGCTGCTGCAGACGCAGCGCATCCAGCAGACCCTGGCCGACGTCGCGACCGAGATCGAGGCCGCCCGCCTGCTGGTCCAACGCGCCGCCTGGATGGGCCGCAACGGCATCCCGATGCGCGGCGGCCAGGGCTCGATGTCGAAGCTCAAGGCCGGCGACGTGACGATGTGGGCGACGACGACGCTGATGGACCTGGTCGGCCCCGACGCCTGGAGCACCGAGAGCCCGCTGGAGAAGTTCTTCCGCGACGCCAAGATCTACCAGCTGTTCGAGGGCACGGCGGAGATCCAGCGGATGGTTATCTCCCGCATGCAGGCGCGCGAATACGCCGAGCGCCTCGGCTACGCGGCCGAAGTCGTCGCCGAGGCCGAGAAGGCCGCGGAGCAGGCCGGCAAAGAGCCCGTCGCTGCATAGCGTTTTGCAGCGATAAAGCACCCGCGGGCCGGATTTCGGCCTTCGCTAGCCTGCTGACGATGCCGAAGACTCGCTCTGCCTCGGCGGCGGTCGCCGCTGCGGCGGCGCTCGTCGTGCTGCTCTGCGGCGCGAGTGCGCTCGCTGCCGACCTCTACGAGCAACAGGAAGACAAGGAAGCCAAGCTCTCCGAGGTGCGCGACCGCAAGGGCGTGCTGACGACGACGATCTCGCGCTACCGCGACCGGATCGAACGGCTCACCGACGAGGTGGCGACGCTGCGCGCGCAGGAGGCCGAGGCGCAGGCGCGGCTCGACGCCAAGCAGGCCGAGCTCGACCGGGCCGTCGACGAGCTCGGCGTCGCCAAGAAGCACCTCGCGGTCGTCCGCGCCCGCCTCAAGCGCTCCCTCATCGCCCTGCGCGAGCGCCTCGTGGCGATCTACGAGGCCGGCACGCCGGACATCCTCAACGTGCTGGTCGAGTCGGGCGGCTACGACGAGCTGGTCAACCGCACCGAGTACCTGAACCGCATCAACGGCCTCGACGAAGCGGTCGTGACCAGGGTGCGCGACCTGCGCGATCAGGTCAAGCGCACGGTCGCCCGCCTGCGCTCCGCGAAGAACCGGATCGAATCCGCCCGCGACGCGATCGCCGCCGAAGAGCAGGCGCTGGCCTCCGCCCGCTCCGCCGTGCAGAGCCGTCAGGCCAAGCTCGTCGCCGTCCGTCGCCAGCGCGAGGCGGCGCTCTCGACGCTCGGCGGCCACGAGCACAAGATCGAGGGCGACCTGGCCGAGATCCAGGGCGAGATCGCGGCCCAGCTGAGCGCCAGCGCCTCGGCGCCGCTGCCGGCGGGGCCGGTCCGCTACGGCTCGGGCTCGATGATCTGGCCGGTCGACGGCCCGGTCGTCTCCGCGTTCGGTCCCCGCTGGGGACGCATGCACGAGGGGATCGACATCGCCGTGCCCGCCGGGACGCCGATCCGCGCCGCCGACGCCGGCTCGGTCGTGCTCGTCCAGTCCGAAGGCGAGAGCGGCGGCTACGGGAACTTCAGCTGCCTCGATCACGGCGGCGGCCTGCAGACCTGTTACGCGCACCAGTCCTCGTTCGCGGTCACCTCGGGCAGCGTCTCGCAGGGGGACGTGATCGGCTATGTCGGCTGCACCGGCCACTGCTACGGCGACCACCTCCACTTCGAGGTGCGGATCAGCGGGGCGCCGACGGATCCGCTCGGCTACCTGTAGGCCGAGCGTCCAAAGGTCCCACGTTGCGTTGCGATCCGGCTACCCTGGGTAGTTGAGAGCCGATGATCCGCCAAGCCCGCTCCTATCTCCTAGGCGCAGTCTCAGGCACGACTCTGATCGCGGCGGCGGTGGTCGTGTTCGTCGTGCTCGTCTCCGTCCAGGCCGTTCGCGACTGGCCCCTGGCCGGGCTCGCCGGCGGCGATGACGACTCCGCCGCTGAGGTCGCTGCGGGAAGCCCCGCTGCGGCCCGCGCGGGCGCCGACGACGCCGACGGGGGCGCGGGCGGCTCCGCCGCGGCCGGTGGCCGAGCCGCCGGCCCGGCGGGGGGCGGCGCGGGCCCGGACTCACCCGACGCACCCTCAGCAGGCGCTCCGAGCGGCGGCGCTCCCGACTCGACGCCCGGATCGGCGGGCGGCGGGGGCGGCGCGGGCCCGGCCCCGAACGGCTCGTCGTCGGGCGGCGGCTCAGGCGGCGGCAGCGGGACCGCCGATCCGGCGTCCGGCGGCGGCTCGGGCGGGGGTGGGGGCGGAGCCACCTCCTCGCCCTCTGAAACCGTGACGAACACCGTCAACGACACCGTCTCCGGCGTCGACGAGGCGACCGGCGGCGCGCTTGGCAAAACCGGCGTCACCCAGACCACCGAAGACGTCGTCGACGGCGTCGCCGGACCCGAATCGCCGGTCGGCAAAACCGTCGACAAGACCGTCGAAAAAGTCAAAGACACGGTCGGCGGCCTGCTCGGCGGCGGTCAGTAGCCCGGCTTTCCCGCTTACCGTCACAATGCCGGGCGATGCCCGAGCGCGGACAGGCAGGCGCGGTCGCCGACCCGATCGCGGGCTCACCGGTCTACCCGGCGGGCAGCCGCGTGAACGAGCGCGGCCACCTCGAGATCGCCGGCTGCGACGTGGTCGAGCTCGCCGCCGAGCTCGGCACCCCGGCTTACATCTACGCCGAGGACGAGATGCGGGCGCGGGCGCGCGCCTACCGCGAGGCGTTCGAGCGCCGCGGCCGCGAGTTCGAAGTGCTCTACGCGAGCAAGGCGTTCCCCTGCACCGCGGCCTACCGGCTCTTCGCCGAGGAGGGCCTCTCGGTCGACGTCGCCTCGGGCGGCGAGCTGCACATCGCCCTGCGCGCGGGCTTCGACCCGGCGCGGATCCACATGCACGGCAACAACAAGAGCGACGAGGAGATCCTGCTCGCCTCGCGCGCCGGCGTCGGCCACCTGATCCTCGACTCCTTCGACGAGATCGAGCGCTGCGAGCGGCTGCTCGACCGACCCCAGGACGTGCTGATCCGGGTGACGCCGGGGATCAAGCCCTCGACCCACGACTACATCCAGACCGGGCAGCTCGACTCGAAGTTCGGCTTCGGCCTCGAGGACGGGCTGGCGGCGCGCGCGATCGAGCGCGTGCTCGGCTCCGAGCAGCTCAACCTCGTCGGCCTGCACGCCCACATCGGCTCGCAGATCTTCGAGCTCGAGCCCTACAAGCTTGCGATCGAGGCGATCGCCGGGCTGGCCGGCGACTGGTGCCGCCTGATCAACGTCGGCGGCGGGCTCGGCATCGCCTACACCCGCGAGGACGAGCCGCCCTCGATCGACGCCTACGTCGAGGTCAAGGCGCGCGCGGTCGACGAGCTGTTCGGTCCCGACGTGCGGATCCTGATCGAGCCGGGCCGCTCGCTGGTCGGCAACGCCGGGCTGACCGCCTACCGGGTCGGCACGGTCAAGGAGATCCCCGGGGTGCGGACCTACGTCGCCGTCGACGGCGGCATGTCGGACAACATGCGGCCGATGCTCTACGGCTCCCGCTACGAGGCGACGATCGCCGACCGGGCCGGCGCCGCGCCGGACACGCCGGCGACGATCGCCGGCATGCATTGCGAGTCCGGCGACGTGATCGTGCGCGATGTCGAGCTCGCCGCGCCGGCGGTCGGCGACGTGCTGGTGACGCCGGCGACCGGCGCATACGGGCACGCGATGGCGAGCAACTACAACGGCGTCACCCGGCCGCCGGTGATCTTCTGCCGCGACGGCGAGGCGCGGGTCGTCGTCCGCCGCGAGACCTTCGAGGACCTGACCAGCCGCGATGTCTGATCCCGTGCGCATCGGGCTGCTCGGGCGCGGCACGGTCGGCGGCGCCTTCGCTGAGCTGCTCGCCGAGCGAGCGGGCGCGATCGAGGCGGCGACCGGGCGGCGGCCGGAGTTGGCCGGGACGCTGACCCGCAGCGAGGGCGAGATCG
>DASTVL010000127.1:0-2672 GCA_035759115.1 Solirubrobacterales bacterium | reverse complement strand
CCCCCGACACGCGGATTATGATTCCGTGTCGGTGGTTGCGTCCAGTTGCGGTGATTCGTCCCATTTCGCTCTGGCAAGCGGTTCCTAGGGGTTCGGCCGCGTCGGCACTTGCGGCTGTTTCTGGACCTTTCCTTGACCCGGCCTTGACCCGACATTGACCTGGAGGCCAACGTCGAGACCGCCGCCCAGCCCCGCGTCCAGCAGGTGGACGTAGGTGCGGAGCGTAAACCCGGGGTCGGTGTGGCCCAGCCAGTCGGCTACCTGCTTCACGTTGCGGCCTTCCTCGAACAGCAGCGAGGCGCAGGTATGCCGGAAAACGTGGAAGGAGATGGTTGAGCGTGTGCGGGTCTTGCCGGATTTCGAAACGACCTCCCTGGCGAAGCCAATGCTGATCGCGGATGGAGCCAAGACTCGCCGATAGACGTTCCCGGGAGATAACGGCGTCCCTGCCCTTGAAGGAAAGACCGGCGACCGTGACCCCCTGTAGCCGTCGCGGCGGCGAGCAAGCAGGCGCGCTGCCATGCTTGCCGAGAGCGGTACGTCACGCCGCCCGGCTCCGCTCTTGAGCTTGCGTCGTTTGCGTTCATAGACTTGCTCACGGACCTTGACGTGCGGCTGCTCGCCCAGGTCGATGTGCTCCCAGGTCAATCCGACCGCCTCACCGATCCGCAGGCCGGTGGCGGCGAGGAACTCGAAAAAGAACTGCCAGTTGTCGGGTAGGGCTGCTAAGAGCAACCCCAGTTCCTTCCGCGTGAGGGCCTTGGCGCGATCATCGTCCGGCTTCTCGTTCCCCTGCGTGGCTGGAATGCGGACGCCCTGGCAGGGGTTCGATCGCACTAGGTTGTCCTCAACGGCAGTTGCGAACATCGTCGACAAGGCGGCTCGCAGCTTCATGATCTGAGAGGTGGTTCGTTCGTCTCGACGCAGCGAGCCGAAGAGCTCTCGCACGTCGGCCGGTTCGATCTCGGCAAGCTTCCACGTTCCCCATTTCGGCACCGCATAGGCGTTGATCGGCCGTCGATACTCGGGTCGGGTCGTCTCCGAGAATCCACGTTTGGTCCTCCCTGAGTAGGACTCGATCCACTCGGCGAAGTAGTCGCCGAAGCGCACCTTGGACTTTGGGCGGCGGTCGCCCGCCTTCCGAGTCCCCTGGGCCTCCTGGGCCTCCGCCGCCGTCCGAAACGTCTCCGTGTATTGCTTCCCACGGTGTTCTGAGACGACAACGTAGGGGCAGTCACAACGCCTCTTGGCGTTGCAGCCTTTCGCGTGGCGGCGGAAGATGCCGGGTCTGTTGGTTTTGGTCAGCTTTGCCATTGGTCAGTCCTTCCGGCTACATCCATCATCCGACTGGCATCGGATTGAACGCTGCGGTCGCCGGTGATTCGACCAACAGCGCCGGGCTTTGACACCCGCCAGACAGCGCCGGACGGCGAGCCCTGCACCCGAAGGGTGACGAAGGAGAGCCCCGGCGAAGCCGGGGCTTGCAGGGCTCGACGCCGGCGCCACAATGGCGGTGCCAAAGCCCGACCCGCCGACCTATGGCCGTCGCCCGCCACCCGAGAGCAGCCATCGGTCCAACTCCGAGCGGCGCGCGATCAGCGCCGAGCCGTCACGGTGAACAGGGATGCGCCGTGCGGATGCCAGCGCGTAGACGCGAGAGCGGGGAGCATCGATGTAGGCAGCGATTCGCTCGGCTCCTCGCAGCCAGCCGTCCTCGGCGGGCTCATCGGGTCGCTCGGCAAGTAGCTCGGCAGCGCGACGAGCGATCCGCTCGACCAGTTCCTCGCCAACGTCGAAGCTGATCGCACTCATCGCGGCACCCCCTCGATCACCGCGATCTTGTCCTCGGTGCGGGTCTTGGCGAGAGCGCGCTCGACTCCCCGTTGCGTTGGGCCCGGCCGACAGAAGTAGTGGACCTCGGCGACCCAAGATGCCCGGCGCCATGCCCGCAGCAAGGCTTCAAGGCGCCGGGGGGCCTTCGGGCTCAGCTCGACCTCGACCGCAATCGTGCCGGACTTGGCAAGCACTGCCAGGTCGGGGCGGTGAAGCCGGGGGTTTCCGTTCGGGAGGGCGCCGACCTCGGCGCTAGCGATGGGCCGCCCCTCAATCCGCTCGGCTAGGGCGAGCTCGCGCTCGGTGAGGACGCGGCGGTGACCGAAACGGCGCACAAGGCCGAGCGCCACGGAGGCGCAACGCAGGGAGTGCGGAACCTCCCCCGGAGACACGGCGGCAACCGGCAGGCCGAGCCCGGCGTAGCGCAGGCCGTCGCGCGTTGCCCGCAAGATGCTCGGCTCCGAGCGCAGAAGCTCGATCCGCTCAAGCAGCCCGCCCTCCACGCAGGCCGCGACCCTTCGGTAGGCAGCCGTCCTGCCGACGCCCATCGCCTCCATGACGTGGGTGATCGTCACCACCCCGTGGCGCCCGACGAATCGGACCAGATCCTGGTCCCGAGTCCTCGCTCTGCCGCTGGCCCCCGCGCTCCTGTCCTTGCTCGCGTTCTGCACACGTCATAAAGACGACAGCGCCTCAACTTTCGTCCCTCGGCCGCTGTCTTCCCGCAAACCCGCATCAAACGGCGACACAAATCTCCCCAACCTCGATCCCCTGGGAACTCGGACAATCCACCCCCGCACGGCCCCTGCCCGCCCCCAAGTCCCTGTGTTGCCGACCAC
>DASTVL010000126.1:0-2552 GCA_035759115.1 Solirubrobacterales bacterium | reverse complement strand
AGAGGAGCTCGGCCACGCCAAGCAGTTCGCCGACCGGATCAAGGAGCTCTACGGCGTCGTCCCGGGCTCGGAAGGCTTCGCCGCCGAGCAGTCGTTCCTGCAACCGCCCGAGCACCAGACCGACACCGTGCACATCATCCGCGGCGTGATCAAAGCCGAGACCGGCGCGATCGAGCACTACACCAGGATCATCGAGGAGACCGAGGGGATCGACCCGGTCACCCAGGACATGACGATCGCGATCCTCCGCGACGAGCAGGGCCACCGCCGCCTCTTCGAGGGCTTCCTGCGCGAGTACGAGTTCGAGGGCCTCGCCTGAAGGCTCTGCAAGCACTGGATCGCTTTCAGCAGCGACACGCGGCCCTCGCCGTACCGGTCGCGGTCGCGAAGAAGTTCGGCGACGACCAGGGCGGCAACCTCGCCGGCCTGATCGCTTTCCGCGCCTTCTTCTCGCTCTTCCCGCTGCTGCTGCTGTTCACCACCGTGCTCGGCTACGTGCTGGCCGGCGACGAGCAGCTGCGTGAGGAAGCGGTCGACTCGGTGCTGACCCAGTTCCCGGTGATCGGCGAACAGATCCAGGTCAGCTCGCTCGAGGGCAGCGGCGTCGCGCTCGCGATCGGCATCGCCGGCTCGCTCTGGGCCGGGTTCGGCGTCGTGCTCGCGACCCAGACGGCGCTCGACCGGGTCTGGGCGATCCCCTTCCGCGACCGCCCCGACTTCCTCACCTCGCGCCTGCGCGCGCTCGTCCTGCTGGTCGTGCTCGGCATGCTGACGATCGCCTCGACGATCGCCTCGGGCCTCGTCGGCGGCGGCGCCGACCTCTTCGGCCCGGTCGGCGGCATCGCGATCTCGGTCGGCATCAACCTGCTCGTCTTCGGCGCCCTCTTCTCGTTGCTGGGGACGCGTCCGGCCTCCTTCTCCGCGCTGCTGCCCGGGGTCGTGCTCGCCGCCGTCGTCTGGTCGGGACTGCAGATCGTCGGCGGCTGGTTCGTCGCTCACCAGGTCCGCGACGCCGCCCCCGCCTACGGCACCTTCGCCCTGGTCCTCGGCCTGCTCGTCTGGATCAACCTCGGCGCGATCCTGACCGTGCTCAGCGCCGAGCTCAACGTCGTCCGCGCCCGCGGCCTCTGGCCGCGCAGCCTGCTCGGCGTCGGCCGCGACGAGGACGAGCGCGTGCTCGGCGCCCTCGCCAAGGCCGAGGCGCGCGACGAGAGCCAGAGCATCAGGGTCGACTTCGACCGCTAGGCGGCTATCGTGGGAAGGTGGCCTGGATCGAGATAGCGGTCGTCGCCGTCATCGCTCTGCTCGCGATGCTCGCCGTCTTCGTCGCCCGCGAGCGCAAGGCGCGCAGCCGCTTCCGCATCCTCGGGGAAATCGCCGGCGTCTCCGACGCCGCCGGGTCGCTCGAGCAGACCTTCGAGGCGATCTGCGACATCCTCGTCCCCGGGCTCGCCGACTTCTGCATGATCGACGTGATCGAGGACGGCGTGCCGCGCCGCGTCGCCGTGCGAGTCGGCCCCGGGGCCGAGCCGGGGTTCGAGCGGGGGATAGCCGAACGGATGCCCTCGACCCCCGAGAACATGGTCGGCGCCGCGGGCGGCTCCTCGCTGAAGCCGCGCTTCTACGAGCGCATCGGCGAGCGGGAGCTGCGCGAGATCGCCCACGACGACGGCGAGGACCTGGAGTTCCTGCGCGGCCTCGGCATGCGCTCGGCGATCACCGTCGCGCTGCAGGCTCGGGGCGAGGTGACCGGCGCGCTTACCATCGCCGTCGCCTGGTCGCGGCGGCGCTACCGCAGCGAGGACGCGCGCTTCGCCTGGATCCTCTCCGGGCGCGTCGCCCTGGCGCTCGACAACTCGGGCCTCTTCGCCGACCTCGAGGACGCCGAGCGCTCGCGGGCGGAGATCGCGGAGACGCTGCAGCGCGGCCTGCTGCCCTCCCCGCTGCCGCACATCCCCGGCTGGTCGGTGGCGGCGATGTACCGGCCGGCGGGAGCCGAGAACGAAGTCGGCGGCGACTTCTACGACGTCTTCCGCGTCCCCGGTGGGTGGATGCTGGTGATCGGCGACGTCACCGGGCGCGGCGCCCACGCGGCCTCGATCACCGCGGTCGCCCGCTACACCCTGCGCACCGCCGCGGTGCTCACCGACGACCCGCTGGTCGCCCTGCGCACGCTCAACCGCGCCCTGCTCGCGCGCGGCGACTCCGCCCTCTGCAGCCTCGCGGCGCTGACGCTCAGCGAGGATCGCTTCGAACCGGTGCGGGTCGCTGTCGCCGGCCACCCGCCGCCGCTGCTGGTCGACGGTGAGCGCGTCGCCGAGGTACAGGCCGGCTCCGACCCGGTGCTCGGCGCCTTCGAGGACGCCGAGTGGGAGATCGCCCGCAGCGAGCTCGAGCCCGGCCAGCAGCTGGTCGTCGTCACCGATGGGATCACCGAGGCGCAGGGGGCCGAGGGCCGCTTCGGCGAGGCGCGCCTGCACGAGCACCTGCGCGGCGCCGGCAACCCCGCCCACGTGGTGCAGCGGCTGGAGAGCTCGCTGCACTCGTTCACC
>DASTVL010000125.1:0-10617 GCA_035759115.1 Solirubrobacterales bacterium | reverse complement strand
AGCGTCGATTCAAGACGTATAAGTACCGAATCATCGCCCTGTCCAAGGCCTGCCCAGGCCGGGCGCCGGTTCGGCCCACACGCCGCTAAAGTTGATTCCAGCGCCCGGATAGCTCAGTTGGTAGAGCACTTCCATGGTAAGCATGGCGGCGAAGCGCCCAGAAAGCCTGGTTTTTGGCTCTACAGAACTGATCTAGCGCCGCGCTGACCCGTTCTCGTTGTCGCTCGATTCAACCGATGCCAGGCACGGAGCTCCATCTCCTGTGCCATCTGTGTGCCATGGGTTTCCCTCCCCAGCGCCCGCCGTCTGGGCATGCAGGACTCGCAGCCTGGCACGCGAGCGTGCTTTGGCTCGCCCATGCACACCCAGACGGCAGGCACCTCGGAGCTCCGCGCCGGAATCGCATCGCGCCTCCACGCTGCGGCCGGTCTCGGTCTCTATCTGCTGACGCTTGCCGGGGAGGTGGTGCTGGGAGCCGGCGTCCGCTGGCTCCTCACCTATCTCGGCGCCGCGGTCCTGGGGGCGTTCGTGCCCCTGGGGCCCGGCGCCGAGCAGCTTGCCCTGCTGGCCGCGCTCCTGCCGCTCGCCTGGTCTGTGCTCGGGTTGTTTCTACCCGGTCGCGGCTTCGTCTGGACGCGGCGGATCGGCGCCCGGCGACCGAGCGCCGAGGAGGCGGGGCTGATCGACGACGCGCAGCGGTTGCTTCGGGCAGTCGATCCGGGCTGCCCCAAGCACGCGCCGTCTACCTTCTCGACGACCCGCTCCCGGCCGGCGCCGCCCGCGGCCGTTCGGTGGTGCTCAGCCGCGGCCTGCTCGAGACCGACTCCGTCGCCCCGGTGCTCGCCCACGAGCTCGGCCACACCGGCTCGCTCGACGGCCGCCTCACCGAGGCGCTCGACCGGCTGAAGCTGTGGGGCGAGCCGGCCAAACCGGCGGACCCCCGCAGCGAAGCCGCCGGGCAGCCGATCGGCGAGCAGCGTCGTGGCCTCTTCGCCGGCCTCATCGGCCTGATCTTCCGCTTGGCCGCCGGAGGCTGCGCCGCCGCTCTGCTCGCGCCGCTTTGGGCCGCCTACTGGCGCAGCCGCGAGTACGCCGCCGACGCCTACGCCGCCTCGCTCGGCCAGGGCGAGGATCTCGCCCGCCACCTCGCCGACATCGAGCTCTCCCTCGACTTCCCCCGCCGCCGCTTTCCCTTCGACCTTGCCGAGCACCCGCCGGTCGCCCTGCGGATCGAGCGGCTCACGGCCGTCGACCGGCCGACGACCTGACTCGGGAGGGGAGAACTTCCCCACCACCCCTCTCCCCGGCATGGCCCTCCGCCCGCCGGACGACTTCACCCCCGCCGCGCCCGAGCGCGCCCCGCCGGGTGAGGACGAGCTGCGGGCGCTGTGGGAGCGCCACGAGGCGGCCCGCGCCGAGCGCGAGCGCAGCGCCCGCTGGCGTCGCGCCACCGAGCTCTTGCGCCGCGACCCCGACGGCGACCTTCGCCCCGCCCGCGACGCAGAGGGCGGGGAGGAGGCCGACGTCTGCGGCCCGCGCTCGCGCGCCGCCCTGCGCCCCGCCCCGGCCGAGGGCCGCGTCCTAGCCGCCGGCATCGACACCTGGTCTCCCTGTTGGTACGCGCCCCCCGGCTCGCCGCTCGCCCGCGCCCTGGGTGCCCTCGCCACCGAGACGAGCGGCCGCGCCCGGCTGCTGCCCGAGCCGATCGCCGGCCACCGCCTCGGCTGGTTCCCCGACCCGCGCCTCGTCTTCGCCGAGGGCCGCGCCGGCGGCGCGGCGCTGCTCCCGGCCGCCGAGGTCGACGCCGCGCTGGCGCGCCTCTGCGCCTCCCTCGCCGACCTCGGCGTCGCCGCCGTGCCCGAGCGCTGCGCCGGCCTGCGCCGCCTCGACGTCGCCGCCGACCTGCGCACCGACTCCGCCGCCGAGGGGCTCGCCCTGCTCGAGTGCCTCGTCACCGCCTCCTTCGGCGCGGGCAAGCTCGCCGCCTACCGCGCCGAGCGCCGCACCGAGAGCGTCCTGGTCAAGACGCGCGCCGGTCGCACCCTTGCCCGCGTCTACGACAAGGGCGCCCAATTCGGCGAGCCTCCCGGTCGCCGGCTGCGCTTCGAGGCCCAGTGGCGCTTTGCCCGCGAGCGCCGCCCCGCCTCCGCGAGTCTCGGCCCCGCCGAGCTGCGCGAGCTCTTCGCCCGCCGCTTCGCCGCGCCCTGGCGGGCCGCCGGCGGCTTTCGCATCGCCCCCGCCACCGGGCTGGTCGAGCGCATCGCCGAAGCGGTCGCTGACGGGCGGTTGGCACCCTCGCGCGCCCGCACCCTCGCCGGCTACCTGCTGCTCGGCGCCGCAGGCGTCCCGCAGGGCGCCAAGCGCACCACCTACGAGCTCGAGCGCGAGTGCCGCGAACTCGGCCTGCTCGCCTCGCTGCAGGACGAGGCGGAGCGCAGCGTCGATGTGGCCACGGTGCTCGACGAGTGCATGGCGCCCGAGCTGTGGCGATAGACCAAGCGCGCTCAGGGTGAGATCAGCTCGGCGCCCGGCAGGTAGGTCGACACCCGCTTCGGGTCGCGCGTCAGCAGCGGCCGCCCGGTGACCGCCGCGTGCGAGGCGATCAGGAAGTCGGCGAGGATCTGCTCCCGCGCCCCACCGGCACGGCGGTAGGAGGCGTGAGCGTGCCCGGCTAGGAATGCCGCCGACCGCGGCAGGTCCTCGACCACCAGGCCTTCAGGCAGCGCCTCCTCCAAGTCCTCGATGCGCGAGAAGCGCGGCGCAACCTCGGCCAGCACCACCGCGTCGATCACCAGCGGCCCTTCGGCCAGCGCTTCTGCCAGCGCCGCCTCCGACCACTCGAGCCAACGCTCGTCCTCGGTGAAGACGTCCAGCAGGACGCTGCTGTCGACGAAGGTGCCGGGGCTTGCCCTCACCTACGCGTGAGCGCCAGGATCTCGTCGGTGCTGAGCGCGCCGTCGCCCGCGCCGCGCATCGCGGCTACCCGACGTCGCGCCCGATCGGCGCCCGTCATGAGCCTCGCGCCTTTGCGGTCCAACTCGAACCGCACCTCGCTGCCGGGCTTGATCCCGAGCGCCCGCCGAACATCCTGCGGGATCGTCACCTGCCCCTTCTGGGTCACCTTCATCAAAGTAAGACTAGCAAGTAATACCAACGCTGTCGCCAGTGTCCTCGACGAGTGCATGGCGCCGCATGTGTGGGGCAAGGGCTGAGCTTTAGCGCAGCTGAGGAATCTCAACGAATGGTCGAGTAAGCGCGCCGAATCACTTTGGCCGCCGTCCTGTTGCAACGCGCACATAGCCGGATCGCAAAGATTTCTCACCGGGAGGGGTACCACTTTGGTCCGCTCGTCGTCATAGGGGTGAGAGGGGCCCAAGTAAGGCCCGTATCGCCCGCGAACCGGGCAGACCAAACAAGGAGAGCGGTATGTCATTCCGACCGAGCCAGCCGGTCAACCGGCCGGTGCTGATTGCCCTATGCCTGATGCTGATTGCGACCGCGATGGCGGTGGTGTTCGCTGCCACCGCCCACGCTGGCGGCAACTATCCGATGCTGCTCTGCGCCGGAAACAACGGCTCCAACAGCTTCGCCACCGCGACCAACACGACCAGCCCGCAGAACCCCGGCGGGATCTTCAGCTTCGAGAACTACTGCGGCCCCGCGCCCGACCCGGCCGGCAACAATGCCTTCCTGCGGATCGCCGAGAACCAGGGCGGGGGCAACGCGGGCGTCAACGCCTACGGCTCGATCTCCTGGACGGCGACGCCGTGGGTCGCGATCGTCGCCGGCGGCGGTTACACCCGCGAGCCCAACGCCTTCAACGACGGCTGGCGCGGGCGCTTCTGGGCCGAAGACTTCGGCGGCGGCGGCCACAACATCCTCATGCAGGGCTCCGGCGTCGCCAACGGCAGCCTCGGCGGCATCGGCTGGGGGACGACCTCCACCTTCGCCTCCCACTTGTGGCCCTTCGGCGGCTACGGCGACTATCGCCGCTTCATCTTCGAGCTCACCTGCATGCGGCCCGCCGGCTGCGACCGCGCCAACTTCAACGCCGTCGACGCCAACACGATCCACCTGACCCTCGCCGACCGCCAGGACCCGAGCGTCTCCTTCGTCGGCGGCGCGACCGTCAACGGCAGCTGGGTGCGCGGCGAGCAGGCGATCTCCTGGCACGAATCCGACCAGGGTTCGGGCCTGCGCTTCTCCCGCCTCAAGGTCGACGGGCACACGCTCGGCGACGGTACGATCGACTACCACGCAAACGGCGGCTGCGATGTCGGTTGGAGTGGCGCCAGCGGGGAGTTCGCCCGCCGCTTCAATCCCTGCACCGGCGGCCCCTACCAGCGTTGGTACGGGCTGAAGACCCAGAACTTCTCCGACGGGCAGCACGGCCTTGGGATCTGCATTCAGGACTACGGCAACTACCGCAGCGGCGGCGAGACCTGCGACAACCGCACGATCCGCACCGACAACACCGCCCCGGGCGCCCCGGCCGACCTCCAGGTCACCAGCGCCAACCCGGAGCGCTACCTGCCGAGCTTCGGCGCCAAGTGGACGCTGCCCCCCGACCAGGGCAGCCCGATCACCAAGGTCCACTACGAGGTCCGCAACGCCGCCGGCGACGTGGTCAAGCCCGCCAAGACCGTGAGCGCCACTAACCCGACCGCGCTCAGCGCCATCGAGGGCCCCTCAACCCCCGGCGCCTACACCCTGCGCGTCTGGCTCACCGACCAGGTCGGCCACGTCGGCGCGGCGGCGAGCGCCCCGATCCCCCACGACACCAAGCCGCCCGCCGCCCCGCAGGCGCTCCAGGTCGCCGCGCCCGGGACGCCGCGCTCGGCCGAGGGCTTCGACCTGCGCTGGCGCAACATCGTCGACGCCGGCTCGCCGATCGACGCCGCCCACTACCGGATCGAGGCAGGCGGCGGAGTGGCCGTCCCGGCGAAGACGCGCGGCGGCGAGAACCCCCAGGCCGTGCAGAGCATCGAGGCGCCCGACGACCGCGGCTCCTTCACCCTGCGCCTCTGGCTCACCGACGCCGAGGGCAACGTCGGCGCCCCGGTCACCGCGCCGCTCTCCTACGAGTGCGTGCGCTCTGCGGTCGGCGGCGCAGGCCAGCTCACCGCCTCGCTCGGCGGCGAGCCCGAGCGCCAGGTTGCCCAGGGCCAGGGCGCGACGCTCTCCGGCGAGCTGCGCGGGCAGGGCGGTGACATCGCCGGCGCCCCGCTCTGCGTCTTCGAGCAGGTTGAGGGCGAGGCCGCCCGCCGCTTCCTCGGCATCGCGATCACCGGCTCGGGCGGCGACTATCGCTTCGCGATCGGCGCCGGGCCCAACCGCACGATCCGCGCCCTCTATCGGCCCGGCCAGCGCCGCCTCGCCGCCGAGGCGACCCTGCGCACCCAGGTCAAGCCAAGCCTGGAGGCCCGCAAGCGGGTCGTGCGCACCGGCGAAGCCGCCCACCTCTACGGCCAGATCCCCGGGCCGCGCAACGACGAGGTCGTCGTCGTGCTGCAGGTCCACCAGGGCGAGGGCTGGTTGGCCTTCCGCCGTTACCGCACCCGCGGCGGCGGTCGCTTCGAGGCCGACTATCTGTTCCGCCGCACGAGTAAGCCGACCACCTATGAGTTCCGCGCCCAGGTGCGCGAATCGGGCGGCTACCCCTACGTCGAGGGCGACTCCGACCCGCTCTACCTACGGGTGCTGCCCAAGCGGGCGAAGGCCGCGGGGCGCTGCCCGAAGGGCCGTCGCTGGGCGAAGAAGCCGGGGCGCGGCAAGGCGCGCTGCGTGGCCAAGCGCGCCGCCATCCACAAGCGCTGCGCGCGGGCCAGGCGCGCCGCGCGCCGACACCCGGGGGCGAAGTCAATGCGCCGCCGCGCCAACAGGCTCTGCGCGCGCTCCAAGCGGGTCCGCCGCGCCGAGCGGCGCGGCCACAGCGGCGGCAAGGGCGGCACCCATCGCCAGGGAAGGCGCTGATGCGCACCGCCGGCGTCGACCTCTCGGTCGCCGAGAAGGGCACCGCCGCGGCGACGATCGAGTGGGAGGCCGGCCGGGCGAGGGTGGGGGAGCCCTCCCTCGGCCTCGCCGACCCCGAGCTGATCGAGCTGCTCGCCGTGGCCGAGTGGTCGGCGATCGACGCCCCCTTCGGCTGGCCCGAGCCGATGGTCGCCGCCGTTCACGCCTACGCCGGCTCCGGATCCTGGCCCGCTCCCGACAAGCGCAGCTTCCGCCTGCGCCGCACCGACCTCTACGTCCACGACCGCGTCCTCGACCAGACCGGGGAGCACCTCTGGCCGCTCAGCCCCTCGACCGACCGCATCTCGCTCACCGCCTGGCGTCTCGCCGGCCTGCGCGAGGCGGCCCACGAGCGCTCTCACGTCCGCTTCGACCGCACGGGCGGCGACCAGGTCGTCGAGGCCTACCCGGCGGCGGCGCTGCTCCTTTGGGGCCTGCCCCGCGCCGGCTACAAGTCCGACCCCGAGGCCCGCGAGCAGCTGCTCGCCGCGCTCGAGGCCGCAGCGCCGTGGCTCGCCTGGGAGCCCGCCGCGCGCGAGGCCTGCGCCGACTCCGACGACTGCCTCGACGCCGTGCTCTGCGCCCTGATCGCCCGCGCCGCCGCCATCGGGCTGACCGAGCTGCCGCCTGCCGAGGCGCTCGATCTCGCCCGGGTCGAGGGCTGGATCCACCTGCCGCGCAAGAACTGCCTCGGAGAGTTGGCCGATCAGCGCGCCTGAGCGCGGCCGGCACTGTCCTGGGGTTCTCAGGTGGGGTTCCCGGACGGCGAGCGGCTCGCCTCGACCGCTGCGTCAGCCCTCCTCGATGATCAGCCGCGCTCGCGCTGCTTCCTCCTCGCTCATCGTTTCCACCCTCGCGAGCAGCTCTTCCCTCGGCGACCTTTCAGCTTTGGATCTTTCCGGGTCGGGAGTCACACGCGGCTTCGGCGCACGCCGCGAGAGCTGCTCGCGGTAGCGGCCCATCTCGGTCATGGCGCCCTCCGTGCCGGCATAGGGGGCCAGCGCGATGAAGGCGAGATCGGGAAGCGCCTCGGCGAGTTTTCCTCTCCCCTCTTTGCGCACGCCCGATGCCAGACGCTCTAGAAGGGCTCCGGCCACCAGCCGCGCGACCTCGCCGTCCGCCCCCGAGGTGTCCGCGGAAAGGCACCCCTCCAGCAGCTCGGCGAAGCGCCCCAGCCAGCGTTGCTGAGCCTCGCGGCACCTCGGCGCGACCCGGACCTCGATCAGCATCACCCGCGCCAGGTCGGGCGCGCCTCCGAGCATCTCGACAAAAGCCTGCAGGCCCACCCCGACCCGCGTCGCCGGCCCGTCTCCATCGCCGGCAGCCGCGCCCACGCGCCCGAGCAAGGTTGCGGCGCTGCGCTCGAAGGCCTCCAGCAGGCAGGATTCCCGATCCTCGAAGTGGCGGTAGTAGGCCGACTTGCCGTAGCCAGCGACCCGCAACGCCTCATGCACGGAGGCGCCGGCGTAGCCCCGTCGCGCCGTCACCCGCACCATTGCTCGGCAGAGTTTGGCTCGTTGCTTGGCGTCGTACCGCAGGCGCTTCGCCTCCCGCTCATCCACCGTCGCGGGGTCCTTGCTCAGGTAGTCGGCGGGCTTGAAGAAGCCGCTCATGGGCGTGGGGTGGGGGGAGGTGGCTGCGTCAACCTGCCCGATCTAACCAGGCCACCTCCCGCCGATTTCCGCACTCCGCGATCCCCGAGCGGCCCCCGCGCCAGGCCGCCAAGCCCTCGCGGTTGAGCACCCGGCGCACCCGCGGTCCAGTCCCACAGTCTGCCCCACCCCATCGCTCCGAACGTTACCGGCTGGCTTGTGCATAAACGCCGTTGTCGCCCCCAAAACGCGCCTATTTGCAGGGAATTTCCGAACCGACTTGACACCAGGAACACGAGTATCTAACCTCCTTCCGGATCGAGAAACGCAGTTGTATGCCCCGGCACCGACCAACTGGACGATCCACCGCCCTCAGGACGGGCAGGGAAGCACCACAGCACCACAGGGAAAGCAGCAGGGACCGAGCCGCGGGAACGGCTCAGAGCCAAGGGAGAGGTATCGCAGTGATTTGGGACAACGACGCACAGCAGCCGAGTACCGCGCTCGCCGACGCATGCGCCATAGACCTCCCGCAGCCGGCTGCCATCGGCCCCCATCAGACCAGCCCTACAAAGGCCGCCCGCTGTCCGGCGGCTCTACTGGATAAGGAGTTGAACAACACGATGTCATCAACCCGTCAGTATGGAGGCGGCCTCCGCTTGGCCAACCTTCTTGTCCTCGCGTCCGTCTTTCTCTTCGCGACTTCTGCAAGTGCGTCGGCGGCGAACCTGCATGTCGAAATCTTCGGTCCCGGGTCGGGCCAAGTTGTCAGCCACGAAGAACTCCCGACCACGCCGCCGATCGAATGCGCAGGCCCGCCCACCGCCGGGACCTGTGAAGGCGCTCTATTTCTCCCTCCCGAAGGCGGCGAAGCGGCAGCGGTCGTGGCCATCCCCGATCCCGGATCGGAAATAGGGGAATGGACCGCTACGAGCACAGGCTTCGGAATAAAACCCGCCGGGTGCGCCACTGGAAATGAACAATGCCGCTGGGTCGAGTTTGCAGGCGGAGAAGTGACCATGACGGTCGCCTTCGTCGAAGCCGCCGGCCCCACCGAATTCCCCCTCACGGTGACCACCAACACCGGCACCGGAGCCGGCACCGTTGAATGCGAAGTCGACGGCGGCGGCCTCGCGGCCTGCCCCGCCGAAGTCGAAGACGGCGCCGAAGTCAAAGTCGTCGCAACGCCGGACGGGTCCTCGACGCTGGACGCCGTCTCGGGCACCGGCTCGGCCGCGGCCTGCGCGGCCTCGCCGTGTGAATTCACGATCACCGAAGACAGCTCGGTGACCGCCGAATTCAACCTGATCCCGATCGTCGAACACGAACTGACGATCAACGAAACCGGCACCGGAGCCGGCACCGTTGAATGCGAAGTCGACGGCGGCGGCCTCGCGGCTTGCCCGGCCGAAGTCGAAGACGGCGCCGAAGTCAAAGTCGTCGCAACGCCCGACGGCTCATCCACTCTGGACGCCGTCTCGGGCACCGGCTCGGCCGCGGCCTGCGCCGCCTCGCCGTGTGAATTCACGATCACCGAAGACAGCTCGGTAACCGCTGAGTTCAACGAAATTGCCAACCCCTCCATTCTCTCCGTCTTCAAGGGCGGTAACGGGGAAGGCACTGTCACCGGCCCGGGCATCAACTGCGGGACCGAACCGTGCCAGGAAACCTACGAGGAAGGCGAAGAAATCACCCTCGAAGCGAGCCCTGAAGGCGGCTCTGCCTTCGCCGGCTGGCTTGGCTGCCACCCGGAAGCGGGCGAAATCACCAAATGCACCGTGACTCTCAACGGCCCAATGGTCGATGTCACCGCCGTGTTCATGGCGGAGGGCCCTCAGGGCCCTCCGGGTGAGGACGGTGCCCCGGGCGCTCCCGGTGAGGACGGTGCTGACGGCCAGGACGGCTCCAATGGCCAGGACGGCTCCGACGGCTCAAACGGGAGCAACGGGTCCAACGGCGCCCAGGGCGTCCCCGGGGTGCCGGGTCTCCCCGGTCCCCAGGGCCCCCGCGGCCCTGCCGGCCCGGCAGGCAAGATCGTCTGCAAGGCCCGCCAGAAGGGCAAGCGGATCGTCGTCCGCTGCCGGGTCAAGGCGAACAACCGCGCCGGCAAACGGGCCAACCGCAGCCAGCGCGTCCGCTGGGCGCTGATGCAGGGCGGCCACGCCGTAAAGCACGGCAAGACCGGTGTCCGCCGCCTCAACCGTGTCGTCAACCACCTGCCCGCGGGCCGCTACGTGCTGCGGGTCAAGGGTCAGGGCGGGACGAGGATCGTCATTCACTGACTAGCAAGCGCAGGAGCCCGGGGTGGGACGTCCGGTCGTCCCTCCCCGGGCTTGCAAGCCGGACAAGCCCAGGAGACGAGATGAAACGACGCGATGAGGATACCGATGAGTCGACGGCGCCGCGTGGGGAGATCGATCGCATGAGGGGAACTAGCGCGCTTGGGCGCATCGCTTTGCTTCTGGCGCTCTCGACGCTGGGCTCTGCGGCGCTGGCCGCATCGTCCCCGGCGGCGCCGCCGCTGCTGTGGGAGCGCTGCGTCGGCGCCGCCGCCGATGACGTCAGCTGCCGTATCCCCCGCGGGGTGGCCAGCGACCCCAACGACGGCACCGTCTACGTGACCGACCAGGCCAACAGACGGATCGTCGTCTTCAGCCCCTGGGGCTCTATCGAGCGCGCCTGGGGCTGGGACGTGGTCGAAAGCGGCCCCGGCGACGACACCACCGCGCCCGAAGACCAGTTCGAGATCTGCGTGCCGGCCAACGGAGACGTCTGCAAGGCGGGCGTGCAGGGCTCGGGCTCGGGCCAGTTCGGCTCGATTCCCCAGGGAGTCGCCGTCGACTCCAGCGGCGCCGTCTACGTCGTCGACTTCTCCAACCGCCGCGTGCAGAAGTTCGACTCCGAAGGCAACTTCGTGCTGATGTTCGGCGGCCAGGTCAACAAAACCAAGGTCGAAGAAGCGGCCCCCGCAGCCCAGCAGAACCGCTGCACCGCCGCCTCGGGCGACGTCTGC
>DASTVL010000124.1:0-16102 GCA_035759115.1 Solirubrobacterales bacterium | reverse complement strand
GCCGAGCTTCTCGTCGAGCAGGACCTCGCGGGTGCCGCGGTCGATCGCGTAGTTGGTGCCGATCCCGAGCTCGCCGAGGCGGCGGGCGCCGTCGTCGGTGTCGAGCAGCCCGATCAGGAACTCCTCGCCGCGCTCGGCGCTGGCGTCGACCACCTTGCCCGCCTCGAAGCGCAGCTTCACGCCGGCGACCTCGCGGCCGCCGATCGTCGCCGGCAGGTGGAAGCTGACCTCGCCCTCGACCGAGTCCTCGACCGGGCCGGTGAAGAACTCGCCGTCGGGCATGTTGTGGCGACCGTCGCAGGGGATGAACCTGCGCCCGGCGATGCCGAGCCTGATGTCGGTGCCGGGGGCGACCACGCGCACCTCCTCGTGGCCCTCGATCCACTCGGCGAGGCGGGTGCACTCCTCCGAAGCGCGCTTCCACGCGGTCAGCGGCTCGGGGTCGTCGGCGAGGCAGGCGCCGTAGTAGAAGTCCTCGTAGTCGGCGAGGCTCATCTCCGCCTCCGCCGCGTAGGCGTTGGTCGGGAAGAGCGTGTAGACCCAGCGGAACTCGCCCTTGGCGCTGCGCTCCATCGCCCGGCCGAGCAGCTCGCCGGTCGCCTGGTGGCGGCGGGTCTGGCGCTCGGGCGGCACCCCGGAGAGCTCGCGCGTGTTGGTGGAGGCCCCGACCGCGATCCGCACGTCGACGTTGTCGAGCAGCCATTCGGAGGTCGGCGAGATCCAGTCGAGCTGGGCGTCGGTCGCCTGCTTGTAGTAGATCGCCCCCTGACCGTCGAGCGCGACGTTCATCACCGGGTTGGCCCCTGCCTTCAGCACCTGCTCGTAGACGGCAAGCAGCAGCGGCTCGGCAGCCGCGTCGCCGTCGATCGAGACGACCTCGCCCTGCTTCACCTCGGTCGAGTAGCCGACCAGGATCTTCGCCAGCGCTTCCGCTCTCGGGTCCCTCACGTCCCTGCCCCCTCCCGCGCGCCCTCGCGCGCCTTGGTCGCTATTGCCATGAACAACGCGTGCAGCCGCGAATCGTCGGTCAGCTCGGGGTGGAAGGCGCAGGCGAGCACGGCGTCCTCGCGCACCGCCACCGGGTGGCCCTCGTAGCTCGCCAGCACGTCGACGCCGGCGCCGGCGCGCTCGACCCAGGGCGCGCGGATGAAGACCGCGTGCAGGGGCTCGTCACCGATCCCCGCGACCGCCAGGTCGGCCTCGAAGCTCTGCAGCTGGCGGCCGAAGGCGTTGCGCCTGGCGCTCACGTCGAGCAGGCCGAGGTGGGCGTCGTCGCAGACGATCAGCCCGGCACAGGTGCCGAAGACGGCGCCGCCGGCCGCGTGGTGGGCGCGGATCGGTTGCTCGAGGCCCGCCGACTCGATTCCCTTGACGATCGTCGTGCTCTCGCCGCCGGGGATCACGAGGCCGTCGAGCCCGTCGAGCTGCGCCGGCGTGCGCACCTCACTCGCCTCGGCGCCGAGCGCGCGCAGGATCGCGAGATGAGCTTCGAAGCCGCCCTGGATCGCGAGGACGCCGAGGCGGAGCTCAGGCACCGCGGCCCTGCAGCAGCGCGTCGGCCGCGGCCAGCTCGGATATCTCGAGGCCCGGCATCGCCTCGCCGAGGCCGGCCGAGGCGGCGGCGACCCGCTCGGGGTCGGCGAAGTGCGTCGTCGCCTCGACGATCGCCTTGGCGCGGCGCTCCGGGTCGGCGCTCTTGAAGATCCCCGAGCCGACGAAGTTGCCCTCGGCGCCGAGCTGCATCATCAGCGCCGCGTCGGCCGGCGTCGCGATCCCGCCGGCGCAGAACAGCGGCACCGGCAGGCGGCCCTGGGCGGCGACCTCGTGCACGACTTCGAGCGGCGCCCGGTGCTCTTTCGCCGCGGCGGAGAGCTCCTCCGGGCCGAGCAGGCCGAGCCGCTTGATCCCGCCGACGATCTCACGCATGTGGCGTACGGCCTCGACCACGTTGCCGGTGCCGGCCTCTCCCTTGGAGCGGATCATCGCCGCCCCCTCGCCGATCCGCCGCAGCGCCTCGCCGAGGTTGGTCGCGCCGCAGACGAAGGGCGCCTCGAAGGCGAGCTTGTCGATGTGGTTGCGCTCGTCGGCCGGGGTCAGCACCTCGGACTCGTCGATGTAGTCGACCTCGAGCGCCTGCAGGACCTGGGCCTCGGCGAAGTGGCCGATCCGCGCCTTCGCCATCACCGGGATCGTCACCGCCTCCTGGATCCCCTTGACCATCGTCGGGTCCGACATGCGGGCGACGCCGCCGTCGCGACGGATGTCGGCCGGCACGCGCTCCAGCGCCATCACGGCGCAGGCCCCGGCGGCCTCGGCGATCCGCGCCTGCTCGGGCGTGACCACGTCCATGATCACCCCGCCCTTCAACATCTCGGCGAGGCCGGTCTTGACTCTGAAAGTAGCTCTCTCAGCCATCAGACCGGATATTACGGGCAACCGACCTCGCCCCTCCCGCGGGTGGCGCGGGATGAGGGGGTTTTCGGTCGAACAGACCGCTAAAACCCCCTCGTCGCGCGACAGGACCCGCGGGCCGGCCTACTTCAGTTTGTAGGCACGGATGCGGTCTTTGTGCGCCGCTTCGTCGCGGGCGTAGAGGCCGTGCGCCAGCCCCTGCACGAGCGCCATCAGCGCCGTGTTGGAGCGCGCGAAGGAGGGGCTGTTGGAGGAGAAATAGAGCGTCTGCTCGGCGTGCTCGCCGACCTCGGACATCGAGGCGTCGGAGATCGCCAGCGTCTTCGCGCTGCGGTGCAGGGCCAGCTTCATCGCCCGCAGCAGCAGCGGGTGGGCGCGGCCGCAGGACATCACGATCACCAGCGTCTCTTCGTCGATCCGCCCCAGCCGCTGCAGCGACTCGCCGCCGGTGCTGGCGACGATTTCGGCGCGGATGTCGAGCAGGCTGAGCATGTGACGCAGGTAGCTGGCGAAGAAGGCCATCTGGTCGACGCCGACGATCACCACGCGCTGCGCCTCGGCCAGCGCGGTCACGGCGCCTTCGATCTGCTCGCGGGTGAGATTGCGTGCCGTTTCCTCGAGGTTGGCGTAGTCGGCGCTGAGCGAGCCCTCGAGCTCGGAGTGGTCGAAGGAGAACAACGCCGCGCCGCCGGCGCTCGTGGTCTGGCCGGAGATCGTCGCGTTGCGGTACTCCTCGATCGCGGCCTGCTGAAGCTCGGGATAGCCCTCGAAACCGAGGGCCTGGGAGAAGCGCACCACCGTCGATGAGGAGGTGCTCGCTCTCCGCGCAAGCTCCTCGGCGGTGAGGAAGGCGGCCTCGTCGAGATGGTCGACGATGTAGCGGGCTACGTCTTTCTGCGAGCGCGAGAACTCGTCGAAGCGCTCCTGGATGTACTCGGACAGGCTTTTGAGTTGAGGTGATTTCGTCGCAGTCTTGGTCACGGCGGTCCATTTCGCCGGTCTGCGTGCTTTCCCTTCCGATCTGGTTGGATGGAGTCTGAAAATGACTCCGGAGCAGGCCCTTCGCATCCTCAACCGCAACATGATCGCCTTCGACCTGGTGCTCGGGTCGGCGGCGATCGCGGCGCCCGAGGCGACCCTGCGGGTGCTCGGCCACGACGAGCCCTCGCCCGACGCCGCCCACCTCTTCCGCCGCTGCGGCCCGATCTGGCTGACCTTCGCCGCCGCGCACGCGCTCGCCGCCGCGCGCGGCGAGCAGCGCGACTGGTGGGCGCTGGCCTGGCTGCGCGGCACCGAGATCGCGACCGACGCGCTCTGGTCGGAGTCGCCCGCCGTCAGCCGGCCCGGGGCCAAACTCGGCCTGCGCCTCGCCGGCGCGGCGAACCTGGCGATGGCGGCCGGCTTCGCCTGGCTCTCAAAGCGATGAGCGAAGCCGCCGGCCAACCCAGCAAGCGCTGGAGCCTGCGCGGCAACGACGACGAAGGCAACGAGGTCTGGCTGATCCGCAGCTTCGGCCAGAAGCTCTACCGCTGTCCCGGCTGCCACGGCGACATCCCGATCGGCAGCGAGCACACGGTCGTCCAGTACGTGCTGCGGCTCGGCGGCACCGAACACCACCACTGGCACCGCCGCTGCGCCGAAGAGCTGTTGATCCCGGACCTGCGCAACGTCAAGCGGGTGCCGGCCGCGCAGTCCCAGCGCGGCAAGCTCGAAGAGCGCGGCAAGCGCCCCGCCGGCCGGCGACGGCGATGAGCCTGCGCTCGCTCTACACGCAGATCGTCCGCACCTACGGCGCCTGGGCGCGGACGCTGCTACCGCTGGCGCTGGTCATCTTCATCCCGCTCGGCCTGCTCGAGGCGGTGTCGGTCAACGCCGACCTCGGCTCGCGCGACTTCGGCAGCGGCCTGCTCGTCTTCGGCGTGCTGCTTGCGGCGATCGCGCTCGTCGGCACCTCGCTCTTCGGCGAGATCTTCTACAGCGGCGCCGTCGCCGTCCTGCTCACCGACGACTACGACGGCGAGCCGCCCGGGCTGCGCCAGATCTCGCGCCACCTCGCCTACGGCCGCCTGCTCGCCGTCGACGCGATCTTCGCCCTGGCCGTGATCGTCGGCCTGCTGCTGTTCGTAGTTCCCGGCGTCCTCTTCTACATCTGGTTCGGCCTCGCCGGGGCGGTGGTCGAGATCGAGCGTAGCGGCGTCCGCGCCGCCTTCCGTCGCAGCCGGGCGCTGGTCAGGGGGCGCTTCTGGCTCGTCCTCGCCGTCGTCGCCCCGATCGAGGTCTTCAGCGAGGCGATCGGCTCGCTGACGGCGAAGCTCGGCCAGGGCCTGCTCGGCCACACGATCTGGGCCGAGTGGCTGGCGGCCTCGCTCGCCAACATCGTCGTCACGCCCTTCCTCGCTATCGCCGTGGTCCTGCTCACGGTCGGATTGATCCACGAGAAGGACGGCGACGGACCGCGACTACACTCGGCCCCCGCGCGATGATCCTCGCCTCGATATTCAGCGAGTTCTGGAACGACCAGATCCTCGCCAACGAGAAACAGGGCCTCTTCCTGGTCCTCGTCGGCTTCATCCTCTCCTTCGCCTTCATCCGCATGAGCACGCGGCTGATGCGCAGCCCGAAGGTGCCCTGGTGGCCGGGCAGCGTGGTCAGCGACGGCGGCGTCCACCTGCACCACCTCGTCTTCGGGATCGTGACGATGATGATCGCCGGCGCCGCCGGCTTCCTGTCCCTGGGCGAGAGCCCGTACACCGAGGTCTGCGCCTTCTTCTTCGGTGTCGGCGCCGGCCTGACGATCGACGAGTTCGCCCTCTGGGTCTACCTCGACGACGTCTACTGGGCCGAGCAGGGCCGCGCCTCGATCGACGCCACGGTTATCGCCGCCGCCGGGATGCTGCTCGTCCTGCTCGGCTTCAGCCCGTTCAGCTTCGACACCAGCTCGGCTGCAGCCACGATCGGCAGCATCCTCGGCGCCGCGACCGTCTTCGCCCTGGTCGCGATCTGCTTCGCCAAGCAACGCGTGATGCACGGCGCGATCGGCTTCTTCCTCTTCCCCTTCGCGATCTACGGCGCCGCCCGCATCGGCAAGCCCGGCTCGCCCTGGGCGCGGCGCCGCTACGGCGACCGTCGCCCGGCCAAGCAGGCCGCCGCCGAGGCCCGCTTCAAGCCCGACCGCCACACCGAGCGCTTCAAGAACGCCTTCCGCGACATCGTCGGCGGCAAGCCCAGCGAGGGCATCGAAGCCGCGACCGAAGAGGCGATCGCGACGACCCGCGAAGCGGTCGAAGAAGTCCGCAACCGGGCCGAACGCGTGGCCCGGGTCGAAAGCAGGAATGACTCAGATGACTGACCTCGACCCAGGGTCCGCTCGGCCCGTAGACGCCGACCGTGAGATGACCCGCTCCCTCCGCACGCAAATGGCAGAGCGAGAACGCAATCGCCAGCAGGTCGGCCTCCTGTCGGGAGGGACGATCGCAGCCGCGGCGTCCGTAATGTCCCAGGCATCTGTCGCAAACCTTCTGGTGCTCGGCCTCTCGATTCTGCTGCTCGCTTTCGCATTCACGATGCTGAACTTCGATTACCGAGTGGTCGTCGCGGCCGAGTTCATCATCGCCCGTGGTGAGGATGATGCCTCTGTACAACTCGCCTGGGAGAGACACCTCCATCGCGGGTCCAAAAGGGTGCGTATGCCACCCGTAGAGCGTGCAGCGCGATGGATGCGTGTCAGCGCCTCGTATGCGGTACCTGTTCTCGGGGCGCTGGGTACCTTGGCGGTCTTCGTCTACCAAGGATCTGGCCTCGAACTCTTCGCCGCCACGATTCCGGCTGTTCTCACCCTTCTGTTCCTGAGTGGGGCCCGAGACCTAAGCAACCGCTACGTCCTGCTTGTCAAATAACCCCGACCCCGCGGAACCGCCTTTTGACCAAGAGTCGGCGGTGTCAGGACTGCTGGCGCGGGCCGGGCCTTAGCCTTAGCTCGATGACTGACCGGGCGAGCTTCGCGGCGTGGATCGAGGCCTACGAGCGGGCCTGGCGCAGCGCCGGGACGGCGCAGCTCGCCGGGCTGTTCGCCGCCGATGCGAGCTACCGGATGTCGCCCTACGAGGAGCCGGTCCGCGGGCTCAAGGCGATCGGGGCGCTCTGGGAGCGCGAGCGGACCGGGCCCGACGAAAAGTTCGAGTTGAGCGCCGAGGTCGTCGCGATCGAGGGCGACACTGCGGTCGCCCGGGCGGAGGTCGCCTACGCGCGCGGCGAGCAGTACCGCGACCTCTGGATCGTCCGCTTCGGCGATGACGGGCGCTGCCGCGAGTTCGAGGAGTGGCCGTTCTGGCCAGGCAAGGAGATTCCGGCGCTCGATCCAGGCCGGCCCTGACCGCCCTTAACCGAAGCGTCGCGGGGCGACCGGTGCATCCGCCTACACTCCTTGCAGGGACGGAATGAAGCGCCTTGCCTTCATCGCACTGCTACTCGCCACGACGCTGCTCGGCGTCGCGATCGCGCACGGCGAGATCTCCGGTGACGAGACCCTGCGGATCCGCTTCGGCGGCGGCTTCGCCCCCAGCTCGCTGCCACGCGACCGCGACGTGCCGGTCAAGGTGCGGCTCAACACCTCGATCAAGAGCGCCGACGGCAGCCGCCCGCCGCAGTTGCGGCGGATCTCCTTCGGGGTCAACCGCTACGGCCGGATCACGACCAAAGGCCTGCCCGCCTGCCGGCCCGAGCTGCTCGAGTCGACCGACCCGCGAACCGCGCTCAGGCGCTGCAAGGGCGCCCTCGTAGGCCACGGCAACTTCAGCGCCAACGTCGATTTCGCCGAGCGCGAGCCCTTCCCGGCACACGGCAAGATCCTCGCCTTCAACGGCCGGGTCGGCGGTAAGCCGGCGATCCTGCTGCACATCCACGGCTCCGTTCCGATCGAGATCACCGTCGTGCTCAGGTTCAAGATCCGCCACCCGGCGCGCGGCAAGTTCGGCACCGTGCTGACGACCCAGATCCCCCGACTCGCCTCCGACCTGGGCTACGTCACCGACGTCGCGCTCGAGTTCGACCGCCGCTACCGCTTCCGCGGCAAGCGCTACAGCTTCCTCAGCGCCCGCTGCGCCGCGCCCTCGGGCTTCCCCGGGGCGATCTTCTCCTTCACGCGGGGCACCTTCAGCTTCGCCGGCGGCAAGAAGATCGTCACCACGCTGACTCGCGACTGCACCGTTCGCCGCTAGAGGCCGCTAGTTCGATCAAACGTCCGCGGATCTTGGCCTCGCGCCCGCCCCGGCCGATGAAAGCCAGCGTGAATGCACTCCGACGGATTTGGAATGCAGTGCTCGGCCCGAGTGGCTGGCGCTCGCTTGTCGGGCCGATCGCGTTCGTGGTCGTCGGCCTCGCGCTGCTCGTCTACGACCACCTCAACCAGCGGGTGCCTGCGCTCGTCTTCTGGCTGACGCTGGGTCTGATCGTCACCGTCTTCGCGCGGATGATCGAAACGAACCGGCGCCAGTCGCGGGAGCTGGTCGAAAAGCGCCGCGAAGCGGTCAACGACCGGGTGACGGGACTGCGAAACCGCGCCAGCCTCGAAGCCGACATCGGCGCCGCCGCCGCAGCGCCCGGCGGCGGTTGGATCCTGGTCCTGCTCGAGCTCGAGGGGCTGGAGGCTCACAACGACCGGCTCGGCTATGCCGCCGGCGACGAGATGCTGCGCTCCCACGGCCACCGCCTCGCCGACGCCACGATGCCGCTCGGCGGGATCGCCTACCGGGTCGCGGCGAGCCGGCTCGCCGTGCTCGTGCCGGCCGGGAACCGCCAGCTGGGCGAGATCGTCCTCGCGGCGACAAGCTCGTTACAGGGCGGCGACACGGCGGAGGCGGTCGGCTGCTCCTATGGGGAGATCGCGATTCCCGGTGAGGCCGGAGACGCCGAGGCGGCGCTGCAGTTGGCCGGGGGACGGCTGGCGGCGAACCGGCAGCGACGCCACCGCTCGGCCCGGCGCCAGGCGCACGCTGTGCTGATGGCTGCCCTCGCCGCGCGGCACCCGGAACTGCGCGAGAACCTCCGGGGCGCCGCCTACAGGGCGATCTCGCTGGCCCGGCGGCTGCAGCTCGACCGCGAGCAGATCGACGACATCGCGCTGGCCGCCGAGCTGCAGCAGATCGGCCTGCTGGCGATCCCCGAGTCGATGCTCGAGCGCGACGGGCTCGACGAAGGCGAGCGGGCGATGGTCCGCAGCCACACGGCGGAAGGCGAGCGGATCGTCGCCGCCGCGCCCGGCCTCGCCTCGGTCGCCCGCCTGGTCCGCTCCAGCGCCGAGCACTTCGACGGCAGCGGCTACCCGGACGGCCTCAGCGGCGAGGCGATCCCGAAGGCGGCGCGGGTGATCGCCGTGGCGGTCGCGTTCGCGGCGCTGACCGGACGTCGCCCCCACCGTGAGCCGGTCGAGCCCGCCGAGGCGCTGGCCGAGCTACACCGCAACAGCGGCAGCCAGTTCGACCCACGCGTCGTCGAGGCCCTGGCGGCCGAGCTCGCCGAAGAGGGCGCCCCGGCCGCCACACCGGCCGCGTCCGCTTAGGGCGTGTACTCCTCGGCGTAGCGTTCGCCTTCTTCGATCCCCTTCTGCGCCTGTTCCTTGCCTTCTTCGATCCCCTTCTGCGCTTCCTCCTTGCCGCGTTCGATGCCTTCCTGCGCCTTGCTCGACCCTTCATCGACGCCCTTGCTCGCCTCTTCTTCGGCCTTTTCGAAGCCCTTCTGCGCTTCCTCCTTGCCTTCTTCGATGCCCTGCTTGGCTTCGTTCAGGCCCTGTTCGATCCGCTCCTGAGCTTCGTTGGAGGCGTCGTCGGCGTCGTCGCTGCCGCAACCGGCCCAGGCGACACCGAACAGGCCGATCGCCAGCACGGCCAGCAGCGCCGGTGCGCGTCGCGCCCGCCTCTTGCTTGGATCCTCTATCGACACTTCGACTCCTCTCGTAGGTGAAGGGACACGCAGCAGGCTCATTCTAAGATCGGAGTCGATGCCCACGCTGCACGTGCTTCGCGTCTTCGTCAACGAGGAGGGCGAGTGGGGCAACCCGCTCGGCGTCTTCCTCGACGGTGAGCGGGTGCCGGCGAGCGCGCGCCAGGGCGTCGCGGCCGAGCTCGGCTTCAGCGAGACGGTCTTCGTCGATGACCGCGCCACGGGCCGGATCCGCATCCACACGCCGGCGGTCGAGCTGCCCTTCGCAGGCCACCCTGCGGTCGGCGTGGCCTGGCTGCTGGCGCAGGAGGGCACGCCACTCGACACCCTGCGTCCGCCGGCCGGCGAGGTCGGCGTGCGCTACGCGGAGAATGTGACGTATGTGTCAGCCCAGGCGGAGTGGGCGCCGCCGTTCGAGTACGTGCAGGTGGACACGCCGGCGGACGTGCGGGCGACGGAGGCCACTGCGCAGAGCGTCAACAGGTACGTCTGGAGCTGGATCGACGAGGCGGCCGGGACGATTCGTGCACGGTCCTTCGTCCCGGCGGCCGGGATCGCCGAGGACGAGGCAACCGGATCGGCCGCAATCGCGCTCTGCAAGCGACTTGGAAGGCCCCTCACCATCCACCAGGGCAGGGGGTCCGTCCTCCTCTGCAGGAATACTGCCGACGATCGGGTAGAGGTTGGCGGAATGGCAAGGCTGGTCGAATCCCGATAGGTTGCTTGTCGCTCGGTGGCCTTTGTTGTCCTGAGAGTTACGTCGCCGAGGGAAGTGGCGTCCGCCCTGAGAGGGCGTGGGACGCACCGTAGGGGTCGCCACCGGCGACGTAACGACACAAGAGGAGCGCATGTCCACGCTATCTGAGCAAGATCTCCAAGTTCATCTACCGCGTGCGGGTGCATTCGGTCTCGATCAGGATGAGGAGTTCTTCGAGATCGAGGAGGACGGCGAGCGCCGTCGCATCCGTTGTCACGATTACGGGGAGATCTACTCCGTCCCCGGTCTCTACGAGCGGATCTTCGCCGATGTGCTCAGTTGCCAGTCGCCGGAAGTGGTGGTCGACCTGCTCGACGAGACGCTGGTCCGCGAGGGCCACGACCCCAAGCAGCTGCGTGTGCTCGACCTCGGCGCCGGCAACGGCATGGTCGCCGAAGAGCTCGACGACCGCGGCGCCGACTCGATCGTCGGCGTCGACCTGCTCGAGGAGGCGAAGGAGGCCGCCGAACGCGACCGGCCCGGTCTCTACGACGGCTACCACGCGATCGACCTGACCGAGCTCGACCGGGACACCCGCGAGGAGCTCGAGGAGCACGACTTCAACTGCCTCGTCTGCGTGGCCGCGCTCGGCTTCGGCGACATCCCCGCCGACGCCTTCCGCGCCGCCTACGACCTGGTCGGCCCGGGCGGCTGGGTCGCCTTCAACATCCGCGACCAGTTCCTCGAGAACGGCGACGCCAGTGGCTTCTCCCGCCTGCTCAACAAGCTGTTCGAGTCCGGCGAGCTGAAGGACCACACCCGCAGCCGCTACCAGCACCGCGTCTCCGTCAACGGCGACCCCCTCCACTACATCGCCGTCGTCGCGCAGAAGGCCGGCTAGGCCTCTGCGACATCTTCCGGCCCGTGCCCTTGCCGGCACGGGCCGATGTTTTTCCTTTCCGGCCGAGCGGGTAACCGAAGGGCGAAACCCCCAAGGCCGGATCCCAGCGGCTTTCACCGCCCCCGCGGTTCCCGCTCGGGTGAGAAGACCAACCGTCGCCCTGATGGCGACGGTGCGGCGTCCGGCCGACCAGCAAGGAGGAATGCCGATGTCCGAGAAGCTGCAAGGCAGGCGAATCGCCTTCCTCACCGCGAACGAGGGAGTCGAGCAGGTCGAGTTGACCGAGCCGATGAAGGCCGTCCGCGAGGCGGGCGCCGAGGTCGAGTTGCTGGCGCCCGAGAGCGGCGACGTCCAGGCCTTCAACCACCTCGACAAGGCGGAGGTCTTCGCGGCCGAAGCCGTGGGCGAGGCCGACGCCTCGCACTTCGACGGGCTCGTCCTCCCCGGCGGCGTGGCCAATCCCGACCAGCTGCGCACCAGCGGCGACGCGGTCGAATTCATCCGCGCCTTCTTCGAGGCCGGCAAGCCGGTCGGCGTGATCTGCCACGGGCCGTGGAGCCTGATCGAGGCCGATGTCGTGCGCGGCCGCACGCTCACCTCCTGGCCCAGCCTGCAGACCGATCTGCGCAACGCCGGGGCCGAGTGGGTCGACGAGGAGGTCCACGTCGACCAGGGCCTGGTCAGCAGCCGCCGGCCGGACGACCTCGAGGCCTTCAACGCCAAGATCGTCGAGGAGTTCTGCGAGGGCTTCCACGAGGGCCAGCGCGAGCAGACCGCCGAGGCCGCCGGCTGAGCCGGGCCTCGCGAAGAAAGGAGACACGATGCCACCGCGCGGAGTGAAGAAAGGGACCAAACGGGCCCGCCAGTACGAGCACGTCAAGAAGAGCGAGAAGGAAGCGGGTCGCTCGGAGAAACGAGCCGAGGAGATCGCGGCCAGGGCGGTCAACAAGGAAAAGGCCCGCTCGGGCGAGTCACGCCGCTCCTCAAGCTCCTCGACCCGCGGCCGCTCGGCCGGCGCCCGCGGCGGCAAGCGCTCCGGCGAAGGCCCCGGCGGCCGCACCCGCGAGCAGCTCTACAACGACGCCAAGAAGCTCGACATCGAAGGCCGCTCGAGCATGAACAAGAAAGAACTGCAGCGCGCGGTCGCGGGGGCGAGCTAGGTCATCCGGCGCCACACCACGCAGGGGTCGACAGATCGACGCCTTGTCGTCGCCTACCGCTCTCGAAGGCGGAGCGAGGGCACGAGAAGGATCGCCTCCGGCCTCGTCAACCCAAGCGAAGCCATCGTCCAGTTCGAAGCGATAGAGCCAGATCTCTACCGCTTTCCCGCGATCGACCCAGCCTCACTTCGGTGGAGTCGGGGACCAATTTCGGGACCAAGTTTTTGCGCGCACCCGACACGCTGCTACGCTGCACGCACGTACTCCGGTTGCTTCGGGAGCCGGAGGGAGGCCGCCGCAAGGCGGCCTCACTTTTTCTCAGACGACCAGTCGACGGGTCGGCCGATCACACCGCCATCTCCCTCAACCGTCACCGGGAGCTGGCATTCGCGCAGCGTCGCCTCGTGAACGGGTCGGTAGAAGCTCGCCTCGACAGCGCGGCCGAGTCGCGGGCTGCACCGCGGGCTTGCGACGCCAAGGGTTCGACCGAGTGCGCTGCTGACGACCCGCAACGGCTCCTTGAGGTCGTAATCGTCGGAGACGACGACGGAAACCTCGGCGTCCTCGCGGAAGGCGTCGAGCAGCAGGTGGGTGGCGAGGTTCACGTCGGAGCCCTTCTCCTCCGTTCGCAGGACCTCGACGATCTCCGGCGCGTGAGCCGGAGAGGAGGCCCGAGGCAACCGGGCCGGCTTGGTCTGGAAGTAGCCCTCGTGAACCGAGACCTCCGGCAGCGTCGCCACGGCGCGCAGGTAGGTGTCCTGGCGCTGTGGGAGGTGAGGATCGACCGCTCGCCCGCCTACCCGAGCTGTGAAGTAGCGAACCCGATGCAGCTCCTGGTCGGGAAGCAACAGGGCGCGGCCGAAGGCCGCGAGGTCGACCCACTTGAGCGACGGCTTGCCTTTGAGCGCTCCGTAGAAGAGGTTGAAGCCATCGATGTAAACGTTTGCACGTCGCATCTACCCGGCACTCTGCCGAACCAGGTGTCATCGTGTCGCCAGGCGATCAGATCACTCTGTCAACGCCTGCCTAAACCGATCACCCTGCCGCTGAAGCTCGCCGCTTACCCAGGGGGGCACCTCGAAGGCGAAATTGAAGCCCTCCGCTAATACCGCGCACATGCCCGCAGCCTCGTACGCAAGGGCATAAAGCGCGAAGCCAGCGAGCACATCATCGCGCGAGGGCGACAAATCCACGATACCTTCGATGACTGCACCCTCTCGACGGGGAGAGCGAAGGTGCAGCAATGACAAGCCGCGCACGTCAGCATGGGCGATCCTCGACAAAACAACGACATCTTCGCGAGTCCCGTACTTCTCTGCGAGCTTCGTCAAACCCCGACTGCGACCTCGCAGGTAGTTGATCGCATACTCGCCACTTTCATCGTCGAGGATCGCCATAGCATTCAGCTTCGCCTCCAAACCTCGTCGGGCCGGGCCAGCAGACTCGGCGAGATAACCGCAGGAGACAAGCGCCATCCCGCTTCCGGCCGCGCGGACGGTAATCCCAGCGGTCGCAATCAAGGCCGCCTTCCGCAGCGTTGGACGGCCAAGGTCCTCAAGGCTCCTACCTACGAACTCAGGGAGATCATCAGAAAGGTGGCTAGAAAGATCCGCCAACAACCGACGGGACTTGTCGGCTAGTTTCCAGTTCGTGACCCGCTCAGCATCCGCAAAGAGCGCACGCTCCCTTTCCTTAAGCTTCCAGTGCGTGATCTTGGCCTTAATCACACGCTGCCCATCTTTCTCGTATTCCTCAGCCATACGCCCACGTTAAAGGGTGGCCAATAAGGTTCGGCCGGAAGCTATCCGCCACCTGATCGAACACTGGGAAGCAATCGTGGACTCATGGAGAAGCTAGAGCGCAGCAAGTTCACCCGGGCAGGCGAAATCGCCAACGAACGGCTTGTTGAGGCCGTGCTCGATCCTGACCGCTATCCGGAGGGCACTACCTTCATCGCCGCCGATCAACAGGGCTTCGACTCGATCCTCGCCGAAGCCGTGGAAGACCATCGTCCGCTCGCGATCATCTATCCGGATGGTCGCGAGATCGTCGCTGCGCCCCGCGGTGGCGCTCTCGCCTTCTTCGAGCATCTGCTGACCCGTCGCCGCGAGCCCAAGCACAGCACCCCTTCCGTGCCGCTGCCCGCCGACTATCAGGTCGAAATCCGGCGCGGCGAGGCGCTCGCCGCCGCCTGAGTGTGGCTACAGCCGATGGGGCGGGAAGGACTCGAACCTTCGACCGACGGATTATGAGTCCGCTGCTCTAACCAGCTGAGCTACCGCCCCCGGGAGGGCGAGGGTAGCGCGGTGTGGGCCGGCGGGGGCGGTCAGGACTCGTCGCTGGTCATGTCCTCGGCGATGCTCTGCAGCTTCTCGTCGGGGGTGTGGCCGAGGAGCTCGTTGCGGGCCCAGTAGAAGAGTGCGTTGGAGGGCATCATCATCTGCTCGTTGCGGCGGCCGGTCTTCTCGATCGCGGTCACGTCGCCCTCGCGCTCGCGCTGGAACGTGGCCAGCGCCTCGGGCAGGGACGCTGCCTCGTCGAGCAGGCGGACCAGGTGGCCGACGTCCTCGATCGTCGAGCAGGCGCCCATGCCGGCGAAGGGAGAGAGCGTGTGCGCGGAGTCGCCGAGCAGCACGGTGCGATCGCTGTGCCAGCGCTTCGGCGGGTAGCCGTGGCGCACCTCGGTGCGAACGATCTGGTCCTCGTCGGTCGCCTCGAGCACGGCGCCGACGATCTCCGGCAAATTCTCCACCCGGGCCAGCAGCTCGCCCTTGGTCAGCGGCGGGTCGTCGGCGAGGGCGATGCCGCGCCCGCCGAGGAACCAGCGCACCTTCTCGTCGCTGACCCAGCCGAC
Organism: Solirubrobacterales bacterium; assembly: GCA_035759115.1. Lineage (GTDB taxonomy): Bacteria > Actinomycetota > Thermoleophilia > Solirubrobacterales > 70-9 > VRUE01. Next base: position 1,142 of record DASTVL010000124.1, on the reverse strand, counting down.
GCCGCAGCGCGCCTTGGCGCCCCAGACCTGCTTGTGGATGCCGCGCGGCAGGTGGGCCTCGTCGAACGGGGCGATGCCCTCGATCACCTCGTAGCGGGAGCGCTTCAGATCGACGCTCTGCTCGAGCACCTCGTCGCGCACGATCGAGTGGATGCCGTCGCCGCCGAGCACGAGGTCGCCCTCGGCCCGGCCGCCATCGGCGAGCACCAAGGCCACGCCGTCGGCCGACTCCTCGACCCCGACCACCTCGGAGCCGAAGCGGTAGCGCTCCGCCCCGATCAGCTCGATCATCGCCTCCTGCAGCCGGCGCCGGTCGACATCCATGCTGGGCGCGCCCACCTCTTCGGAGGCCTTGTGAATGGGCAGCGTCAGCAGCGGGTTGTCGTCGCCGTCGACGATGTGGGACTCGACGATCTCGCGGCCGACCGAGTCGAGCAGCGCCCGGTCGAAGCCCCATTCCGCGAGCCGCTTGATCGCGTAGGCCCAGACCGAGAAGCCCGTCGCCCTGCCCTGCAGCTCGTCGAACTTCTCGTGGATCTCGACCTCCACCCCACGCTCGCGCAGGGCGACGCCGGCGGCGAGGCCGGCGATCCCGCCTCCCGCGATCTGAACCTTCTCGACCAGCATCGGCGCTAGGCGCTGAACAGCTGGGCCAGAGAGCGACCCACGTCGGGTGGCTCTTCCTTGCCCTCGGCCGCGGCGGAGGCCCCCTCGGCGAGTGCCTTGGCGGCGTCGGCGATCTGGTGCGAGCGGCCACCGCGCAGCTCGCCCGACTTCTTCGCTTCAGCGAGGTCGGATTCCATCAGCCCGGCGAGCTCGGCCAGGCGGCGCAGCCCGACCGCGCCGGCGGTGCCCTTGAGCGCGTGCGCTTCGGAGCGCAGCGTCTCGAAGTCTTCGGTCTCGGTCGCGAGGCCGGCCGCGATCACGTCGCAGCGCCGTTTCGCCTCTTCGGCAAACGACTTGAGCAGCTCTGGATCGGGTGCCGCCTTCTCTGTTTTCTCGCTCATAGGAGAACCTCCCTCTTGTTCTTCTGAGATTGAGAGGCCGACCGAAGGGAGGCCGTCGAAGATCCCAGGGGAACGCATAGAGAAGCCGACCGCCGTCGGGAGAGCGCCTCGCTCGCTTGCCCCTTGGAGGGCCCG
>DASTVL010000123.1:0-3740 GCA_035759115.1 Solirubrobacterales bacterium | reverse complement strand
GGCGAAGACATCGACCGCTCGATCGAAATCATCCGCGAGCGGATCGACAAGCTCGGCGTCGCCGAGCCCGAGGTCTCGCGGCTGGGCGAGACCGAGATCGCCGTCGCCCTGCCGGACGTGACCAACGCCGAGCGGGCGATCGATCAGGTCGGCACGACCGCGCAGCTGCACTTCTACGACTGGGAACCGAACCTGATCGGGCGCGAGAAGGTCATCGGCGGCAATCCCGGGCGCGAACCGCCTGCGGCGGCGATCGAAGAAGCGAACAAAGAATGGGAAGCCGCCGGGCGCAGCACGACCAAAGAAGAAAGCCAGCAGCTGATCTTCTCCGGCGCCTTCCCGACGGCCTACGCGGCGGTGCAGCTGGCCGGCGAACAGAAACCGGAACCGGACTGCACCGACTGCTCGACCTCGCGCACGCGCTACTACCTGTTCTCGAAGGGACCCGAGCACGAGCTGATCGCCGGGCCCGAGTTCGCCAAGAAGGACCTCTACATCAGCGCCACCGGCGAACGGCGCAGCAAAGGCGGCGAGGTGCTGACCGTGCCGCCGGGCACGATCGTCGTCTCGGAGCAGCCCTCGGACGGGACCGGCAAAACGCTCACCGAGGCCGAGCCCGGCTGGTACGCGCTGCGTGACAAGCCGGCTCTCTCGGGCACCGACATCACCGACCCGAAGCAGGAATTCGACGAACTGCAGCAGCCCAACGTCACCTTCAACTTCACCGACGAGGGCCAGCAGGCATTCCAGCAGGTGACCCGCCAGATCGCCCAGCGCGGCCAGGCGCGGGCGATCGGACCGGCGTCCGGGGAACAGGCCGAACAGCTCTCCGGCCGCTTCGCCGTCGTGCTCGACAACGAAGTCAAGACGCGGCCGCTGATCAACTTCGCCGAGAACCCCGATGGGATCGACGGCCGCACCGGCGCCCAGATCTCGGGCGGCTTCACCAGCATCACCGAAGCGCAGGACCTGGCGACCTTCCTGCAGATCGGCGCCCTGCCGGTCAACCTGAAGCTGATCAGCCAGACGCAGGTCTCGGCGACGCTCGGCGAACAGGCGCTCGAGGAGGGCCTGCGGGCGATGCTCGTCGGCCTGATCCTGGTGATCCTCTTCCTGCTCGCCTACTACCGCCTGCTCGGCGTCGTCGCGGTCCTCGGCCTCGCCGTCTACGGCCTCGTCTTCTTCGCGATGATCAAGCTGATCCCGGTGACGATGACCCTGCCCGGGATCGCCGGGTTGATCCTCACGATCGGGGTCGCCGCGGACTCGAATGTCGTCATCTTCGAGCGGATCAAGGAGGAGGTACGCGCCGGCCGTGGCCTCAGCCAGGCGATCGCGGTCGGGTACCGGCGCGGCATCGCGACGATCATCGACGCCAACGTCATCACCCTGCTCACGGCGTTCATCCTCTTCGTCCTCGCCACCGCGGGCGTCAAGGGCTTCGCCTTCACCCTCGGTGTCGGCACGATCGTCTCGCTGTTCACCGCCGTGGTCTTCACCCAGGCCCTGCTCGGCACCTTCGGCCGCGGCCGCCTGCTCACCTCGGCGCGCTTCCTCGGAGCCGGCGAGCAGAAGGTCAAATGGCGCTTCGACTTCGTCGGCGCGAGCAAATGGTTCTTCTCTATCTCCGGCGCGATTCTGGTCATCGGCGCGCTCTCGCTGGCCGGCAACCAGCTCAACCTCGGGATCGATTTCGAATCGGGCACGCGGCTCAACTTCGCTCCCGAGCAGAGCATCACGACCGAGCAGCTGCGTGACGCGCTCGATCAGGAGGGCCTCGGCGAAGCTGAGATCCAGGAAACCGACAACCCGCAGTTCGGCAGCGGCTTCCAAGTGCAGGCTGAGGAGTTGCAGCCCGGTGGCGTCGCGGAGGTGAGGGGCCTGCTCAACGCGGAGTTCGGGGTCCAGACGGGCAGCTTCGAAAGCACCAGCGTCGGGCCGACCTTCGGCGCCCAGGTGGCGCGCAGCGCGGTGCTGGCGATCATCTTCTCGCTGCTGTTGATCTCCGCCTACGTCGCCTTCCGTTTCGAGGCCAAGTACGCGGTGCCCGTGATGATCGCGGTCGCCCACGACCTGCTGATCACGGCGGGGATCTACTCGCTTTCCGATCGCGAGGTGACCAGCGCCACGGTTGCGGCGCTGCTGACGATCCTCGGCTACTCGTTATATGACTGCGTGATCGTCTTCGACCGGATCCGCGAGAACGTGCCGCGGATGCCGCGAGCGACGTTCTCGCAGATCGTCAACCGCTCGATGAGCGAGGTCCTGACGCGCTCGCTGATCACCGGCCTCTCCGCGGTCTTCCTGGTCACGATGCTGCTGATCTTCGGCGGCGCGACCCTGCAGGACTTCGCCTTCGCGATGATGGTCGGGCTCTTCTCGGGGACCTACTCCTCGATCTTCATCGCCGGGCCGGTGCTTACCGCCTGGAAGGAGCGCGAGCCGAGCTTTACCCGGCGGCGCGAAAAGATCATCGAGGCGGATGGCGCGGTGCCGCCCTTCGCCGACGAAATGACGATGGCGAGGCTGGACGAGGACGCCGAGGCCGACGAGGAGACCGAGGAGAAGCTTGCTCCGGCTCCGGTCGCGGCCGCCGAGTCGCCGGGCAACGGAGGCGATCCGGCGGCCCAGGAGGAGGCGCCGGCCGTCGCCCCCGATCCGGAGGCGCGGGAGCGCCGCGAACGCAACGAGAAACGCCGCGAACGGCGCCAGCAACGGCGCAAGCACGGGAGGAATCGTTAGATGGCGCTGATTGTCTGGCTCACGATGGGGATTGCCCTCTGGCACTTCACCGTCTTCCTGCCGGATCGCTTCTGGCAGGGGATCGTCGGCGCGCTGCTCGGCGCGATGATCGGCTCGGTTCTTTTCGGGATCGTCGTCGCGGCCATCACCGGCCAGGGCTACGGCGACACCGATATCGGCACCGCCCTGATCGCCGTTCCCGGCACCGCGATCGGCCTCGCGGTCATCTGGGTGATCGGTGTGCGCGCGGAACAGGCCGAGCAGACGTAAAGCGCCATTTTGCGGCCCGTCGCGGCCCGATTTGCCGCCGCGCCGCCTCCTAGCTTGGTTGTGTGGCGGAATCCATCAACGCGTACACGGCCGAGCCGTACGACTACGCCGAGGTGCGGGCGCTCGCCGACGAGCTCGAGCTGAGCGAGCCGGTCGCGGTAACCCTCGTCCGGCGCGGCTATCGCACGCCGGAGGCCGCGCGCGAGTTCCTCGCCGCCGAAGAGTCGCACCCGCCGGAGGCGTTCCGCTCGATGGCCGGGGTCGTCGAGCTGATCTCGACCGCGATCGACCAGGGGGCGCGGATCACCGTCCACGGCGACTTCGACGTCGACGGCGTCTGCGCGACCACGATCCTCGTCTCGACCCTGCGGGAGCTGGGCGCCGAGTGCGACTGGCTGATCCCGGACCGGATGGCGGACGGGTACGGGCTCAACGCCGAGAACGTCGAGCGGCTGGCGGAGCGGGGGACCGAGTTGTTGATCACGGTCGATTGTGGGATTACTTCTGTGGCCGAGGTGGCGCTGGCCAAGGAGCTGGGGATGGACGTCGTGGTCACCGACCACCACCAGCCTGGGAGCGAGTTGCCCGATTGTCCGATCTTGCATCCCGGGGTCGACGAGTATCCGTTCGCCGAGCTCTGTGGGACTGCGGTGGCTTGGAAGCTGGCGTGTGGGCTTAGGGAGTCGTGTGCCCCTCCCACGGAGACCGTCGCGCAGCTCGACGTGGGA
>DASTVL010000122.1:0-5839 GCA_035759115.1 Solirubrobacterales bacterium | reverse complement strand
CGACCGCCCCGGCTTCGCCAACGCGCGCGAGATCGGCGAGGAGCTGACCTCGCGCTACGTCGACGAGGACCTCGACCGGGTCGAGCTCGTCTACAACCGCTACGTCTCGCCGCTGACCCAGCACGTCTGGCGGCAGACGCTCTTGCCGCTGCAGCAGGCCGACGTGATCGGCGCCGGGGTCGAGGAGGAGGAAGCCGACGCCGAGGAGAGCGAGATCGAGAGGGCGCACAGCAAGGCGCTTTGGGAGTACGAGCCCGAAGCGGAGCTGCTGCTGGCGCAGCTGATCCCCGAGTACGTGAACATCTCGGTCTACCGGGCGCTGCTCGAGTCGGCCGCCTCCGAGTTGGGGGCGCGGATGACGGCGATGCGCAACGCGGCTGAGAACGCGGAAACGATGATGGACGACCTGACGCTGGAGATGAACCGGGTCAGGCAGGCGGAGATCACCCAGGAGATCCTGGAGGTCGTCGCCGGCGCCGAGGCGCTCGGTTAGAAGACTTCAAATTGGAGAGGCGAGAAAAGGAACCAATGGCTGACACGAACGGAAGCAACGTAGGGCGAGTCGAGCAGGTGACCGGCGTCGTCGTCGACGCGGTCTTCTCCGACCGGCTGCCGGAGATCTACACGGCGCTGCGGGTCGAGATGGCCGGTGACGACGATCGCGAGGCGACCGAGCTGGTCTGCGAGGTCCAGCAGCACCTCGGCGACGACCGCGTGCGCGCGGTCGCGATGGACGCCACCGACGGCCTGCAGCGTGGCGACAAGGTGATCGACACCGGCGAGCCGATCACCGTCCCGGTCGGCGACGCGACCCTGGGCCGGATCTTCAACCTGCTCGGCGAGCCGATCGACCAGGGCGACCCGGTGCAGGCCGAGGAGCGCTGGCCGATTCACCGCCCCGCGCCGAAGGCCTCCGACCTCGCCCCGACCCAGGAGATCCTCGAGACGGGGATCAAGGTCATCGACCTGCTCGCGCCCTACGCCAAGGGCGGCAAGGTCGGGCTGTTCGGCGGCGCCGGCGTCGGCAAGACCGTGCTGATCCAGGAGCTGATCCGCTCGATCGCCGAGGAGCACGAAGGCCTCTCGGCCTTCGTCGGCGTCGGTGAGCGCTCGCGCGAGGGCAACGACCTCTGGCTCGAGATGAAAGAGTCGGGCGTGATCGACAAAACGATGCTCGTCTTCGGCCAGATGAACGAGCCGCCCGGCGCCCGCCTGCGCGTCGCCCTCTCCGGCCTGACGATGGCCGAGTACTACCGCGAGCAGGGCGGCCAGGACGTGCTGCTGTTCATCGACAACATCTTCCGCTTCGTCCAGGCGGGCTCGGAGGTCTCGGCCCTGCTCGGCCGGATGCCCTCCGCGGTCGGCTACCAGCCGACGCTGGAGACTGAGATGGGCGGCCTGCAGGAGCGGATCACCTCGACCGAGCGCGGCTCGGTGACTTCGATCCAGGCCGTCTACGTGCCCGCCGACGACTACACCGACCCGGCGCCGGCCTCGGTCTTCGCCCACCTCAACGCGACCACGGCGCTCTCGCGGGCGATCTCCGAGAAAGGGATCTACCCGGCGGTCGACCCGCTCGACTCGAGCTCGACGATCCTCAAGCCCGACATCCTCGGCGAGGAGCACTACCGCACCGCGACCGACGTCCAGGAGGTGCTGCAGCGCTACAAGGAGCTGCAGGACATCATCGCGATCCTCGGCATCGACGAGCTCTCCGACGAGGACAAGCAGACGGTCAGCAGGGCGCGCAAGATCGAGCGCTTCCTCAGCCAGCCGTTCTTCGTCGCCGAGCAGTTCACCGGCCGCACCGGCGAGTACGTGCCGGTCGCGGAGACGGTGCGCGGCTTCCGCGAGATCCTCGACGGCGAGCACGACGACCTGCCCGAGGGCGCCTTCTACATGCAGGGCGGCATCGACCAGGTCACCGAGAACGCCTCGAAGGCCGCTGCGTAGGAACCTCTTGGCCGGCGAGAGCAAATTCGAGGTCGAGATCCTCACCCCCGAGGGTGAGGTCTTCAGCGGCGAGGTGAGCCAGGTCTCGACCCGCACCGCGGGTGGTGAGATCGGCATCCTCGCCAACCACGCGCCGCTGCTGGCGGCGCTGCAGCCTGCCGAGCTGCGCCTGCACAAGTCCGGCAGCGAGACGCAGCGCTTCGCCCAGGCGCACGGCTGGCTGCAGGTCTTCGGCAACCACGCCCGGCTCTTGGTCGAGGAGGCGATCGCGCCGGAGGACCTCGACGCGGGCTCGCTCAAAGAGCAGCTCTCCGACGCCGAGCAGCGGATCGCCGACTCCGAGGACGGCAGCGGCGAGCAGCGGCGGGCACGCAAAGACCGCGACAGAGCTGAAGCGTTTCTCGCCATCGCCAACGGGTGAGCCCACATGCCAGGCTGCTGGCATGAGTGAGGAGATGGTGGGGCTTGTTGAGCGGTTGATCTCCTTTGAGTCCTCGCGGGCGGATGGGGTGCTCGAAGCTGCGGGGTTCGTCGAGGGGTGGTTGGAAGCGCGGGGGATCTCGGTTGAGACCGAAGAGGTGCGGGGGTTGCCGGTGCTGAAGGCCGAGGTCGGGCCGGAGGGGGCGCCGACGGTGGTGTTGCACGGGCATCTGGACGTGGTGCCGGGGCGGCAGGGGCAGTTCGAGCCGCGGGTCGAGGGGGAGCGGCTCTATGGGCGCGGGGCCTATGACATGAAGGGGGCGCTGGCGGCGATGCTGATGACCGTCGCCGCGATGCGCGACTCCGAGCGGGTGCGGGTGCGGCTGGGGATCGTCGGCGACGAGGAGTCCGAGGAGGAAGTGGATCGCGGCAGCGACGCGCTGGTCGACGGCGGCTTCGTCGGCGACTTCGCGATCACCGGCGAGCCGACCGATCTGCAGATCGGGGTCGAGGCGAAGGGGGTGCTGGCGCTGCGGCTGGAGGTCAGCGGCGTCGCCGCCCACGGCGCCACCCCGTGGCTGGGCGACAACGCCGTGCTCAAGGCACACGACGTTTTCCGCAGTATCGAGTCGCTACCGTTTGCCCGGCACAGCTCTGAGCTGTTCGACCGCCCCTCGATCAACCTCGGCCGGATCCTGGGCGGCGACGCGCTCAACAAGGTGCCAGACCGATGCGCGATCGACGTCGACATCCGCTACCTGCCCGATCAGGATCCCGCCGCCGTGCTCGAGCAGATTCACGGCCTGCCCGACGCCGAGGCGCAGACCCTGTTCACGCGGCCGCCCGCTGTCGTCGACCGCAGCTCGCCCTTCGTCCAGGGCCTGCGCGAGGCGGTCTCCGCGCACCACGAGGGCGAGCCGATGAGCGTCGGTCGCGACGGCGCCTCCGACGCTGTCTCCTTCTTACGCGTGGGGGTGCCGGCGGTCGAGTTCGGGCCGGCCGGCGAAGGCCATCACGGGCCCTCGGAGTGGGTATCGCTGCCCTCGCTGATCGCCTACCGGCAGGCGCTGGAAGCGTTCCTGGACGAGATCCCGGATCGGCTCGACGCTTGAGCGGGGAGCCGCGGTGATCGAGGAGCCGTTCAAGAAGCCGCCGCCGCAGGGCGACTTCGAGCCGCCGCCACAGCCGAAGCGCTACTGGTGGCGCTTCCTGCTGGCCTCGTTCCTGATCGTCTTCGTCACCGCGGGCGCGGTCTCGGCGAGCGGCCTGATCTACATCGAAAGCATCGCCAACGAGCTCGCGCACAACAACGTGCTGAAGAACAAAGTCGACCGCTTCCTGCAGAAGACCACCGGCGGCGAAGCGCAGAACATCCTCATCCTCGGCTCCGACAAGCGCGCCGGCGACGAGGAAGAAGCGGGCCGCTCCGACACGACGATGCTGCTCCGCCTCGATCCCGACAACAACGCGATCGCGCTGATGTCGATCCCGCGCGACCTCAAGGTCGAGATCCCCGGCGTCGGCACGGAGAAGTTCTCCTCCGCCTACGCCTACGGCGGGCCGAAGCTGACCCTGCAGGTGGTCAAGGAACTGACCGGGCTGCCGATCAACCACGTCGTCAACGTCGACTTCCTCGGCTTCGTCCGAGCCGTCTACGCGATCGGCTGCGTCTACGTCGACGTCGACCGCCGCTACTACCACTCCAACGTCGGCGTGCCGCCATCCGAACAGTATTCGGAGATCAACGTCCACCCCGGCTACCAGCTGATGTGCGGCAAGCGGGCGCTCGAGTACGTGCGCTACCGCCACACCGACACCGACATCGTCCGCGCCGCCCGCCAGCAGGACTTCCTCAGCGCCGCCCGCCAGCGGGTGCCGATCGCCGACCTGGTGTTGGGCCGCAACGACCTGATTGAGATCTTCACCGAATACACGACCTCCGACATCAGCGACAAGGAGGCGATGCTGGAGGTGCTGAAGCTGTTCGTCGCCTCGCGCAACGCGGAAATCAACGAGGTCGACTTCCCGGCCGAACTGGGGCCGAGTTTCGTTTACGCGAACTCGACCGCGATCGCCGAAGCGGTCGACCGCTTCCAGGGGATCGAAGCCAGCGGCGGCCCGCGCGGCTCGCTCGAGGAGGCCGAATCGAACAAGAAGAAGGGCAAGAAGAAGGCGAAGGCCGAGAAGAAGAAAAAGAAGAAGCCGAAGCTGAAGACCAAGCCGCCCGGCAGTGACGGCCTCGTGTCGGCGCTGGAAGCCGGCGAAGAGGAGGCGAAGATCGTCGCGCGCAAGGTCAGCCGCGGCTTCCCGGTCTTCTACCCCAGCCGCCTGCCCTCGGGCGCGGCCTACGAGGAAAGCAACCCCTTCCTGCACATCCAGGATCCGCGCGTCTACCACTTCAAGGACACCGACGGCAACCGCCACGGCGCCTACCGCATGGTGCTCGAGCTCGCTCTGCCCGACGGCACCCACTACTTCGGCGTGCAGGGGATCCAGGGCTGGAGCGACCCGCCGATTCTCGACGCGCCCAGCATCAAGCAGACGATCCGCGGGCGCGAGTACGAGATCTTCCTCGATGGCGACCGCGTGCGGCTCGTCGCCTGGCACCGTGGCGACAACACCTACTGGATCGCGAATAGCCTGCTGCGCGTGCTCACCAGCGATCAGATGATCGGAATCGCCCGCTCGGCCCGGGTGAAGATCCCGAACAATAAGCCGAGGAAACGGAGGGCGGCACTGTGAGCGAGGGCAAAGAGACGATCGGCGTGATCGGGGTCGGCTGGGTCGGCCTGGTCACCGCCTCCTGCTTCGCCGAGCTCGGCCATCCGGTCGTCGCGCGCGACATCGTCGCCGAGAAGGTCGCCTCGCTCTCCCGCGGCGAGACGACGATCCACGAGCCCGGGCTCGACGAGCTGCTCGCCCGCAACTCCGAGCGCCTCACCTTCACGACCGAGATCGGCGAGCTGCTGGAGCGGGCGCGGCTGATCTTCGTCTGCGTCGACACGCCGCCGACCCGGTCCGGCGACGCCGATCTCTCGCGCGTCCGCGCCGTGATCGAGGAGCTGCCCGAGGGCGGCGACCAGGTGCTGATCATGAAGAGCACGGTGCCGGCCGGCACCGGCGCGGCGATCCGCCGCGACCGGCCGGGGCTCGCCTACGTCTCCTGTCCCGAGTTCCTCAAGGAGGGAACCGCGGTCGAGGACTTCAAGCACCCCGACCGGGTCGTGATCGGCGCCGACTCCGGCGACGAGGCGGCGGGGGACGCGGTCGCCGGGCTGTACGAGCCGCTCGGCGGCGAGGCCGTGCGCACCGATGTCGCCAGCGCCGAGATGATCAAGCTCGCCTCCAACGCCTTCCTCGCGACCAAGATCTCCTTCGTCAACGAGATCGCCAACGTCTGCGAGGAGGTCGGCGCCGACGTCGCCGAGGTCGCCCGCGGCATGGGCCTCGACCAGCGCATCGGCTC
>DASTVL010000121.1:0-3085 GCA_035759115.1 Solirubrobacterales bacterium | reverse complement strand
GTCGCCTTCTCGCGGCGGATGTGCTGCTCGCGCGTCTGCAGGGCGAGCACGAAGCCGCGGCGGCCGTCGGCGTCGTCGGTCTCGCCGGCGATCCGGCCCGGCATCTTGCGCATCAGCTCCTCGGTCCCGCAGAAGAAGCCGAACGAGGGGCCGCCGAAGTCGAGCCGGTTGCCGAGCGGCTGGCCCTCGCCGAGGGCGATGTCGGCGCCCGGCGCGCCGGGCGGCCAGAGCACGCCGAGCGTCATCGGGTCGACCGCGACGACGAGCAGCGCCCCGTGCTCCTTGGCGGCGGCGCCGAGCGCCTCGACGTCCTCGACCGCGCCGAGGAAGTTGGGGCTCTGCAGGAAGACGGCGGCGGTCTCGCCGTCGACGGCCGCGGCCAGCGCGGCGGCGTCGGTGAGCCCGTCCTCGAGCCCGACCTCCGCGACCTCGGCGCCGTAGCCGACCGAGTAGGTGGCGAGCGTCTCGCGGCTGTGCGGGTGGACGCCGCGCGAGACGACGAAGCGGCGCCGGCCCTTGCTCGCGGCGATCGCCAGGTAGGCGGCCGAGGCGACGGACGAGGGGCCCTCGTAGAGGCCGGCGTTGGAGACCGGCAGCGCGGTCAGCTCCGAGATCGCGGTCTGGAACTCGAACATCGCCTGCAGGCCGCCCTGCGAGATCTCCGGCTGGTAGGGCGTGTAGGGGGTGAGGAACTCGCTGCGCTGGGTGATCGCGTCGACGATCGCCGGCACATAGTGGTCGTACATCCCGGCGCCGAGGAAGCAGACCTGCTCCTCCGCGTCGGCGTTGCGCGCGGCGAGCTCGGCGAGGCGCTCGTAGACCTCGGCCTCGCTCATCCCGGCGGGCAGCGCCAGCTCGCGCCCGAGCCGCAGCGGCTCGGGGACCTGCTCGAACAGCTCCTCGACCGAGCCGACCCCGATCGCGGCGAGCATCGGCTCACGGTCGGCGGGCGTTGCGGAGGTGTAGCGGCTCACAGCGTCAAGGCTACGGAAGCGACTCGGGCCACCCGGTCAACCATCGAGCAGCTTGCGGTATTCGTCGGCGCCGAGCAGCGCGTCGGTCTCCTTCGGCGCGCTCAGCCTGACCTTGACCAGCCAGCCCTCGCCGTAGGGGTCCTCGTTGATCTTCTCCGGCGCGTCGGAGAGCGCCTCGTTGACCTCGACGATCTCGCCCGACATCGGCGCGATCACGTCGGAGACCGCCTTGACCGACTCGACCTCGGCGTAGGAGGAGTCCTTGTCGATCGTCGCGCCCGGCTCGGGCGGATCGTAGAAGACGACCTCGCCGAGGCTGTCCTGCGCGTACCAGGTGATCCCGAACACGGCGTGCTCGTCGCCCTCGAGGCGGGCCCAGTCGTGCTGGTCGTGGTAGAGCAGGTCGTCGGGATAGTTTGCCTCGGCCAACTTCGTCACTTCTCCTTCCGGGATGCGGGACTCTCGTAGAGGGGCTTGGACGCTATACGGGCGGCGCGGTGCTTGCCGCGCACGTCGATCTCGACCTCGGTCCCGGGCTCGGCCAGGTCGCTGCGCACGTAGGCCATGCCGATCCCGAGCTCGAGCGAGGGCGAGAAGCTGCCGCTGGTGACGACGCCGGCGGGCTCGCCGCCGGCGAGCACCGGGTTGCCCTGGCGCGGGATCCCGGCACCCTCGATCTTGAACGGCGCCAGCCGCTCCGCCGTGCCCGCGGCGCGCGCCTCGGCCACGGCGTCGGCGCCGATGAAGCCGGTCGCCTCCTTGCAGCACCAGCCGAGGCCCGCCTCGATCGGGTTGCGCTCGGGGCCGAGGTCGTTGCCGTGCAGGTGGAAGCAGGCCTCGAGCCGCAGCGTGTCGCGGGCGCCGAGTCCACAGGGGACGACGCCGGCGTCGAGCAGCTCGGCCCAGATCGCCGGCGCGACCTCGGGGTCGATCAGCAGCTCGACCCCGTCCTCGCCGGTGTAGCCGGTGCCGCAGACGAGCGCCGGCCGGCCGCCGACACGCGCGTGCGCGACGCGCATCCGCGGCGGCAGCTCGATCGCCAGCGTGGCGGTGACGATCGCGCGGGCGTGCGGGCCCTGCACGGCGAGCATCGCGTAGCGGTCGGCGACGTCGCGGACGCTGACGTCGAAGCCGCGGCTCCGGCGCCCGAGCCAGGCGAGGTCGGAATCGTGGTTGGCGCAGTTGGTGACGATCAGGTAACGGTCGCCGCCGAGCCGGTAGGCGAAGAGGTCGTCGAGCACGCCCCCGTCCTCGGCGCACAGGCACGAGTACTGAGCCCCGCCGAGCGCGATCGCCCCCACGTCGTTGGAGAGCACCCGCTGCAGGAACGCAAGCGCCCCCGGCCCCTCCACTTCGACCTCCCCCATGTGCGACACATCGAAGGCCCCGGCATGCGTCCGCACAGCCACATGCTCCTCCCGCACCCCCACATAGGTAACGGGCATCTCCCAGCCCGCAAACTCAACAAGCTTCGCGCCGGCCTCGACATGCCGCTCGTACAGGGAGGTTCGCTTCAAGCTCACGGCGCGCAGGCTATTGCGCGCGGCTATTCCTTGAGGAAGCCGGGAACGTCGATGTCGTCGTCGGACACGCGCAGTTTGCGTATATCCGTGTCCTCGGCGGAGATTCGCGGCCGGCTCTCGTAACGCCGCCGCACGCGCTGCGGCGACCGCGCCAAAAGCTCGAACCCCTCGAAGCCGGTGGCGATCACGGTGACGCGGACCTCGTCGCGCATCGACTGGTCGACGACCGAGCCGAAGATGATGTTGGCGTTGTCGTCGGCTTCGGCCTGCACCAGCTGCGCCGCCTCGTTGACCTCGAACAGGCCGAGATCCTCGGGGCCGGTGATGTTGAGCAGCATCCCGGTCGCGCCCTTGATCGACTCCTCGATCAGCGGCGAGGTGACGGCGGCCTTGGCGGCGTCGACCGCGCGCGACTCGCCCGCTGCCGAGCCGACGCCCATCAGGGCGGAGCCGGCGTCGCGCATGATCGTGCGCACGTCGGCGAAGTCGAGGTTGATCAGGCCCGGGATCGTGATCAGGTCGGTGATCCCCTGCACGCCCTGGCGCAGGATGTCGTCGGCCTGGCGGAAGGCCTCGAGCACGGAGGTG
>DASTVL010000120.1:0-2238 GCA_035759115.1 Solirubrobacterales bacterium | reverse complement strand
ACCATCGGTCCGAAACGAAAGAATCCCGACATCTCTCTTTCCCTCGCGGTACGCGACAATGGCCTCGCCTTCGGCGAGCTTCGCGAGGTTCAGCCTGCGCCCTCCGGGACAGCATTGATAGCATTTCCGACAGCGTCTGCTTCTCGCGTTCCGCGAACGGACTGCAACTCCTGATGCCTCGCATCCGACGCGAACTGCTGCTCCGTCCTGCGTGCGGAACTGCCTGGTGCAAGCCTCGCCGCGTTCGCCACGAATGGCCGAAACCATGCGGTGGCGCGGCGGGCGCCGTTCGCGTCAAAGGTCAGGTCTGGGCCGAGGCTGTGTAGAAACCCCGCCCTGATGTATGCTCTGCGGAAAAGGCAGGGGCAGGCATGGCAGGGTTCATCGAGGGCGTCGAGCGCGGTCAGTCGACGCTGTTTCCCGAGAGGTTGGAGGACTGGGTCGGCGAGGATCACCTGGTCCGTGTCGTCGATCTCTTCGTCGAGGAGTTGGACCTGGCCGGCCTCGAATTCGAGCGTGCGACGCCTGCGCGAACGGGGCGGCCCGGCTATCACCCGGCGGTGCTGCTCAAGCTCTTCATCTACGGCTATCTCAACCGCGTTCCCTCCAGCCGCCGGCTGGAGCGCGAGGTCGGGCGCAACGTCGAGCTGATGTGGCTGACCGGTCGGCTGGTGCCGGACCACAAGACCATCGCGGACTTCCGGCGCGACAACGGTCCTGCGATCCGGCGGACCTGCGCGGAGTTCGTCGAGCTTTGTCGCCGGATCGGAGTGTTGAAGGGCGACTGCGTCGCCATCGGGCGAGCCAAGTTCAAGGCGGTCAACAATCGCGACCGGAACTTCACCAAGGGCAAGATCGCCAGCCGCATCGCGCATCTCGAGGCCGCCGTCGAGCGCTACATCGACGAGATGGTGAGGATCGACCGTCAGGAAGAGGGCGAGGCCCGAGCGGAGAAGGTCGAGAACCTCGGCCAGCGGTATGGGCGCATCCGGCAGGAGATCGAACGCCTGAAGGCCATGGACCGGGCGCTGGAGGATGCGCCGGACGGGCAGATCTCGCTGACCGATCCGGATGCCCGCGCCATGGCGACCAGCGCCAGGGGCAGCGGGCTCGTCGGCTACAACGCCCAGGCCGCGGTCGACACCGAAACCCACCTTATCGTCACCCACGACGTCACCAACGAGTGCCATGACCGCGATCAGCTGTCCGCAATGGCAAAGGAAGCAAAAGCGGCGCTCGGGCGGACCGAAATGAGCGCCATCGCCGACAAGGGCTACTTCAGCGGCCACGAGATCCTGGCCTGCCACGAAGCCGGCATCACCACGACGGTTCCCCGGTCCGCGACCTCGGGCAACCGGATCAAGGGAATGTACGTGAAGGACGACTTCGCCTACGAGCCTGTCGCCGACGTCTATCGCTGTCCGGCAGGCGAGATCCTCACCTACCGCTACACGACCGAGGAAGCCGGTCTACAGCTCAGGCGGTACTGGACCGGCGCGTGTCGCGACTGCCCGATCAAGAGCCGCTGCACCACCGGCAAGGAGCGCCGGATCAGCCGCTGGGAGCACGAGCACCTCGTCGACGACATGCGCGACCGCATCAGCCGCGACCCCTCTCTGATGGCGCGACGGCGCAGCACCGTCGAGCACCCCTTCGGCACCATCAAGGCCTGGATGGGCGCGACCCACTTCCAGATGCGGCGGCTGAAGAACGTCCGGACGGAGTTGGCGCTCCACGTGCTCGCCTACAACATCAAGCGGGTCATCTCGATGATCGGCGTCCGCCGTCTGATGGCCGCGATGCCCGACTGAAGAGACCGACCGCCGCCTCCAGGCCGCCGTTACACCCGGCTCAACGACCGGCGCCGCTCCTGCCACCTGCGCCCCTCGAGGCATGTCTCGCGCGATCAACTCAACCCGTTCTCACACAGCCTCGGCTCGGAGCGGACGCACACCGCGTATTGTGTTTCCCCTCGGATCGCCGGGTGCCAGGCCGTCGAGTACGGCCGATGCTGTCGTTCGTCGGGGTCGGAGAGTGCCGCCGCGCGGCGCGAAAAGCCGCCACTCGTGTCGGGCGCAGCGCGCGGGTCGAAGGCTCATGCTTCCAAACACCAAACCTGAAAGCTGTTAGCTTCAGGGAGACCTATGCTTGGGAGCGGCATAAGTACATGATCACGACCGAGCGGCTCTTCCTTCGACGGGCACGGATGGACGATCTCGATGACCTGCATCGGGTTTT
>DASTVL010000119.1:0-5674 GCA_035759115.1 Solirubrobacterales bacterium | reverse complement strand
GAAGGCCGCGCTCGACGCCTTCAGCCGGGTGATCGCCTCCGAGATCGTCGATGACGGCGTCGACATCACGACGATCTACATGCCGCTGGTGCGCACGCCGATGATCGCGCCGACGCGGATGTACGACATGTTCCCGGCGATCACGCCCGAGGAGGCGGCTGAGATGATCGCGGGGGCGATGGTCGGGCGGCCGAAGAAGGTCGCGACCCGGCTCGGCACCTTCGGCGAGCTGCTCTACGCGGTCGCGCCGACGGTCAGCGACAAAATCCTCAACACGGCATACAAGCTGTTCCCGGAGTCGCAGGCGGCCAAGGGCAAGAAGGACGAGGCGCCGGATCGGCCGCCGACTACCGAGGCTGTCGCTTTCGCTCATTTGATGAAAGGCGTGCACTGGTAGTTCTCCAGGGGAGGGGCCGCCTGCGATGCTTCCGGTCGTGGGTGAGAGACGGCTTAAGCATTGGGGGTGGGGCTATGAGGACCAGGCGCCCACTGAGCAGCAGTTGAAGGAGGCTGCGGCGGGGATTCGGGAGCGGTTTGGGTTTGGGGGGGCGCCGGAGGAGGCTGTGGCGCTCGATGCGGTCGAAGTGCGTGAGCCTCGGCTGAAGAAGCCGGATGGGTTTGGTGATCTGTTCACCGAGGAGAAGTACGAGCGGGTGAGCCGGGCGTTGGGGAAGGCCTACCGGGATGTGGTGCGGGGGTTTCGGGGGGACTTTGAGAATCCGCCGGACCTGGTGGCGCTGCCGCGGGACGAGTCGGAGATCGAGGCGGTGCTGTCCTGGTGCGAGTCGGAGGGGGCGGCTGTGGTCCCGTTCGGCGGCGGCACGAGCGTCGTCGGCGGGGTCGAGGGGCGGCTGGGGGACAGGCCCTTCGTCGCGCTCGACCTGCGGCGGCTCGACCGGGTGCTGGAAGTCGACGCCGAGTCGATGGCGGCACGGATCCAGGCCGGGGCGACCGGGCCGGTGCTGGAGGAGCAGCTGCGCGAGCAGGGGCTGACCCTGCGCCACTTCCCGCAGTCGTTCGAGTACTCGACCCTGGGCGGCTGGGTGGCGACCCGGGCCGGCGGCCACTTCGCCACCCTCTACACGCACATCGACGATCTGGTCGAGTCGGTGCGGGCGATCACGCCGCGCGGGCTCTGGGAGAGCCGGCGGCTGCCGGGCTCGGGCGCGGGGCCCTCGCCCGACCGGGCGCTGATCGGCTCGGAGGGGATCCTCGGCGTGATCGGCGAGGCCTGGATGCGGGTGCGCCCGCGGCCGCAGTTCAAGATCTCCTGCGGGGTCGAGTTCGACGACTTCCTCGATGCGGCCGGCGCCGTGCGCGAGCTCTCGCAGTCGGGCCTGAACCCGAGCAACTGCCGCCTGCTCGACGCGATCGAGGCCGGGATGACCGGCGCCGGCTCGGGTGAGAAGAACCTGCTCGTGCTCGGCTTCGAGTCCGCCCACCACCCGGTCGACGCAGCCATGGACCTGGCCGTGGCGATCGCCCGCGAGTACGGCGGCGCGCCCGGCGAGGTGCGCAGCTCCGGCGGAGGCGGCGGGGAGGCGGCCGACTCGGTCGGGGCCTGGCGCAGCGCCTTCCTGCTCGCTCCCTATCTGCGCGACACCTTCGTCGCCTGCGGGGTCCTCTCGGAGACCTTCGAGACGGCGATCACCTGGGACCGCTTCGAGGACTTCCACGCGACCGCGATGGACGTCGTGCGGGCCAGGGTCGCCGAGGTCTGCGACGCGCCCGCCGAGGGCCCCGGCGCGCCGCGGGTCACTTGCCGCTTCACCCACGTCTACCCGGACGGCCCGGCGCCCTACTTCACGGTCATGGCGCCGGCGGTCCGTGGCGGCGAGGTCGAGCAGTGGGACGAGATCAAGGCGGCTGCGGCCGAGGCCGTGATCGAAGGCAGCGGCACGATCACCCACCACCACGCCGTCGGCCGCGATCACCGCCCCTGGTACGACCGCCAACGCCCCGCCCCCTTCGCCGCCGCGCTGCGCGCCGCCAAGCGCGAGCTCGACCCCGCCGCGATGCTCAATCCCGGCGTCCTGATCGACCCCTGACCCCTCTCGCTGACGTATCGCAGCGCTACCCTCCCGCGACACATGGACACGATCACCTCAGAGCATCCGACGATCCCGGCCGAGCCCGCGCCCGGCGATCGCGTGACGCCGCGGCGCTCGCCGCTGCGCGCCGCGATCAAGACCGGGCGGCCGCAGGAGTGGATCAAGAACGTCTTCGTGTTCGCCGGGCTGCTCTTCGGCGGCAAGTTCACCGACGCCGGCGCGGTCGCCGAGGCGACGCTCGCCTTCATCTCCTTCTGCGCGATCTCCAGTGCCGGCTACTACCTCAACGACCTGCTCGACGTCGAGCTCGACCGCAAGCACCCGAAGAAGCGCTTCCGCCCGATCGCCGCCGGCGAGCTCTCCGAGGGGGCGGCGAAGACGATCGCGCCGCTGCTCGCGGCCGGCGCGATCGCGCTCGCCTTCGCCACGGTCAACTGGGAGGTCGGCCTGATGGTGATCGGCTACGGCGTCGCCCAGGTCGCCTACAGCCTCGGCCTCAAGCAGGTGGTGATCGTCGACGTGATGACCCTCGGCGGCCTCTTCATCCTCCGCGTCGCCGCCGGCGCCAGCGCGGTCGACGCCCACGCCTCGGAATGGCTGCTGCTCTGCACCGGCATGATCGCCCTCTTCCTCGGCTTCACCAAGCGCCGCCAGGAGGCCGTGTCCGAGCTGCACGAGGGGACCAGCAGCCGCCCGGTGCTGGAGCACTACTCGCTGCCCTTCCTCGACCAGATGGTCGCCCTGGTCACCACCGGCACCGTGATCAGCTACTCGATCTACGCCGTCGACTCGCCCCAGATCGGCAACGAGATGATGTGGACGATCCCGCCGGTGCTCTACGGCATCTTCCGCTACCTCTACCTGATCTACGACCGCGCCGAGGACCGCTCGATCGCCTCGCTGGTCGCCAAGGACAAGGGCATGATCGCCGCCGGCGCGGTCTGGATTGTGACCGCCTTCGCCCTGCTCTACGTCTTCAACTGAGCCTCAGTCCGACTGCACGGGCAGGTCGGAGAGCAGCTCCGTTTTGCCAGCCCGCCTGAACTGGAGGTCGATCGTCTCGTTCTTGCGGTAGGTGCCGAAGAGGCCGAGGTACATCGCCAGCCAGCGGCCGGCGCCGACCTTCTCCTTGACGATCTCGCGGCGGAAGACGATCTCGCCGGCGCGCACGTCGTAGTCGGCTTCCTCGCGCTGCTCGACGCCGTTGACGAAGACGACGTAGGGGGCTTCGGCGCCCGCGGGCAGCTTCACCCGCCGCCCGGCGGCGTAGCTGCCCTTGGGAATCTCGGTCTCGCTCATCGCCGCAGAGTCTCGCGGACCAGGTCGAAGGGCGAGTCGTGGCGGCTCGGGTCGAGCTCCTCGCGGACGACGCCGCCGCTGAACGGCATGAACGTCCCGTCGCCGCGCACGTCGACGCCGGCCACGACCTTGCGCGGCCAGCGCCCGCGGCTCAGCTGCAACCGCGCCCGAACCTGGTCCCCCGGCTCGAAGTCCCGCAGCGCCGAAACCGCCTTCACCGGCCCCTCGGCCCGGATAGCCATAGCCCGCTCCCGCATCGCATCCACCGCCTCGTCCAGATCCTCGAAGCTCTGATGCCCCACGTCGGACCCATGCCTGATCGTCAGCTTCCACGCGCCCATCGGGCTGTCCCTATGCGCTACGCGCCGCGCCGCGGGCGTTTGGGCCGCCGCGCCGGCGGCCCGACGATTTTCTCGTCGCCCTCGCGCTCGTCGACCCGGACGTAGGTGCGCTCGCGCTCGCCGGTGTAGATCTGGCGCGGGCGGGCGATCTTCTGTTCGGAGTCGTCCTTCATCTCCATCCACTGCGCGACCCAGCCGGCCGTGCGGGGGATCGCGAAGATCACGGTGAACATCTCGTTCGGCACGCCGAGCGCCTCGTAGATGATCCCCGAGTAGTAGTCGACGTTGGGGTAGAGCTTGCGCGAGGTGAAGTACTCGTCGTCGAGCGCCTGCTTCTCGAGCTCGCGGGCGATCTCGACCAGCGGGTTGTACTCGGTCGCCTCGAAGACCTCGTCCATGTGCTGCTGGATGATTTTCGCCCGCGGGTCGTAGTTCTTGTAGACCCGGTGGCCGAAGCCCATCAGTTTCTCTTCGCCCTCCCGGACCCGGGCGAGGAAGCCGGGGATGTTGTCGACCGAGCCGATCTTGCGCAGCATCCGCAGCACCGCCTCGTTGGCGCCGCCGTGCAGTGGCCCGTAGAGCGCCGCGACGCCCGCCGCAACCGCGGAATACGGGTCGACGTCGGAGGAGCCGACCCCGCGCACGGCGTTGGTCGAGCAGTTCTGTTCGTGGTCGGCGTGCAGGATGAAGAGCACGTCGAGCGCCTTCGAGAGGCTTTCCTTCGGGATGTGCCGCGCTTCGGTCATCTTGAACATCATCGAGAGGAAGTTCTCGGCGAAGTTGAGCTCGTTGTCGGGGTAGACGTAGGGCAGGCCGCGGTTGTGGCGGTAGGAGAAGGCGGCCAGGGTCGGCACCTTGGCGATCAGCCGCACCGCTGCCATGTAGCGCTCTTCGGGGTCTTCGGTGCGCTTCGCGTCGGGGTAGAAGGTCGAGAGCGCGCCGACTCCGGCGAGCAGCATCCCCATCGGGTGCGCGTCGTAGCGGAAGCCCTGGAAGAAGTGCTTGAGGTCCTCGTGCACGAAGGTGTGGTGGATGATGTCGTGGGTCCAGCGCTCGAGCTGCGGCCCGGTCGGCAGCTCGCCGAAGATCAGCAGGTAGGCCACCTCGAGGAAGCTGGAGCGCTCGCAGAGCTGCTCGATCGAGTAGCCGCGGTGTTCGAGGATGCCCGCATCGCCGTCGATGTAGGTGATCGCCGAGCGGCAGGACGCCGTGTTGGTGAACGCCGGGTCGTAGGACAGCATCCCG
Organism: Solirubrobacterales bacterium; assembly: GCA_035759115.1. Classification (GTDB taxonomy): domain Bacteria; phylum Actinomycetota; class Thermoleophilia; order Solirubrobacterales; family 70-9; genus VRUE01. The sequence goes on along the minus strand of DASTVL010000119.1, from coordinate 738 downwards.
AATTCGTCCTCGTCGACCTTGATCTGGCGCAGGTCCATCGCGCGCACCGTGCCGTCGACGATCGGCAGCTCATAGGTCTGCCCGGTGCGGTTGTCGGTGACGGTCAGCGAGTCGGCGGCCATGCGGCGGGCATTTTCGCAGCTTGCGCGTTCCGGGTTGTCAACGGACCGGCAACGGCTCGAACTGGGTCATCTCGTGCAGCCGCTCGAAGCGCGCGTCGACCTCCTCGCGGGTCAGCCGCGCGACCCGCTCGGTGCCGAACTCCTCGACGTTGAACGAGGCCATCACGGTGCCGTAGCCCATCGCCCGCCGCAGGCAGGCCTCGTCGAGGTCGCCGTCGTGGCTGTCGAGGTAGCCGAGGAAGCCGCCGGCGAAGCTGTCTCCGGCGCCGGTCGGGTCGCGCACGTCCTCGAGCGGGAACCCCGGCAGGGCGAAGAACTTTTCCTCCTCGGTGAACAGCGCCGCGCCGTACTCGCCCTGCTTGGCGACGACGGCGCGCGGCCCGTGGCCGATCAGCGCGCGGGCGGCGCGGGCGAGGTTCGACTCGCCGGTGAGCTGGCGGATCTCGGCGTCGTTGAGCACGACGCACTCGACCTCGGCGATCGCCGCCAGCAGCGAGTCCCGGGCGGTGTCGATCCAGAGGTTCATCGAGTCGAGGGCGCTGAAGCGCTCGGCGTCGCACTGGGCGCGGACCTGGCGCTGCAGGTCGGGCTGGATGTTGGCGAGGAAGAGCGTGTC
>DASTVL010000118.1:0-5098 GCA_035759115.1 Solirubrobacterales bacterium | reverse complement strand
CCGCGGCTGGCAAGGGCTTGAATCTCCACGTCGTCCTCCTGTGTGAGCATCCCCCCGGGGTCTCCCTTCGGATCGCAGGTATAGGCACCCGCGACCGTCGCGTTGACCCCTGACGGAAAAGCGCCGCCGCGGCCCCGCCGCGCCGCTTCGGCCTACGGCCTCAGCTACGCGGTGGGGCCGCTAACGACGCTCATACCTGGGGAATTCCTGTTCCTCGATCTGGGGAGTATCTGGTTCCCCGGGCCACCGGGGCTCAGGTCGCACTCAACCTGCCCGGCCGCTTCTTCGACTGCGGTTTCAGCGCCACCGTCGAGCGGATCGAGACGCTCGCCGGCGACGACGGCCCCGTGCTGCTCGTCTTCGCTGGCGCCCAGGGCATCGCCCTCGACCCCGCCGACTTCGACTGCTTCCTCGCCCGCTGGCCGGGTAGGCCCGGCTTCGCCTGGCTCGAGCTGCGCCTCGGAGCGACGCCGGAGGAGCGCTTGCACACCGAGGTCGCCGAGGCAGAGTGCTGGGCCGTCTGCCGTCACGATCCGCTGTACCCGGTCGGCCTGCGCGACACCGCCGACGCCCCCTGGGCGCTGTTCGGCAGGGGCGACCCCGAGTTGTTGAGGAGGTTGGATCCAAGCGGCGCGGTCTCCGTGGTCGGCGCCAGACGCGCCAGCAGCTACGGCCGCGACGTAGCCCGTGAGCTCGGGCGCGAGCTGGCCGCGGCCGACCTGGTCGTGATCAGCGGGCTCGCCTTCGGCATCGACGCCTGCGCCCACCGCGGCGCGATCGAAGCGGGCCTGACGATCGCCGTGCTCGGCTGCGGCGCCGACGTCGCCTACCCGGCCGCGCACCGCTCGCTCTGGCGGCGGATCGGCGAGAGCGGCCTGGTCGTCTCCGAGCTGCCGCCCGGCAGCGGCGCCTGGCGCTGGACCGCTGCCGCCGCGTGTGAATCACAGATATCAGCCGAAGCCTGAAGGCCGCCGCGCGTGGACAACGAAATCCTCGCGCATCGTCCCTACACCCCCCGTTTACTTCGCGCGCCTCGGCGATCAGCTCGTCGGCTACCGCCTGCCAATCCTCGCGCGTGGCGGCGCCGAGGATCTCGGCGATGCAGGAAGGCAGGGTTTCGGCAACCACCGAGCGGTGAAGGTGGCCGACGACCACATACTCGAAGAGCAATCCACCTACGGGGTCGGCGAGGGCGTCGTCCCCGAGCGTCCGCTTCAGGAAGGCGCGGAGCACGGCGGCGTCGATCCGGTTGCCCTCGCCGGTCATCCGCTCCTCGCGCTCCCGGGTTGGGGTCGGAGGAGGCTCGCGACGCGCCCGGCGTCGCCTCCAGCACCGCCGAACGCCCGCTCGCATGCTGGTCGCTCTCACCGTGGTCTCCTCTCTGAGTCGACGAGCTCACCGTCGGTGATCGGGATCGCCCAATCGCGAGTGGGATCGAGCCAGGCCGGCGCCCAGCGCAGAAAGACGTAGCCGGCCAGCGGGCTCTTGTATTCGTGGTGGCGCAGCCCGTAGTGCCAGTGACCGGCGAGCCACAGCAAGGCGCCGATCGCGAGGACGAGAACCCCGTTCGCGTTGTGCTGAGGCCCGACGCCGAAGCCGCCGGCAAGCACAAGGAGCAGGCCGCCGATCCGAAGCAGTAACCCCCCGAGCACCCAGAGTACGAGCAGGCCGCCGAGGATCGCTACGCCGAAGCTGAGGACGTTCATGCCGCGATCGCCTCCTTCGTGGCCCCGGATCGTCGTAGGCGCGAATCGCCATTCAGCCGCACAGCGTCCGAGCCTCCCAGGCGCTCGATTCCGGCTTCCGCCAGCTCCCACACCCCGCGCGGCGAATCCGTCCTCAGGCAACCCGCCGCCAGCAGCTTCGAGCGGGCCTTGTCGAAACGCGCCTCCCAGCGCGGTTCGCCGCTCGGCAGCAACTGGCGGTCGAGATCGCTGAGTGCGCTTGCCACCTCGTTGGCGACGGCGCTTCGAACCTCCTTGCGGCGCGCGGTCCCGCCGCGCTCTTTGAGCGCCCGCAGGATCGGCAGCTCATAGGCCGCGCAGCCGAGGACTCGTGGCGGCTCCTGCGGCGTTGGGACCGCTGCGATCCGCTCACCGTTGACCAGCGCCTTCAGCCGCGCCCGCTCGCCCGGCTTGCGGCTCATCAGGTGGGAGTAGACGCGCAGCGTGAAGGCCGGGTCAGTGTGGCCGATCTGCCTCATCACCGAGATCGGGTCCTCGCCGCAGGCGATCAGGACCGAGGCGAAGGTGTGGCGCAGCTTGTGCGGGGTGAGGCCCTTCGGCAAGGGAACCCGGCCGCGCTGCTCAAGCAGCTCGTTGGCGCGCTTGAAGACCTGATTCACCACCCTGGTGCGCAGGTTGTCCTTGTCGCGGCGCCCGCCGGTCCCGGTCGGGAAGACGAGGTCATCGACGCCGGTTCGGTAGGCCTGCGCCTTGTGGGCGGCGAGGATGTCGCGCAGGATCGGCAGCATCCTGATCTCCCGCAGGCCGGCCCGGGTCTTCGAGCGGCCGACGAAGAGGCGGCCGTTGGCGAGGTCTACGTCGCGCCAGAGCATGTGACCCAGCTCGATCGCGCGCGGGCCGGCGAGGACGAGGGTGGCGAGGATCGCCCGGCGTTCGCTCAGCTTGAGCGACTGGTCCCGGTCGAGTTCTCCGGCCGCGTCGAGCAGCGCTTCGATCTGCTCGGCCGTGTCGAGGTGGACCGGCGGCTTCGGCGACTCCTTCAGCCGGCGTCGTCTGCCCACCGCCGGGTTCTCGGCGATGTACTTGTATTCGAGCGCGACCGAGAGTACCCACTGCAGGATGTCGATCGATTTGTTGATCGTGGACGGCGCGAGCGGCTTCAGGATTCGGTTCTGCGCGTCTCGTAGCGGCTTGCGTCGCTCGATTGCCCGCTGGCGCGCTTCGCCTTCGCTCACCTTGTGGTGGCGGTAGGCATCGACCGCCTGGACATCGATCTCGACCAGCGGCCAGTCGCCGAAGAACGGCAGCAGGTGCATCAGCCCCCAGCGCTCATAGCCGTGCTGGCTCTCGCTGACCTGGCCCTTTCGTGAGGCGATGAGCTGGCGGGCGAAGGGGCCGAAGATCGGCGCCTCGCTTTCCTCGTCTTCCTTGCGAGCGTCGGCGCGCTGCTTCTTCGGCCGCACCCAGATGCCGAGCCTGACTTCGGCGAGGATGTCCGCGAGCGCCTCCTCGGCGCGCTTGCGGGTCCAGCCGTCGCGCTCGAAGCCGAGCGTCAGGTATTCGCGCCGGCCGCCGACCCAGAAGCGCAGCGCGTAGCCGCGCCCGCGCTTCCAGGTCCGCTCTACCACCTGCCCTCCGGTTTTGCTTACCATCACTGCCCTCCTCGCGTTCCGGCGTCGGTCGGAGGGCGGGCAGCGAGATGGCCTGGCGGGGCTAGGCTTCTCATTGCGCCGGAGGCCCTCCTTCGGCGCCAGGCCGGGGGGCGCTGGTACGTCGCCCCGGCCGCTTTTTTGCTCTGCGAGCGACCATAGCTCTGCGGGGCGCAGAAAGCGAGTCAGGACCGCAATCCCCGCGCATCCCCGCGAATCGCCGCGCATCGCGGCGGCCGGTGCGGCTTCCCCCTGGCTCTCCGAGCTGTTCGGCAACCTCGTCGGGATCGAAGCGCAGCCGTGGCCGCGATCCGGCGCCGATCCGGCGCGCGCCGAGGCGTTCTGCCTGTTCGTAGACCCAGCGCCGACTGACCCCCCAGCGTTCGGCCACAGCGTCGGCGGAGATCAGACCGCGCTCGGGCCGCTCGGGCTCCCGCTCGGCCAGCAGCTCGGCGAGACGCCGGGCCAGCGCCTCGATCGAATCGGCGTCGAGGCGCAACTCGCCCTCGCCGCGGGAGCCAGGGTCGGCGCTCACCGCCGCCTCCCTAAAGGGACGCGGCTCACCTTCGGCCTGCCGGGAGCTTTCCTCGAGTGGTGGGCGATGCGCGCGGCGGCGATCTCGACATAGGCGGACTCCAGCTCGATGCCGATGAAGCGTCGGCCCTCAAGCGCCGCCGCCGCGCCGGTCGTCCCCGAGCCCGCGGTCGGATCGAGCACCAGGCCCTCCGGCGGGCAGAGCAGCCGCACCAGCCAGCGCATCAGTTCAAGCGGCTTCACGGTCGGGTGGGGGTTACGGACTTGGGCCGGCTTCTTGTCGCCCTTCTGGGCGTTGGGGAAGAGGTCGAGTGCGCGGCGGGGCAGCTCCTCGCATCCCGCGTCGCGCTCTCTCCGAGTCGCCTTCGGGCAATAGAGGAAACGACTCGGCGCAAGCCGCGCCCGGCCCTCGCCGGCGCAGGCGTCGGCGGCGGCGACGGGACAGCCCGGCGCGCAGCCCCTTTTCTGGCAGTCGGGGTCGTGGTCGAGGATGACGTTCGCCGGGTGGCGGCCCTCCACCCGGCAGCTCTCGGTATTGAGTGCGCCGGTCCCGTGGCGCGCGATCGTCTCCTCGGTCGTCCCGTCGAGCTCGCGGCGGGTGAGCACGATCGGCTCGAAGGCGGGCTTCAGCGTCGTAGCCCGACCGCCGGGGTAGTGGCGCGACTTGGGCATGCCCTCCGCGTAGAGCCACATCAGCGTGTCGCGGATCTCAAGCCCCGCATCCTCGACCCCGCACGCGAGCCGGTGGTATGTCCGCGGCGAGCCGAAGGCGGCGAGGAACGCCCCCGGCTTCATCACCCGCCGGCACTCGGTCGCCCAGATTCGACACCAGGTCTCGAACGCCTCGTTAGGGCTCAGCCGGTCGTGCCCCGCCTTCGCCGCCGCCTCGCGGATCGCCGCCGAGTCCCAGCGCTCGTGTTGGAAGCCGATCCCGTAGGGCGGGTCGGTGACGATCGCATCGACGCTTTCGGACTCCAGCTCGCCAAGCACCTCCAGGCAGTCGCCTTCGAGCAGCCACACGGCGCTCCGCGAGCTGGTCGCCTGACGGCGACTTCGCCGCGGCGCCTGCCGGCCTGCCTTCGCTGGCCGGCTCATAGGAGAACCTCCCTCTTGTTCTTCTGAGATTGAGAGGCCGACCGAAGGGAGGCCGTCGAAGATCCCAGGGGAACGCATAGAGAAGCCGACCGCCGTCGGGAGAGCGCCTCGCTCGCTTGCCCCTTGGAGGGCCCG
>DASTVL010000117.1:0-2679 GCA_035759115.1 Solirubrobacterales bacterium | reverse complement strand
CGAGATGATCAAGCTCGCCTCCAACGCCTTCCTCGCGACCAAGATCTCCTTCGTCAACGAGATCGCCAACGTCTGCGAGGAGGTCGGCGCCGACGTCGCCGAGGTCGCCCGCGGCATGGGCCTCGACCAGCGCATCGGCTCATCCTTCCTGCGCGCCGGGATCGGCTACGGGGGTAGTTGTTTTCCCAAGGATGTTTCAGCACTCAAGATGCTTGCGGGTAACACTGGATATCACTTCCAGCTGCTGAACGCGGTGATCGAGGTCAACGAGCTGCAGAAGCGCCGGGTCGTGCAGAAGCTGCTCGGCCGCCTCGGCTCGCTGGTCGACAAGCGGGTGGCCCTGCTCGGGCTTGCCTTCAAGCCGCAGACCGATGACATGCGCGAGGCGTCGAGCCTGGTGCTGGCGGCGCGCCTGCAGGGCGAAGGCGCGACCGTAGCCGCCTACGACCCGGTCGCGGCCGGGGCGGCGCGGGACCTGCTCGACGGGGTGGAGCTGTGCGACTCGGCGCTCGCGGCGCTCGACGGCGCCGACGCGGCGGTGCTCGTCACCGAGTGGCCCGAGTTCGCCGAGCTCGACTGGACCGAGGCTGCGGGCCGGATGGCGCAGCCGCTGCTGATCGACGGCCGCAACTTCCTCGACGCGGACGTCCTCCGAAGCGCCGGCTTCGAATATGAGGGCATCGGCCGCCACAGTGGGGGTGACCGGCACAGCTCGGCGTCCTCGGTCGCTCGCGTGCAGAGCACGCCACGCTCCCTGCGTCCTTGATCTGCTTGGTCACCCCCACTGTGGCAAGGCAATGCAGGCAATAGTTCTAGTCGGGGGTGAAGGGACCAGGCTGAGGCCTTTGACCGACTCGGTCCCGAAGCCGGCGCTGACCCTGGTCGACCGGCCCTTCCTCGCCTACATGATCGAGTGGCTGGCGGGGCACGGGGTGAGCGAGGTCGTGCTCGCCTGCGGCTTTCTGCCCGCCGTCCTGCGCGAGGCGCTGGCCGGCGAGGAGGAGCGGGCCGGGGTGCGGATCCGCTACGTGACCGAGCCCGAGCCGCTCGGCACCGCGGGCGCGATCCGCTTCGCCGCGGACCAGCTCGGCGACGAGCTGGAGGAGCGCTTCCTGGCGCTCAATGGCGACGTGCTCACCGACCTCGACCTCGGCAGCCTGCTGCGCAGGCACGAGGAGACCGAGGGCCTGGGGACGGTCGGCCTGTACCCGGTCGAGGATTCCGCCGCCTTCGGCCTGGTGCGCCGCGGCGAGGGCGGCGAGGTGCTTGAGTTCGTCGAGAAGACCGGGTTCAACGAACCGGGCGAGGTCAATGCCGGCATCTACGTGCTGGAGCGCCCGCTGCTCGACCTGATCGCGCCCGGCGCAAACGTCTCGATCGAGCGCGAGGTCTTCCCGCGGCTTGCCGGGGAGAGCCTCTACTGCGAGGTGCTCGAAGGCTACTGGGTCGATATCGGGACGCCCGAGCGCTATCTGCAGGCGAGTTGGGACATCCTCGAGGGGCGGGTGGCGACCCGGGTCGAGCCGACCGGCCACGGCGTCCTCGTCGACCCCGATGCCAAGGTGTCGGCCGGGGCCAGGCTGGGGCCGCGCGCCGTGGTCGGCCCGAGCTGCCGGGTCGGCGACGGCGCCGAAGTGCGCGGCTCGGTCCTGCTCGACTGCACCGTCGGCGAGCGTGCCCGCGTGCTCGATTCGATTCTCGCTTCCGGCACGGCGGTCGCGGCCGGGGCCGAGGTTGCAGGTGCGGTGGCGGCAGGGGGCGAAATAGCCGAGATCTGATGCGCGACGAGACCCTCGCAATTCCCGATCATCTGCGTGATGCCCTCTGGCGCGTCGAATCGGCGCGGCTCGCGCCGCGCGAGTCCGCCGGCCTGCTCGTCTGCGGCGTGGGGGGCTCGGCGATCGGCGGCGATCTCGCCGCCGCGATCCTCGGTGAGCGGCTGAAGCTGCCGCTGGCGACCGTGCGCACACCCGCCCTGCCGAGCTGGGCGACCGCCGAGTGGACGGTGCTCTGCTCGAGCTACTCGGGCGAGACCGAGGAGACGCTCGCCTGCTTCGCCGCCGCCGGCGAGCTGGGGGCCGGACGGATCGTCGCCGGCACGGGCGGCCCCCTGGTCGAGGCCGCCCGGGCGGCCGGGGAGCCGGTGATCGGGCTGCCCGGGCTGTTGCCCGCGCCGCGCACGGCCGTCGCCTACATGACCGTCTGCGCCGCCGAGGTCGCCTCCCGCGCCGGCGTGGCCCCGCGGATCGCGGACGAGCTCGAGGCGGCCGCCGCCTTCCTCGAGCAGCAGCGGGACGCGCTGCAGCAGCGCGCCGCCGAGGTCGCCGCCCGGCTCGGCGACCGGGCCCCGGTCGTCTACGGGGCCGGTCCGACCGTCGCCGCCGCGCGCCGCTGGAAGACGCAGGTGAACGAGAACGCGAAGCTGCCGGCGTTCTTCTCCGAGCTGCCGGAGGCCGACCACAACGAGATCTGCAGCTGGGGCGGCGCCGGTCGGGGCGCCTCGACGCTCGCTGCGGTGCTGCTGGAAGACTCCGACCGGGACACGCACGACGGGCGCCGCTTCGAGCTGACCGCGGCGGCGATCGCGGCCGCGGCGTGGTCCTGGGTCGAGAAGATGTTGCAGCTGGCCCAGCGGACCTCGGCGCCGAGCGCGGTCAGCGTCTCGATCAGCACGGCGGT
>DASTVL010000116.1:0-5554 GCA_035759115.1 Solirubrobacterales bacterium | reverse complement strand
AGGTAGTCAATGGGCAAGGCGGTCGTTTGAGAAATTGGTACCCGATTGGTACCCGCGCACCGACCTCCTAGACCGCTCACCGCATAGAAAAGGCCCCATTTGCGGGGCCTTTTCCTATAGCGGGGGCAGGATTCGAACCTGCGACCTTCGGGTTATGAGCCCGACGAGCTACCTGGCTGCTCCACCCCGCGGCGGTTTGTCGATTCTAGCAACGGTTGGGCGAGGGTCGGGGTAGCGGGGGTCGGCTCGCAGGCGGACTTGCGGGGCGGCTACTTGACCCGGTAGCGCTCCGGCGCGTAGGTCTGGGTGTCGGCCGGGGGGCGGACGTAGGCGCGGTCCTGGCGGGGCGGGAGCTCGATCTGCTCGTGGTCGACGCGCTCGTAGGGGATCTGGTCGAGCAGGTGGGCGATCAGGTTAAGGCGCTTCAGCTCCTTTTCGTAGCCGGCCTTGTCGAGCACCTCGGTATCCACGCACCTGACCTTAGGGGGTTTTCGGGACAGGCCCTTGACTAGAGTGCCGCTGCCCATGGCTGAGAATCCTCAACGAGTCGCCGTGATCGACATCGGCAGCAACTCGACCCGGCTGCTGATCGCCGACATCGACGGCGGCGTCTCCGTGCTCGAGCGGCAGAGCCGCGTGACCCGGCTCGGGCGCGGCGTCGACCTCTCCGGCCAGCTCGCCGACGAGGCGATCGAGGCCGCCTGCGCGGTGATCGCCGACTACGTCGAGCTCTGTCGCGAGGCCGGCGCCGAGCGGCCGGCGGCGATCGCCACCTCGGCCGTGCGCGACGCCTCCAACGGCAGCGCCTTCGTCGCCGAGCTGCGCGAGCGCTTCGCCCTCGGGGCGCGCGTGCTCGACGGCGAGGAGGAGGCGCGCCTGACCTACCGCGGCGCCACCGCCGAGCAGCCGCCGGACACGCCGACCCTGGTGATCGACATCGGCGGCGGCTCGACCGAGATGATCGTCGGCGCCGGCGCCGAGGTCGGCTTCCACGACTCGCTACAGGCCGGCGTCGTCCGCCACACCGAGCGCCACATCTCCGCCGACCCGCCGACCGCGGTCGAGCTCGAGGCGCTGGCCGGCGACATCCGCGCCCAGATCGCCGACGCGCTCGCCGACCATCCCGGCGCCCACGCGACAAGCGGGATCGCCGTCGCCGGCACGCCGACCTCGCTCTCGGCGGTCGAGCTCGGCCTCGAGCCCTACGACCCCGCCCGCGTGCACGGCCACGTGCTCTCGCTGGCGACGATCCAGCACCTGCTCTCGCAGCTCGCCTCCGCCCCGCTGGGGCAGCGCGCGGCGATCCCCGGCCTGCACCCCGACCGCGCCCCGACGATCATCGCCGGCGCGGTGATCCTGATCGAGGCGATGCGCGCCTTCGGCCTCGACCAAGTGCAGGCCTCCGAGCACGACATCCTCTACGGGATGGCGCTCGAGACCGCGTCGCAACGCGGGTAAACCACATGAACGCATCCGGGCAGAACCCGTGGGACCCGGTGTACAGACGAGTTTTCGGCACCCGTCCACTTGGGTAAACGTCGGGTCCTAAGCCCAAAAACTTGGTAAAGTACTTCTACCGATTTGTCAGTAGGGGCATATCCAGCTCCTAGACATTCCGGATAGACGAGCGCATACTCGTCGCATCGGGGAAGAGGAGAGGACGAGAGTCCGGAATCCGAACCGATTCATAGGGCTTAGGCGATTGCCGCATCATGGCGCCTCCCGCCGTCTGAGCCCAGCGAATAAGAACTGGTCCCTGAAGACGTACCCCTGCCCGTCCTGAGGGGCCAACTTGAATCGGCCGCCAGTCCTGGCGGCCGATTCATGTCTGGGGCCGTTCGCCGGCAATCTGGCCGGCCAGCCAGGATTCGGCTCTGTCAAGCCAGATTCGACTTGCGCGGGTAGACGACCTCGGGGTCGGTGAGGACGTTGACCAGGGTCGGCCGCCCCGACTCGAAGGCGCGCTCGAGCGCCGGCCGCAGCTCGGCCGGATCGCTGACGAGGACCCCGTCGCAGCCGAGCGCCTCGACCACCTTCTCGTAGGGAGTCTCGGGCCGCAGCTCGGCCGCGACCGAGTAGCCGTAGAGGAATTTCATCGGGTGATGCTCGAGCGCCCAGATGCCGTTGTTGCCCATCACGCCGACGACAGGCAGGCCGTGACGCGCCAAAGTGTCGAACTCCATGCCCGCGAAGCCGAAGGCGCCGTCGCCGAGCAGCAGGCAGACCTGTTTGTCCGGCCGGGCGAGCTTCGCGCCGAGCGCCTGGCCCGGCCCGGCGCCGAGGCAGCCGAACGGCCCCGGGTCCAGCCAGCAGCCCGGCTCGTAGGTGTCGACGAAACGGCCGGCGTAGGAGACGAAGTCGCCACCGTCGCCGACGACGACGGCGTCGCGGTCGAGCACCTCGCCCAGCTCCTTGTATACGCGCACGGGGTGCAGCGGCGAGCGCGCGTCGTTCAGCTCCTCCTGCTCGGCGGCGCGCTTCTCCGCCTCGACCTTGCGCAGCTGCTCGAGCCAGGCGTCGGTGCGACCACGATCGCCGGCCGCCGCCTCGCCCAGCGCCGCCAGCGTCGCCGCGACGTCGCCGACCAGGTCGACCTCGGGCGCCCGGTTGGCGCTGAGCTCGTTCGGCGCCGCGTCGAGCCGGATCAGCTTCGTCTCCTCGCCGAGGCTGTCGCCGAAGCCGAGCCGGAAGTCGAGCGGCACACCGACGACGAGCGCCACGTCGGCGCCCTTGAGCCCGGCGCCGCGGGCGCGGCTGAAGGCGAGCTCGTGGTCGGCGGCGAGGCAGCCGCGGCCGAGCCCGTTGAGGAAGACCGGGATCCCGAGCGCCTCGGCGAGCGCCCGCAGCTGCTCCTCGCCGCGGCCCCAGTAGAGGCCGCTGCCGGCCATGATCGCCGGCCGCTCGGCCCCACTCAGCAGCGCCGCCGCGCGCTCGACCCCCTCGGCCGGCTGCGCCGTGGCCGCCGCCGCGGTCGGGATCTCCGCCTCGGCCTCGCTGAAGACGACGTCGAGCGGATAGTCGACGAAGGTCGGGCCGAAGGGCGCGCTCAGCGCCAGGTCGAGCGCCGCCGCGCTGCGCGGGCCGATCCCCCCCGTCTCCTTCACCGTCTCCGCCGACTTGACCAGCGGCGCGACGAAGGGCAGGTGGTCGATCTCCTGCAGCGAGCCCGAGCCCCAGCGCAGCTCCGGCGCCCGCCCGCCGAGCACGCAGACCGGCGAGCAGTTGGCCTGGGCCCCGGCGATCGCGCTGATCCCGTTGGTCACGCCCGGGCCGGCGGTCAGCGCCGCCACGCCCACGCCCCGCGTCGCCTTGGCGAAGCCCTCGGCGGCGAAGACCGCCGATTGCTCGTGGCGCACGTCGACGATCTCGATCCCCTCGGCCCTGCAGCCGTCGTAGATCGAGAAGAGGTGGCCGCCGGAGAGCGTGAAGAGGTGGCTGACGCCGCGCGACTTCAGCGCCTTCGCCACTATCCGCCCCCCGTGCTCGGACATCGACCGAGCCTATCGACGCGGCTACCATCCCCGTTGCCCGGGTGGCGAAACTGGCAAAAGCGGCGCACTTAAAATGCGCTGCCCCTCAGGGGGCTTGCGGGTTCGAGTCCCGCCCCGGGCATCGTTGCGCCTCTGAGGACAACGCGTGCTCCAAAGCGGCTTGGTTCGCACGCCTAAACGCCGGGTAAATGTTTGTACAGAGCGCAACTATCGCGCTGTTACGGTGTCCCTACATACGAAGACGCCGCCGTTCACAACGCCTTTCCCTGGAGGAGTGAAGCTTGGAGGCATCGGCTCTAACCCACGCCAGTCAGCACGGACTTCTAGCTAGGCGCTCGCCCCTGCTCAAGCTGCAGGGCGACGCAAAGCTGATCGCGATGGCGCGCAGCGGCAACACCGGCGCCTTCGAGACGATCGTCGATCGCTACCAGGCCCGCCTGCTCGGCTTCTGCCGCCAGATGCTGAAGTCCACCGAGGACGCCGAAGACGTCCTCCAGGAGGTCTTCGTCAACGCCTACCGGGCGATGCTCGCCGACGAGCGCGAGATCAACCTGCGCCCCTGGCTGTACCGGATCGCGCGTAACCGCTGCCTCAACCACCTGCGCAAACCGACCGCCGACGCGCAGGAATCGATGGACATGGTGCCCGTCGTCGAGGCCGCCTCGACCGCCGAGAAGGTCAGCAACCGGGAGGAGTTCCGCCAGCTGCTCACCGACGTCGGCAAGCTGCCCGAGACGCAGCGCACGGCCCTGCTGCTGCGCGAGATGGACGCGATGTCCTATGAGGAAATCGCCGCGACGATGGAGACCAGCGTGCCCTCGGTCAAGTCGCTGCTGGTGCGGGCGCGGATCGCGCTCGCCGAGGCGAGCCAGGCGCGCCAGCTGACCTGCGGCGAAGTCCGGCTGGAGCTGGCCGAGGCCTCGGAGGGGCTGCGCAAGGTCTCCGGGCCGGTGCGCCGCCACGTGCGCGACTGCGACGAGTGCTCTGACTTCCGCGCCCAGGTCCGCTCGACCGACAAGGCGATGGCGGCGCTCTTCCCGGCCGGCGCGCTGGTCGCGCTCAAGGGCTTCATCCTCGGCAAGCTCGGCCTCGGCGGAGCGGGTGGCGGGGCTTCGGCCGGCGCCACCGGCGGCGCAGGGGCTGCCGGCGCGGGCGCGGGCGCAACCGCGACCGCCGGGGCCGGCGCGGGGGCGACCGCAGCGGCGACCGCAACCGGCGCGGGCGCCGTCGGCGGCGTCGGCGCAGCGCTCGGCGGCGGCGGCGCCGCGGGCGGGATCGGCGCGGTCGGCGGGGCGATCGGCACCAAGGCCGTCGCCGGCGTCGTCACCGCGGCCGTGATCACCGCCGGCGCGGTCGAGGTCAACCAGCACGCCGACACGAGCCCGGCGCCGAAGACCAACCCGCCGGCCAAGGCCAGCGCTTCGTCCGTCCACCGCGGCCCGCTCGCGCTCGCGCCGCACCAGGTCGCACCGGCTCCCGCAGAGCCGGTCGAACTGACCGCCGCGGCCGCGCCGGAGCCGGTGGCCGACCCGGCCCCGGTCCCGGTCGAGGAGCCCGCCCCGGTCGAGGACTCGAGCGGCGGCACGGAGGCCGGCGACAAGCCGGTCGCCACCGAGGAGGAGGGCGATCCGAAAGCGATCGCCAAAGCGGGCGCGCCCAAACTTGACGGGGCGAAATCGCCGCCCGCCGCGGCCGGCGCCCCGGCCGGCGCCGAGACCGTCGTCGTCACCGTCGGCGGCTCACCCCCGCCCGCCGAAGAGGCGGCGCCACCGGCCGAGAGCCCGCCGCCGCCGGCCGAATCGACCCCGCCGCCGAGCGACCCGCCCGCGAGCGAGCCGCCGGCCGAATCGACGCCGCCTCCCCCGCCGCCCGCGCCCAGCGGCGGCTCCGAGGAAGGCGAAGCTGAGGTCCCCGCCGGCTCCTCCGGCGATGTCCCGGCCGAAGAAGAAGCCGCGGCCCCCGTGGCCGAAGCCGCCGAGTAGCGGCCCGGGCGCCTAGCCCAGACCGATCACTTTCAGCCGCCGCGTCAGGCACTTCGCCGCGAACGCGCGCGTCTCGGCGAT
>DASTVL010000115.1:0-4338 GCA_035759115.1 Solirubrobacterales bacterium | reverse complement strand
GGCTGGCGCGCTTCGCCGGCTGGAAGCCCAGCTGCGCGGCATCCGGCGTCGCCCCCGCCTGCGCCCGCCCGCCCTTCCGCTTCGTCGGCTACAACGGCTATCCCCACCACGGCGACCCCGCCAGCTGCGTCCCCTGCTCCGGCGGGCCGCACATCCACATTTCCTGGCACACCTCGGCCTCGCCGGGCGAGGATGACAACCGGCCGCGCTTTGCCTTTGAGCCCGCGAGCTGGATCGATGTATTCGGGACCGCTTCGGTCGCCTCGACGGGAAGGAATCGTGGCTGAGCGTCGCCGCGGCAACTGCCCTCGCGGAAGGCTGGACTCGCGCCGATCAGGGGCGGGGTGGCGGCCCCATCGCTTCGGTGCTCCTCGTTCGGTGCGCCGGGGCTGCGGATCCCGGGCCGGATGGAGGCGGCGCCGTGGCAAAGGACAAGGCGATGAGCGTGGCTGAGGGGACGCGACTCGAAGGCGTTGTTCTAGCCGCGCGGAGCGGGGCCTACGACGCGCGGCTTGGCGATCGGCACGAAGACGATCCGCGCGGGCGCATTGAGCTCCGGCTCGGTGATCTCGCTGTCGCGCGGCGGTCACCCGTCGCGTCACCCGTCCCGTCACCCGTCCGGTCATGCGGCCGGGGCGCGCAAGCGCCGGAATTCCCGATCCCGCCGCCGTTTGCGGCGCTCGCGTTTTGCCGACATTCCTACGTCACCCAAAGGTCGGTGCATGATGAGTGACGATCGTTCCGACCCTCGTCTGATGCTGGCGATCTTCGCTCTCGCCTGCTCCTACGCGCTGTGGCGACTCGTCTCGAGCATCCGCGTCGATCATCTCCTCGCCTCGATCGTCTCGCTCGCGCCCCTTGCACTCGGCGCCCTCGCTATCGCCTCCGCGCTGGCTACGCATCGCTTCTTCGCAACACGCCGCACGCTGCGCTCGCGCCGCGCCGTCGCGATCGTGCCCGCGGATCAGTTCGATGCCGAGCCCGACGCCGTGCTGCGCTTCGCCGCCCAGCTCGCCGCAAGCGAGCGCAGGGTCGCGGGCTGGGTCGACCGCCGCGCCTCGGCGATCCGCATCCGCCTTGGCGGCGATTCTGAGCAGCGGCTGGTCTACGTACTGGAAGCCCCCGAGCGCGCGGGCGAGGCGCTGCGCACGGCGCTCGCCGCCTTCGAGGGCGTCGAGGGTCGCCCCGCCGCCGAGACTCTGACCGGGGCAAAGTCAGACGGCAAGCAAACCGTGCTTCGCACCGAGCTGGTCCTGGCCCGCCCGAGCGTCGAGCCGCTGGCGCGGCTGGCGCCGAAGCCCGACCCGCTGCAACCCTTCGCCGCGGCGATCGGCAGGCTTCAATCCAGCAAGGAGGACGCGGGCGTCTGCGTCGACCTCTTGCCCGCGAGCGGATTTCGCGCTGCTCGCCTGCGGCGACGGCTGCGCCGCCAGGCCCGCCGCATCCACGGCGAGCGCCGCGACTGGGCGGCGATCCTGAACGGCGAACAGCGCCGCCGCACGAGGCCCGACCCGCAGGAACAGGTCGAACGCCGCGGGGCGGTGCAGGCGGTCGACGCGAAGCTGCGCGACTCCGGCGAGCTGTTTGAGGCGCAGATCCTGCTGCGCTCAGAGGCGCCGAGCCGAGGGCGGGCGGAAGCCGTCATGTCGGGCCTGCTCGCCGCCTTCCGGCCGCTGGCCGAGCGCAACTACCTGAAGGCCTCCGGCCTGCCGATCCCCGGCATCAAGTTCCTCGGCTCCGACCTGCCGCTGCGGCGCGGGCGCTTCGACCGCCGCTTCGCCACCGGCCTTTTCCGGCCCGCCCGCAAGACGATCCTCACTGCGCGCGAGCTGTCGGGCTTCCTCAAGCCGCCGACCGTCCACTGCGGCGAGCGAAACGTCCTGCGCTCGGGCGCTCTGCTCTCCCCGCCACCCGACCTGCCGACCTTTGACAAAGACCGGGCCGACCTGATCCCGCTGGGGAAGGTCAGCACCGAGTCGGGTGAGCAGATCGTCGGCGTCAATACCGCCGACACCTTCTTTACCTACATTGCCGGCCGCTCCCGCTACGGCAAGACCGAGGCGGCGATCGCCCAGTTCGCCCACATCGTCAGGGCTGGCCACGGCGGCCTCTTCCTCGACCCCCACGGCGACGGCCTGGAGCGGGTCGAGCCCTACCTCGCCGAGCTCCCTGATGAGCATGTGGTGCGGATCGACCTCGGCCCCGGCAGCTCGCCGGCCGACCAGCCGGGCTGGAACCTCTTCGAGTTCGGCGGCGATCCCGTGGAGAGCGAGGCGCGGGTCGAGGCGGTCGTCGACGCGTTCGCTTCGGCGCTCGAATGGGGCGAGCGATCGACCCGAGCGATCAACCTCACCACGCAGGCCGCAGCGGCGCTGGCGACGGTCGCGCAGAAGCTCGATCCCGAGCTGGCGCCGACGATCTTCCAGATCCCGACGCTGCTGAGCGACGCCGAGTGGCGGGAGGCGGTGCTGCCCTTCCTGCCGCGTGCCGACCGGCGCTTTTGGACAGACCGCTTCCCGCTTCTTGCTTCCGAGGCGATCACCCCGGTCACCAACATGGTCGACCGCCTGCGTCGCGCTCCCTCGATCAGGGCGTTGCTCGGCCAGAGCCAGAGCACCTACCGGGTGCGCGAGGCAATGGACAAAGGCAAGATCGTCCTCGCCTGTCCCGGGACGGGCGGCACCCGCGACCGGCTGATCGCCAACCTGCTGCTCTTCGACCTCTTGCATGCCGCGCGTAGCCGGGGTGACCTTCCACCCGCCAAGCGCAAGCCGTTCTGGGTCTTCCTCGACGAGGTGCAGAGCTATGACGGCGCCGCCTCGGGCAACCTCGCCGCGCTCTTGGAGCAAAGCGCCAAGTTCGGACTGCGGGCGGTGCTGCTGAACCAGAACCCCGAGCGCCTGAGCGCCGCGACCTTGAACGCGCTTTTGACCAACCGCTCGCACCTGCTCGCCTCGACGCTCAACTCCCACGCCGCAGCTCTCCTCACCAAGGAGTGGGGCAAGCGGGTCAACCCCGAGGCATTGACCGAGCTGGAGCGCTTTCACTTCATCGCCCAGGTGACCCACAAGGGCAGGCTCAGCACCCCCTTCGCCCTGGGCGGCGTCCGGGTCGAGGACGTCCTCGCGAAGCCGGCAGCCGAGAAACCCGATTGCGAGGGCCGCGCACCCGAGCGATCGGCGGAGGAGATCGCGGCGCACCTCGACGGCCTCGACGACCGCATCCTGGCGGCGCTGGGAAAGAAGCGCGAGAGCGGCGAGGCGGCTGGCGCGCCGGAGCAGGCTTCCCGCGCTCCCGAGGAGGAGGGCGAGCGCGATGAGTGAGTCGGTCGGCCGGCCGCTGCCCGCGAAGGCGGTCGAGGTACTCGCCTCGCTCGCCGCCCACCGGGTGCTCTCGACGCCTCAGGTCGGCGCGATCCACGCGCCGCGGGCCAGCCTGCGCTGGGCGCAGCGACTGCTCGTGCGGCTGCACGGGGCCGGGCTTGCTGACTATGTGGAGGCCGACCACGCTCGCCGCCGCCTCTGGCACGCGACCGAGCGCGGGGCGCGGCTGGCGCGAGAAGCGGGGATGCTGGAGGGCGAGCCGCCGGCCGGGGCCGAGATCGCCGCGGGGCCGCTCGCCGCCCACACGCTCGCCGTCAACGAGGCGGCGATCTGCTTCCTGGCGGCCGCGGCGGAGCGCGGGGATGACTTCGGCCCGCTCGCCTGGCGCCACGAGGTCTTCCATCCGATCTCGCGCAGACGCGGCAAGCGAAGGCGCTCGCTCGTCGCCGACGCCGTCTTCACCTATCTGCGACAGGACGGCTCCGAGATCGCAATCGAGCAGCGCTTCCTCGAGCTCGACCGCGCCACGCTCTCCGTCGACCGGCTCGCCACCGAGCTGGCCCGCTACGCGGAGCTGTATCGAGCGAAAGAGGCCAAGGCGAAAGAGCCGCTGTGGCGGGGGCGCTACCCGGTCTTCCCGCCGCTCCTCTGCGTCCTCACCGGCGCCCCACGGCGGGCGCTCTCACGCCGCCGCTCCACCGCGAGCGTGCTGCTGGCCGCCAACCCGCTGCTCTCGCGCACGCCGGAGGTGTCGATCTCTATCTGCCTGCTGGAGGACCTGCAGCGAGAAGGGCCTTTCGCGCCGGTCTTCCGCGATGTGCGCGATCCGGCTCGGCCGGTCGACTGGCTC
Source organism: Solirubrobacterales bacterium (assembly GCA_035759115.1). Lineage (GTDB taxonomy): Bacteria > Actinomycetota > Thermoleophilia > Solirubrobacterales > 70-9 > VRUE01. The sequence goes on along the minus strand of DASTVL010000115.1, from coordinate 165 downwards.
GGAAATCCGACCAAGGGGAAGTCCGGATGAGACTTCCTGTGTCAACCCCCAGCCATTTGAATGCGTCGCAAGTTGCCGTGTTTGGAGGGGTCATAGGGAACTTCGTCCTGCCAGCAGCGCCAGAGCACGCGCAGCCAGGCGCGCCCCAGAACCCGGATCGCATGG
>DASTVL010000114.1:0-4451 GCA_035759115.1 Solirubrobacterales bacterium | reverse complement strand
GGCGCGATTTTCACGACTTTGACCAGTACACCACCACCCACAACGGAGGTTCACGGATGAAGCTGAAGCCCCTCGGGGACCGGCTGATCGTCAAGCCGATCGAGGAGGAGGAGACGACCGCGAGCGGCATCGTCCTCCCCGATACGGCCAAAGAGAAGCCGCAGAAGGGCAAGGTCATCGCCGTCGGCGATGGCGCAATCCAGGAGGACGGCAGCCGCCGCGCGCTCGACGTGAGCGACGGCGACGAGGTCCTCTACTCCAAATACGGCGGCACCGAGATCACCGTCGACGGCGACGACCTGCTCGTGATGCGCGAGTCGGACGTCCTCGCCAAGCTCGGCTAGCTCCGCCCACGGACTTAGAGACACCAAGGAGGAAGGAAACACAGATGGCTCACAAGGAGCTGAAGTACAAGGAGGAGGCACGCGGGGCGCTGCAGGCCGGCGTCGACGCAGTCGCCGACGCGGTCAAGGTGACGCTCGGGCCGAAAGGTCGCTACGTCGTGCTCGACAAAAAGTTCGGCGCGCCGACGATCACCAACGACGGCGTCACGATCGCCCGCGAGGTCGAGATCGAGGACGTCTTCGAGAACCAGGGCGCCCAGCTCGTGCGCGAGGTCGCCACGGCGACCAACGACGTCGCCGGTGACGGCACCACGACGGCGACGCTGCTGGCCCAGATCATCGTCCGCCAGGGCCTCAAAAACGTCGCCGCCGGCGCCAACCCGCTGGCCCTGCGCCGCGGGATCGAGAAGGCGGTCGACGAGGTCGTCGACGACCTGCGCGGCAAGCAGTCCAAGGAGGTCGCCGGCAAGGAGCAGATCGCCCGCGTCGCCGCGATCTCCGCCGCCGACGACGAGATCGGCAACGTGATCGCCGACGCGATCGAGAAGGTCGGCAAAGACGGCGTGGTCAACGTCGAGGAGGGCCAGACCTTCGGCATGGAGCTGGAGTTCACCGAGGGGATGCAGTTCGACAAGGGCTACATCTCCCCGTACATGGTCACCGACCAGGACCGCATGGAGGCGGTGCTGGAGGACCCCTACGTGCTGATCGCCAACCAGAAAATCGGCAACGTGCGGGAGATCCTGCCGGTGCTCGAGCAGGTCATGCAGGGCGGCAAGCCGCTGCTGATCGTCGCCGAGGACGTCGAGGGCGAATGCCTCGCGACCCTGGTGGTCAACAAGCTGCGCGGCACCTTCACCGGCGTCGCGGTCAAAGCTCCGGGCTTCGGCGATCGCCGCAAGCGGATGCTCGAGGACATCGGCATCCTCACCGGCGGCGAGGTGATCACCGAGGAGATGGGCCTCAAACTGGAGAACACCCAGCTGGCCCAGCTCGGCAAGGCGCGTCGCGTCGTCGTCTCCAAGGACACGACGACGATCATCGACGGCTCCGGCGATGCCGAGGACATCAAAGGCCGGATCAACCAGATCAAGCAGGAGATCGAGAACACCGACTCCGACTTCGATCGCGAGAAGCTCCAGGAGCGGCTCGCCAAGCTGGCCGGCGGTGTCGCCGTGGTCAAGGTCGGCGCCGCCACCGAGACCGAGATGAAGGAGAAAAAGCACCGCGTCGAGGACGCCCTGCAGGCGACCCGCGCGGCGCTCGAGGAGGGTGTCGTGCCGGGCGGCGGCGTCGCGCTGCTGAACGCGCAGGCCAACCTCGACGCGGACAAGCTCGACGATCCCGATGAGGCGACCGGGGCGCGGATCGTGCACCGGGCGCTGGAGGAGCCGGTGCGCCAGATCGCCGAGAACTCCGGCCTCGAGGGCTCGGTCGTCGTCAACAAGGTGCGCGACCTGAAGGCCGGCGAAGGCCTCAACGCGGCCAACGGCGAGTACGGCGACCTGATCAAGGCCGGCGTGATCGACCCGACGATGGTGACCCGGTCGGCGCTGCAGAACGCCGCCTCGATCGCCAAGAACATCCTCGTGACGGAGGCGATCATCGCCGAGCCTCCCGAGGAGAACGGCGCCGGCGGCATGCCCGGCGGCGGTGGCATGCCCGACATGGGCGGCATGATGTAGCCACGCCTGCCCAGGCGTAAGCTCGCCTCAACAGGCGAGTGGCTTCGACGAAGGGCCCGGGAGACCGGGCCCTTCGTCTATCTGGAGCTGGATTTGCTCGAGGCCTTCTTCGGCTTCGGCGGCAGCTCGGGGAGGGTGCCGACGTTGTATTCGGTGTACTGGAGGAAGTTGGGGCGGCGGGCCTTGAGGCGGAGGGTGTTCGTCGTGCGCGGGTAGAGGCGCAGGTCGTAGGGGTTCTCGCCGGGGCCGAAGCCGGTGTAGTAGATGAACATCCGCACCCGCTTGCGCTTCGCGGTCCAGGCGACGAGCTGCTTGACGAAGCGCGGTTCGTCCTTGCCGTAGACGGCCCACTCGGCGATCGCGACCGGCTTGCGGCGCCAGAACTTGCCGCGGAAGAAGCGGTTGAGGTCCCTCCAGACCGGGAACTGCGAGTAGAAGTCGGTGCCGACCCAGTCGACCCAGCGGCCGCCCGGCCAGTAGTTGCCGGGGAAGTTCCCCTTGACCCGCGGGGAGCCGCCCGGCAGCGGGCTCCAGATGATCGCCACCGGCGCTTCCGGCAGCTCTTTCGGCGGCGGTCCTTTGCTGCGCCGCACGGGCGGCAGGCCGATCCCGGCCAGGGTCGCGTTGACCTGCTCGAGCGTGGCGTCGCCGCGGACGATCGTCGAGATCCGGCGGAAGGCCTGCTTGTACCAGCCGGTCGTGTGTTCACCGCCTTTCTGGCTGCCGTCACAGTTGACCGCCGACCAGAGGTTGAGGCAGCGGTTCGGCTCGCCCAGCGGGCGGATGTAGCCGAGCACGCCGCGGGTGGCGAAGAAGCTGTTGACCTGCAGCAGGTAATCGTCGCCCTCGCCGAGCGCGATCTGCTTCGGCGTGATGATCTCCTTCAGCGTCTGGTCGTCGGCGGTGGAGATGTGCAGGACGGGCCGGGTCTCGGTTTCGCGCCAGCGTTCGTAGGCCTTGTTGAGGCTGTTGCCCCAGGGGTGGAAGGTCTCCAGCACCGCCGGGTGCTTGTTGAGCAGCGTGGCGAATTCGTTGAAGTCGTCGACATTGCCGCGGTCGCTGACGCCGAAGAAGACGCTCGGGGCGGGCGGGACGAGGGTGCGGGCGGTTGCCTGGGCCGCGGCGAGCGCAAAGACGGCGATCGCCAGGACCAGGACGCGGTTAATCCTCCTTGAGAACATCGTCCATCCTTCTCGGGGTCACGCCGAGCTCCTGCGCATCCGCGGTGCCGCGTTCGGTCGTCATCGATACCTCCATCAGCTCTGCCTCCTCCCAGGTTGCGAACACGGCCTCGCCGAAGACGTTGCGGAGGCCGATCAAGCCGGCGCGGACGAGCGGCAAGGGCAGATGGACCAGTGGGCGCGGCCTGCCGGCGACGCGGCTGACCAGATCGGACATCTCGTCGTAGCTGAGCGTCTGCGGCCCGGCCAGCTCGTGGCGCTCGCGTGCGCCGGCCCCGTCGCGGTCGAGCGCGGCGATCACACAGCGGGCCGCGTCGGCGGCCCAGATCGGCTGGAAGCGGGCCTGCCCGTGGCCGGAGACCGGCAGCACGGGCAGGAAGGAGAAGCGGCGCAGCAGCGTCACCCAGGGGTCGCTGCGGTCGTAGACGATCGACGGGGCGAAGACGGTCGTGCGCAGCGGCGAGGAGGCGATCGCGCGCTCGGCCAGCCACTTGGCGCGGAAGAAGCGGGTGCGCTGCGACGCGGCCGCGTCGAGCGCGCTGAAGAAGGCGAAGCGCTCGACCCCGCTGCGCTCGGCTGCGCGCAGCAGGCGCACCGTGGCGAGCCCGTTCAGCTCCTCGATCCGGTGCGGCGGCTGGTCGCGGATCGTCGCCGCCAGGTGGATCACCCCGTCGACCCCGCGCAGCGCCTGGCGCACGAGGTAGGGATCCGACATCTCGCCGAGGTCGCCGAGCGCGATCTGCACGTCGACCCGGTGGGGGCCGAGGCGGCGCGGCTCGCGCACGAGGCAGCGCACGTCCTCGCCGCGCTCGAGCAGCATCGGCAGCAGCCGCGATCCGATGCTTCCCGTGGCCCCCGTCAGTAGCAGCATGGTTGAACCCTAGATGACTGATTCCACAGCCCCGCCACGCACGCGACCGCGGAATCAGTCATCTAGACCCCCGCGTCGCTACACGCGCCCACGCAATCCCTAAAATGTCCGCTCGCGCCTGGCCGGGGCCTCAGTCCCCGCCGGGCACCGCAAAGACGACCCAGGAGAAAAGCTTCGAATGACCTACGTCATCGCCGAGCCGTGCATAGGGACCAAGGACAACTCGTGTGTCGAGGTCTGTCCGGTGGACTGCATCCACCCGACCCCGGACGAGCCCGACTACGACTCGGTCGAGATGCTCTACATCGACCCCGACGAGTGCATCGACTGCGATGCCTGCGTCGAGGCCTGCCCGGTCGACGCCTGCTTC
>DASTVL010000113.1:0-15658 GCA_035759115.1 Solirubrobacterales bacterium | reverse complement strand
GTGCACCCTATTTTGATCGGTGCCTTGCCCAACCCCCCGGATCCCCGCGCGGGAAGCTGAGCAGCGAAAGGATCCTCGTCTTGATCTCTCGACTGTCTGTGGCTGCGAGGCGCTTTCCGATCCGGGCTTTCAGCGCCTGGGCGCGCTCGTTGGTCTCCTCAAGGAAATCGGCGACTTCTCGATCGCCGTCAGCATCGACAGGCACCTTCATCCAGATCACCCGCAACACGGGATCAGTCTCCATCTCTTCACAACGGAGCGATGAGAGACCCAGGGCGACGACTGCCCGAAACGCCCGGCCGGCAATCTCGCGGCGAGCACCCTGAGGAAGCGCATTCCAAGCGCCATCCTGTACTTCAGCACAGGTCACGGCTCGGTAGAAGTACTCGAATGCACCCCTGCGTGGTCCGCCGTGTTTTTTGCCCACGCAGCGGATCACGCCGCAGCCGTGCAACTCGTCCAAGTGGTAGGAGACCGTCCGTAGAGGCTCCTTCAACTCATCGGAGATTTCGCTTGCGCTGGCGTCTCGTTCAAGCAGAATCGCGTAGCAATCCAGCCGTACGGGGTGATTTACCGCGTGGCTGGTGGCCAGCTCGGTGGAAGCGGCTCGCCAACCCTCCGCAAAGCCGTCCTTGAAATCCCTCGAACCCTCGCCCTGCCCCTCTGGCTCGGTATCCATCGCTGCCCTTTCGATTTCGCTTCGCAAGAATGATTGAAAGCACTTTGCGGTTGTATAGCGAAACGCGTAGATATCTACTAGGGAAAAATAGAGGAACTTTCTCCCGTAATCGCTCTTTCGTGGCGATGACCCACATGCGAAGGGAGGTGAAGCATGAAGGTCATCGCCAACGGAAACGTTGTTCCGGCGCTCCAGATCGTCAAGCACGGCTGAGCCGCCACGCCCGGCGCGGGGAGAAGGGTCTCGATCAAGCGACTCGTCAGCCCTCGCGGCGGGCGGCTGGGTTGAGAACTGGCTCGCCGCCTCAGCCAATACCATCAGGGCATGGCTCAGGCCACCAAAGTCGCCAACCCGGAAGCCGAGCGTCGTCGCGCAGCAGCCGAACGGCTGCGCGGGCTCTTTGCCGACGTGGCTCCCGACCGGAGCCTGGTCGATGAGCTGATCGCGGACCGCCGAGCCAAAGCGCAGGCGGAGGGTGGCGCGGGCACGGGCTGGAACGTTCGGTCGGCGGCCTGAGCGCGGCAGACGTGGCGATCGAGCCTGTATCCCGCCCTTTCCGATGAGCAAGCCTCAGAAGATCGAGGACCGCCAAGGCCGCGAGGTTCTACTCAGTGCCGAGCGTTGGCAGCACATCGTCAGCGCCCACCCCGAGATCGAGGCCTACGGGGAGGAGATCCGCCGCGCGGTTGAGGCGCCGAGCGCGGTACTCGCCGGGCGCGAGTCCGACGAAGAGTGGCTGTATCTGGAGGGCGCCGGGCCGAGCAGGTGGCTCAAGGTGGTCGTCGTCTTCGACAGCGAGGACTGTGGGCGTATCATCACCTCGTTCGCTCGAAGAAGGAAGCCATGACCGTGACGATCGCCGACATCGAGTTCGATCGCGTCGAGTACGACGCCGATGCCGACGTGCTCTACCTCCACGTCGGCGACCCCGCGCGGGCGGTCGACTACGACGAGACGCCCGAGGGCCATGCGGTGCGGTTCGACCGCAACGGAGAGCTGGTCGGATTGACGCTTGTCCGTCCGAAGCGGCTATTGGAGCGCGACGGCGAACTGCGCGTCACGATGCCGGTGTCGAGCGCGGTGCCAGCTGCGGAGCTCACCCCCGCTCTGAGCGCGTAGGCGCCGCCAGCCCCGACCCGTCCCGTGCCGCAGTCGTGCCGCAGTCAGGCACGTTTTCAGCCGGTTACAACCGGATTCAGCCGGACAAGATTTGGCTCTGCAAGCGGGATTCCGCTCTGCCATGCGGGCAGTCGTATGACTCTCCTCCCTGTAGTAACCCCAGAAGCGCCCCGCCTCCCCGGCGGGGCGTTTTCTGTTGGGCTGGGCTTGTTAGAGCGGAATGCGTGGTATTGGCTCCGGTGATGCGGGCGGCGACGCAACCTCGCGATCCAGCCAATGCGCCAGTAAATGCGCCAGTCCGACGCCTATTTCGCCACCGGGCCGTGCCGAGCGCCCCCATGCGCCAGATTGACGGGACCGGCGACGATAGAATCCAGGCATGGCTGCAACGCCCGCCAACGCAATCGAACTTGATCCCAGACTCTTGGAGCGCGCCCGCAAGGCCGCCGACGAGCGCGGCGTCGCCGTGCCGAAGTTCGTCAGCACAGCGGTTGAACACGAGCTTGGCGACGATGCTCCGCAGCCCCCGTTCTCGCTGATCGGCGCCTTCAAGGCCGGACGCAGCGACCTCAGCGAGCGCACCAGCCGCGATGAGTTCGAGCCGCGGCCATTCCGCTGATCTTCGACACCGGCCCCCTGGTCGCGGCGATGGTCGCCGATGACGCCGACCACGAGCGCTGCGCCCCCCTCCTCCAGCCCCGCCCGGAACGTCGCGTCGTCCCTGCCCCGGTCCTGGTCGAGCTTGACTACATGCTCACCCGTGAACTCGGAGCCGATGCCTTCCCAAAGCTGCTCGACACGATCAAGGCGGGCGAGCTGGACGTCGAGGACCGGACCGCAAGCGATTACGAGCGCGTCGCCGAGCTGATGCGAACCTACGCCGACCTCGAAGTCGGCTTCGTTGACTGCGCCGTCCTGGCCGTCACAGAGCGCCTCGGCGAGTCAAAACTCGCCACCCTCGACCACCGCCACTTCGGCACGATGCGCCCCCGACACGTCGAGGTCCTGGAGCTGCTCCCTCCAGCACGTGGATCGCGTCGTGCTCGGCCTCCTTGAGGAGCCGGGCGACCTCGGGCGAGAGGTTGGCGTCGAGAAGGAGCCTCACGCCGGCGCGGCTACGACCAACTCGCGCTCCTGTGCCGCGACGGCGGCGTATTCGAGCGCTGCGAGAACGTCCTCGCGTTCCAGGTACGGGTAGCTTGCCAGCAGTTCGTCGATGCTGGCTCCGGCCGCGAGCTGGCCCAGCACAGCGCTGACGGTCATGCGGGTATCCCTGATGCACCGTCGAGCGATAGGCGCCGCCGTTGTCGGTCATCAAGCGCTCGACCTTGATCCCGTATGAGCGGTAGAAGGCGACCGCCCGGCGCAGGAAGGCGACGCACGTCCTCGCCTTTTCGTCGGGGAGGACCTCGACGTAGGCAAGGCGGGTGGCGTCGTCGACGCAGACGTGGACGAACTCCCAGCCCACCCCACGAGAGCGGGTTCCGCGACGGGTCCCCCGGACCCGGTGCCCGGGGCCGTTCTTCCCGATCCGACCGAGCTTCTTGATGTCGATGTGGATCAGCTCGCCGGGCCTTGAGCGCTCGTAGCGGTTGGGCGGCTCGGGCGGCCCCAGGCGGCTGAGCTTGCCGAGACCGATGTCGGCGAGGATCCCCGAGACGGTGGAGAGCGCCATCCCCAGGCACTCGGCTATCTCCGCGCCCGTCATCCGCAGCCTCCTCAGTGCCGCGATCGCCTCGATACGGCGCTCCTCGGTGCGGTTGGCGACGGTCTTCGGAGCCGAGCTGCGATCGAGCAGGCCGGCCTCGTCCTCGGACAGGTAGCGGCGCACCCATTTGCGGCAGGTGCGCTCGCTGACTCCGGCGGCCTCGGCCGCCTCCGTCAGCGACCACCCCTGCTCGGTGACGCGCCTGACCATCGTGAGCCTTCCCTTCGGACCGAAGGGGGCATTAGCGTGAATCTTCATCCGGGTCTTCTCCTTGGTGCTGGGTGGCTTGACACCCCCAGCCTCCAAGGAGGCCCGGATGAACAACGTGGTCAGGAATTACAGCTAGGCGGTGGGAACCGCGATCAGGCTGTTGAAGTCCGCCGAGCCGTTCGCTACGGAGACGCTGCACTGGACGCTGAGCTGGGTCGGCGACGTCGCGACCGTGGTCACGGCCTGCAGCGACGCCGGGATCGCGGCAAGCGCGGGCAGGGTCTTCATCGCCACCTGGTCGAGAGTGACGTCGCCGGCCTTCAGCAGGCATTCGACGCTGTCGCCGGCGCCGCTGTGGGAGAGCTGGGTCTTGGCGAGGACGACGTAATTGCCGGCGGGAACCGTCAGTTCGACCACGGTGGTCGACGGACTGCCAGTCGGCAGGGCGGTCAGTCCTTGCTTGGCCGAGAGCGGCGTGACCGTCCCGTTGGCGCCGTTCGTCCCGTTGGCGCCGTTCGTGCCATTGACTCCATCGGTTCCGTCGGTTCCATCGATGCCATTGGCGCCGTTGGGGCCATTCGCACCATTCGCTCCGTTGGTGCCATCCGTCCCATTGGTCCCCTTCGCTCCTTCAGCGCCATTGGTCCCGTCTGGCCCATTGGCGCCGTTCGCGCCGTTCGTTCCGCTGGTCCCCTTCGCTCCTTCAGCCCCGTTGGCACCCGCGTTGCCGCCTCCGAGCAACGCTCGCGTGCGCATGCTCAGGTCACGCGGTTGCACCGTGCGATCCTTGATCGCCTTGCTCGTGACCGCCTGGCGGGCGATGTCGCCAGCGTGGATCAGACCCGTCGCGGCAACCGCCGACCCGCCGAGGACGACGAACAGGGCCAGACCCGAGAGAACGATCGAGGGGGTCGGCCAGCGTCGCCGCTGTCGCTGTGTAGAACTTTGGGCGCGCTTCATCATTGGTACCGCTCCTTTGGTTAGCCGCTTTGCTGGAGCGGTGCCTGGCAGCGTGAGCAGTTGCCCCCACTACGAAGTCATCGGAGCCTGGCCGGAGTCTCCCTAGCTATTCGACTGCGAGTGGACCAAAAGCGGCAACGCCCATTTGCCCACCAACGAGCGCGAGCCAATACCCTGGGTGTATGGGGGACGAGCAGCCGAGGCCGGGGGTCGCCTTCGACCACGCGGCCCTCGATGCCACCGAGCGGCTGTTCTGGGGCGACATCTGGGCGGCCACCCCCACGCCCGTCGCTAACGAGCGTGGGCTTGCGTCGGAGAACTTCGGGCCGATCTTCGGACTGAGGCTCGCCGCCCTCCCCCAGGTGCCGATGCTCAACCTCCTGCTTGGCGCGGGCGAGGCCGGCGCGACCGACGACGGACATCTCGCCGCCGCGGTCGAGTGGTTTGACTCGCTTGGCGGCCACTACTACGTGCCGCTCTACCCCGGCGACCCCGGCGCCGCCGACGCCGAAACCTGGCTGCGGCAGGAAGGCTTCGGCAAGGGCTACGGCTGGATGAAGTTCGTCCGCGATGCCGCCCCGCCGGAGATGCCCGAGCGCCCCGGAGTGGATGTGGTCGAGCTCGGCGCAGGCGAGGGCGAGGACTTCGGCGCGATCGTCGCGGCTGGGTTCGAGTTGCCCGAGTGGGGCGCCGCCCTCTTCTCGGAGCTGCCGGGGCGGCCGGGCTGGCGTTGTTACGTCGCGGAGGTCGAGGGAGCGGCGCAGGGAGCGGCGGCGATGCGGATCGACGACGGCGTCGCCGAGTTCGGCGCCGCCGCCACGCTCGAGGGCGCCCGCGGGCGAGGCTGCCAGACGGAGCTTCTGCGCCGCCGCATCCTCGACGCTGCCGACGCCGACTCTCGCCTGCTCTTCGTCGAGACCGGCGAACGCGTGCCGGGCAAGCCGGATGCCAGCTATCGCAACATTCTCCGCGCCGGCTTCGAAGAGGCCTACGTCCGCCCCAACTGGCGGCGCGAGCAGCCGCCTACCCGCGACTGATCGATGGCCTCCGTACTGCCCGATGTCCTCCGACCCGGCCTGCGAGTGGTCTTCTGCGGCACCGCGGCGGGGACGGCATCCGCGCGCGCCAAGGCCTACTACGCGGGGCGCGGGAACCGGTTCTGGGCGGTCCTCGAGGAGATCGGACTGACGCCAACCGAGCTTGCCGCGGCCGAGTTCGCACAACTGCCCGAGTTCGGAATCGGGCTGACTGACATCTGCAAGGTGCTCCATGGCTCTGACCTCGAAGTCGGGACGGTCGACTTCGACGTCGCCGGACTGCAAGCCCGAATCGCCGAGGTGGAACCGACGAACCTCGCCTTCAACGGCAAGAACGCCGCACGCGGCGCCCTCGAACGGCCCGTCGACTACGGCGTCCAGGAAGAGACGATCGGCGGCGCAACCGTCTGGGTCCTCCCATCCACCTCCGGCGCGGCTCGCGGTTTCTGGGACGTGGCGCCCTGGCGCGACCTGGCCGACTCCCTCGGCTCCAGCGCCGACCATCTGAAGGCGATCTAGAGCGCCGGCGCTCCAGCGGTCTGCCGAGACGCCGGAGGCGCGATACTGCCGGCGTGAGTCGCAGGCAGGGACTGATCCTTACCGCCGTCGCGAGCGTCGTGCTGCTGCTCGCGATGTCGCCGGCCGAGAACCGGATGACGGACACGGGTGGGCCCGGCATGGTCCCGTTCGAGCTGACCGGAGGGCAGGATCGGGCCGATGAGATCCTCGCCGAATGGGGCGAGGAGGGCAGGGACGCGGCGCGCGAGTCGCTCTGGATCGACTTCGGCTTCCTGCTCGCATACGGCGCCTTCTTGACGCTCGCGCTGGCCGCGACCCGCGACCTCGCCAGGCGCCGTGCTTGGCGCCGCATGGCTACTGTCGGAGCGGCGATCGTCTCCTTCGGCGCGCTCGCCGCCGGCTTCGACGCCTTGGAGAACATCTGCCTGCTGCTCACGCTCGACGATGCCGGCGCCGCCCTCCCCCTGCTGGCGACGATCTTCGCCAGCGTCAAGTTCCTCCTGCTGGCGATCGCGATCGCCTACCTGCTCGTCGGGCTGGGGTTGCGGCTGGGCAACCGCGGTGCAGCTACTGAGGCGCCGTAGCGCCGCCTGCGTCCTCGAACAGCTTGCCGGCCTCGATCTTCGCGGCCATCTCGGCCGACTCCTCGCGGTAGATGCGGCCGTCCTCGAACTCGATCGCCGGGTATTTGCGCTGGCCGGAGAGTTGCTCGAGCTCGTCGCGCTTGCCCGGCCGCACCGGGCCGGTCACGACCTCGTACTCGATGCCCTGCTGGTCGAGCGCCTTCTGCACCCGCCAGCAGGGATGCATCCCTGCCTTGAACCAGGTGAGCGAGCAACGGTGCAGCTTGACTGCCATGGCGACAGCCTAACCGGTTTGCGGGCATAGGTCCGCCTGCCCAACGGACCCTGCATATCCAGAGATACGCGCCTCCTCTCCCTGTAGTAACCCCAGAAACGTCCGCGAAGCGGGGGCGAATCCGATGGCTCCCAAGGAGGCCGCCGGGCAGGCTAACCGATAGAGCGCTTTGGTGCAAGCGCAGGTTGAGATTCAGTGAACGGCAGGCTCGCCGGAACGCAGCGCCGCCAATACCCGCTCGGCCACCGACTCGCCGGTGAGGCCGACCTCCTCGCGCAGCAGCGCCGGCTTGCCGTGGGTGACGTAGCGGTCGGGCAGGCCGATGCGCAGCACCCGGGCGCGCTCCCCGGGCCGGTCGGCGAAGGCGTCCTCGAGGTGCTCGAGCACGCCGGAGCCGAAGCCGCCGGGCAGCACGTTCTCCTCGATCGTCACGACCAGGTCGTGACCGAGGGCGAGCCGCTCGAGCAGCTCGGCGTCGAGCGGCTTGGCGAAGCGGGCGTCGGCGACGGTCGCCCTCAGGTCGTGCCCGGCGAGGATCTCCGCCGCGCCGAGCGCCACCGAGACGCCGTAGCCGTAGCCGAGCAGCGCGACGCGCTCGCCGCTCGCGAGCAGCTCGCCACTGCCGATCGGGATCTCGGCCGGCTCGGCCGGCAGCTCGGCCCCCTCCGCCGCGCCGCGCGGATAGCGCAGCGCCGCCGGACCGTCGTGGGCGATCGCCGTGCGCAGCATGTGGACCAGCATCGCCTCGTCGCGCGGCGCCATCACGACGACGTTCGGCAGCGGGCGGAAGTAGGAGACGTCGAAGGCGCCGTGGTGGGTCGGGCCGTCGTCGCCGACCAGGCCGGCGCGGTCCATCGCGAAGGTGACGTCGAGCTCCTGCAGGCAGACGTCGTGGATGATCTGATCGTAGGCGCGCTGGAGGAAGGTGGAGTAGATGCCGCAGACCGGCTTCGCCCCCTGCAGGGCCAGGCCGGAGGCGAGCAGGACAGCGTTCTGCTCGGCGATGCCGACGTCGTAGTACTGCTCGGGGACCTCGTCGGCGAGCTTCTGCAGCCCGGTCCCCCCCGCCATCGCCGCGGTAATCCCGATCACGCGCTCGTCGCGCTCGGCCTCGGCGACGATCGCGTCGGCGAAGACCTGCGTGTACTGCGGCGGCGCGCTCGGCGGCGGCGGCTTCTCGAGCCGCTCCGGCGCGATCGACTCGGGCGCGTCGGACTCCTTCACCGGCACCGGCTTCGCCGCTGTCGGCTCGCCGTTGACGATCGATTTCGGCTTCGCCGCGTGCCACTTCTCCATCCCCTCGAGACCGCCCTCCTCGGCCGGGGCGAAGCCCTTGCCCTTGACCGTGTGCACGTGGACGACGACCGGGCGATCGGCGGCGAAGGCCTCCTTCAGCGCCTCGCGCACGGCGTGCACGTCGTGGCCGTCGACCACCCCCATGTAGGCGAGGTCGAGCTCCTCGAAGAAGAGGCCCGGCGCCCAGTAGGCCTTGATCGCCGACTTGATCTCCGGCCCCAGCCGCTCGATCCGCCTGCCCAGCCCCAGCGGCAACCTGGTCAGCTGGTGCTCGACCCCCTCGCGGGCGTGGAAGAGACGCGGATTTAGCCGCACCCGGTTGAAGTAGCGCGAGAGCGCGCCGACGTTGGGTGAGATCGACATCCCGTTGTCGTTGAGCACGATCACGATCGGCGTCTGCAGGCCACCGGCCGCGTGCAGCGCCTCGTAAGCGACGCCGCCGGTCAGCGCGCCGTCGCCGATCACGGCCGCGACCCTGCCGTCCACGCCGATCCCCTTGCGCATCGCCTCCTTCAGCCCGACCGCGTAGCCGATCGAGGTCGAGGCGTGGCCGGCGCCCATGATGTCGTGCTCGGACTCGGGGATCGAGCAGAACGGGGCCAGGCCCTCGTACTGGCGGATCGTCGGCAACGCCTCGCGGCGGCCGGTGAGGATCTTGTGCGGGTAGGCCTGGTGGCCGACGTCCCAGAGCACCTTGTCGCGCGGCGAGTCGAGCAGGCTGTGCAGGGCGACGGCGAGCTCGCAGGTGCCGAGGTTGGCGCCGAAGTGGCCGCCGATCTCGCCGATCGTGTCGATGATGTAGGTGCGCATCTCCCCCGCGACCTGCTGCAGCTGCTCGTCGTCGAGCTCGTGCAGGTCGGCCGGGGAGTCGATCCCCTCGAGCAGTCTCTTTGGCTTCTCGGTCATTCGTTGCGGGTGAAGATGTAGTCGGCGATCCCCTTCAGGTCGCCGGTCTCGCCCTCCGCCTCGGCCAGCGCCGCCGTCGCCTTGGCGTGCGACTCGCCCGCGAGCTCGCGGGCGCGATCGAGGCCGAAGAGGCTGACGTAGGTGAGTTTTCCATGTCGCTCGTCGCTTCCATGCGGCTTGCCGAGCTGCTCATCGCTTCCGGTCACGTCGAGGATGTCGTCGACGATCTGGAAGAGCACGCCGAGCTCGGCGGCGAATCTGCGATAGGGGATTGTCTCAGGTTCGGCCCGTCCCTCGAGGATCAGCACGACGCCGACCCCGGCGGCGATCAGCCGGCCGGTCTTGAGCCCGTGCAGGGCGCGCAGCGCCTCGGCGTCTGCGGCCCCGCCGGCGACGTCGACGTACTGGCCGCCGACCATCCCGTCGACCCCGGTGGCCGCGGTCAGCTCGGCGAGCGCCGCGAGCACTCGCGCGGGCTCGCCCTCCTGTTCGCAGAAGAGCCGGATCGCCTCGGCGAAGAGGCCGTCGCCGGCGAGGATCGCCACGTCCTCGCCGTACTTGACGTGCGCGGTCGGCTGACCGCGCCGCAGATCGTCGTCGTCCATCGCCGGCAGGTCGTCGTGGATCAACGAGTAGGTGTGGATCAGCTCGATCGCCGCCGCGACCCGCAGGTAGCGTTGCGGATCGGCGCCGAGCGCGCGCGCGGTCGCCAATGCGAGCACCGGCCGCACCCGCTTGCCGCCGGCCAGCAGCGAGTAGCGCATCGCCTCCTCCAGTCCGGCGGTGGCGGGCTGCGCGGCCGCGAAGCGCAGCCCTTCGAGCTCGGCGTCGACCAGGGACCGCAGGTCCTCGGGGTAGCTCACTCCCGCGACTCGCGGATCCGCCGGTTCGCCTCCTCGACCGCCTCGCTGGAGAGCTCGGCGGCCTCGCGGGCGAGCTCGGCGGCCCGCTCGTCGCCGGCCTCCTCGCCCTCGAGCTCCGCCGCGATCGCCTGCAGGCGGGTCGAGATCTCGCGCAACCGGCCCGATTCGCTCACGTCACCGCACCGCCCTCGTGCTCGCGCACGATCGCGCCGAGGATCCCGTTGACAAAGCCGGGCGCGTCGGCGCCGCAGTACTCCTTGGCGATCTCGACCGCCTCGTCGATCGCGACCTCGGCCGGCACGTCGTCGCTGTGCTCGATCTCATACAGCGCCACCCGCATCACGTTCAGCTCCAGCGGCGCGATCCGCTTCAGCTCCCAGCCGCGCGCGTGGGCGCCGATCTCGGCGTCGAGCTCGTCACGGTGGGCCTCGACCGCGGCGGCCAGCTCACGCGTGAACGGCCGCGACTCGGCGATCAGCTCCTCCAGCGGGTGGCCGGTGACATCGCGCTGGTAGCAGGCGAAGACGGCGTCGCGGCGCTGGTCGGATCTGCGCATCGGCCTATTCTCGCGCTTCCGGCGGTCGAGGGGGCGGTATGCGCCCTATGCGCGCGAGACGTACTTGCCGCTGCCGGTGTCGACGCGGATCGTCTCGCCCTCCTCGATGAAGAGCGGCACCTGCACGACCACGCCGGACTCCAGCGTCGCCGGCTTGTTGCCGCCGCCCGATGCCGTGTCGCCCTTGAGGCCGGGGTCGGTCTGGGTGACCTTCATCTCGACCGCCCCGGCGACCTGCACGTCGCTCGCCCGTTCGTCGACGAAGAGCACGTCGACCTCGTCGTTGGGCAGCACCCACTGCATCGCCTCGCCGATCGCGTCGGAGGGGATCTCGATCTGCTCGTAGTCGTTGGAATCCATGAAGACGGCGGCGTCGCCGGAGTCGTAGAGGTACTGCATCTTGCGCGACTCGGTGTGCACCGGCCTGAACTTCTCCCCCGCCCTGAACGTCTTGTCCTGGACCGAGCCGTCGTCGATCTTGCGCAGCTTCGTGCGCACGAAGGCCCCGCCCTTGCCCGGCTTGACGTGCTGGAACTCGAGGATCTTGAAGATCGACCCGTCGATCTCGATGTGGCTGCCGTTCTTGAACTGGTTGGTGGAGATCACGGCGGCGAATCCTAGAGATCGGCTCTCGGCGCCGGTCGGCCGGCCGCTCGCAATCTCTAACCTGTGGGAGGTCAGGGAGATGAAGGGACTGCCGGGGATACTCGCTGCGATCGTCGCGACGCTTGCCGTCGCGCTGCCGGCGCATGGCGCCGAGCAGACGAAAGAGACCTACAAGGAGCGGATCGAGCCGGTCTGCAAGGCGAACCGGATCGCCAACGAACGGATCATGTCCGGGGCGCGACAGCGGATCAAGCGCAAGATGTGGGTCCCCGTCGGCAGACAGTTCGTCCGCGTTTCCGGCTCCTTCGGCAAGCTGATCAAGCGGCTCGGCCCGGTGCCGCCGCCGGTTGGCTACGAGCGCACGGTGCAGCGCTGGGTCAAGTTCATGCGCCTGGTCAAGCTGCGCCTGTTCAAGGTCGGCAAGCTCTACAAGGCCGGCGAGGACATCAAGGCCGCACACATGTCGATCCTGGCCGAACGGGCGGGGATCTCGGCCAACAACATCAGCATCGTCTTCAGGCTGCGCGAGTGCCGCTTCAGCCGCATCGGCTGAGCCCGACCGGGGCCAACACGCTCCTCAATCCGAGGATTCGGCGGCGGTGCTGGTCGTGAGGCCGGCCGCGGCGCCGCCGGAGAGCACGCGGCGAACCAGGCGCGGGGCGAGGATGCGGGCGACCGCGGCCAGCGCGTAGGGCCGCGGCACGTAGCGCTCGGCCTTGCCGCGCAGGCCGCACTGGACAATCGCCTCGGCGACCTTCTCCGGCTTGGACACGGTCCAGCGGGTGAGCGCGCTGGCGCGCAGCTCGGTCGCCGGAAAGCCCTCGGTGGCGATGTAGCCGGGCAGGACCAGGCCGACGTGGACGCCGTGCGGGCGCTCCTCGGCGTAGAGCGCGTCGGTCCACCCGATCAGGGCGAACTTGGAGGCCGAGTAGGCGCCGGTGCGCGCCCGCGCGACCCGCCCGGCGGTGCTGGCGACGTTGACGATCGCGCTCGGCGAGGAGCCGCGCAGCGACGGCAGCAGCGCCTCGGTCAGCCGCGCGACGGCGTCGAAGTTGAGCTCCATGTGGCGCTGCAGGTTGGCGTAGCCCCCCTCGCCGAAGGAGCCGCGCCAGGCGGCGCCGGCGTTGTTGACCAGCAGGGTGAGCCGGCCGCCGTGGCGCTCGGCCAGGTGGGCGCGCACCCGCTCGGGCGCGTCGGCCTCGGTCAGGTCGGCGGCGAGCCAGCTCGCCTCGCAGGGCAGCGATTCGGCCAGCGCCCGCAGGCGCTGCTCGCGGCGGGCGACGAGGACCAGCTCGATCCCGGGCTCCCGGGCGAGCCGCCGCGCGGTCGCCTCGCCGATGCCGCTGGAGGCGCCGGTGACCAGGGCTCTCGTCGTCGTCGTCGTGCTCATGGATCGGAAAACTAATCGAATCGCGCTGTTGCGCACGTCTGTTCGTCTCGACATACTGCCTGGCTCGCGATGGCCGAGATCCCCTCCCTACTGCAGAAGCTGCTCAGCGTCGGCGCCCCGTCGGGCCACGAGGGCCCCGCAGCGACGATCTGGCGCGAAGAGGCGTCCTTCGCCGAGCCCTCCACCGACGGCCTCGGCTCCTCGATCGCCCGCCTCGGCGATTCGTCGCCGCTGCTCGCCGTCGTCGGCCACATCGACGAGATCGGCCTCGTCGTCACCCACATCGACGAGAACGGCTTCCTCTGGTTCGCCCCGATCGGCGGCTGGGACCCGCAGATCCTGGTCGGCCAGCGGGTCGAGGTGCGAGGGCGCGACGGCCTCGTGCCCGGCGTCGTCGGGCGCAAGCCGATCCATCTGCTCGAGCCCGACCAGCGCAAAAAGGTCGTCGAGCTGAAAGGCCTGCACATCGACGTCGGCGCCGCCGACCGCGACGAGGCGGCCGAGTTGCTGCGGGTCGGCGACCCGGTCACGATCGCGGCCGAGCCGGTGCGACTCGCCGGCGAGCGGCTGGCCTCGCGCGCGATGGACAACCGCCTCGGCGCCTACGTCGCGCTCGAGGCGCTGCGCCGCTGCCACGAGCGCGACTCGCTCCAGGGCAGCTTCGCCGCGGTCGCCGCGGTGCAGGAGGAGATCGGCCTCTTCGGCGCCCGCACGGCGGCCTTCGAGGTGCGCCCAGACCTCGCGGTCGCGGTCGACGTCACCCACGCCACCGACGCTCCGGGGGTCGACGAGAAGCAGATCGGCAGCCACCCGCTCGGCTCCGGCCCGGCGATCGGGCGCGGCTCGACCCTCTCGCCCAAGGTCTTCGAGCTGCTGGTCGAGACCGCCGAGGAGGCCGGGATCGAGCACACGGTCAGCGCCAGCGGCCGCGCCACCAGCACCGACGCAGACGCGATCCAGATCTCCCGCTCGGGGATCCCGACCGGGCTGGTCTCGATCCCGCTGCGCTACATGCACTCGCCGGTCGAGCTGGTCGACCTCGGCGACGTCGAGGCCACGGTCGAGCTGATCGCCGCCTTCGCCGCCCGCATCGACGGCGGCATCGACCTCAGCCGCTGAGGCTCAGTTGGCGCCGACCGCGACCCGGTCGCGGCCGCCCGCCTTGGCCGAGTAGAGCGCCTCGTCGGCGACTCCGACGAGCTCGTCGGTGTCGAGCGGCCCCGGCCGGGAGACTGCGACACCGACGCTGATCGTGACGCTGACGCCGACCGGCCGGCGCTCGCGCACGGCCCGGCGCAGGCGCTCGGCGATCTCGACCGCGTCCTGCTTGCCGGCGCAGGGGAGGACGAACAGGATCTCCTCGCCGCCGACGCGGTAGATCGAGTCGCCGGCGCGCAGCGAACTGCGCATCGTGTAGGCGACGTCCTGGAGCACGGCGTCGCCGGCGGCGTGACCGAGTTGGTCGTTGACGCGCTTGAAGTGGTCGAGGTCGCAGAGCAGCAGGGCGTGCGAGAGCCCCTCCTCGGCGCTGGTCGGCTGGCCGTCGAGCTCGCCCAACCGCTGCTCGAGCGCGGTGCGGTTGAACAGGCCGGTGAGCGGATCGAGGGTCGAGCGACGGCGGTGGGCGCGGTCGGACTCGACCAGGGCGCCGGAGAGGATCACGGTCGCGAGCACCAGCGCGAAGGCGGCGGTCAGCTCCTGGCGGTGTTCGGATGCGATCGCCGGATCGAGCCCGACGGTCGCGACCAGCATCAGCACCAGGATGTAGGCGGTGCCGAGGGCGACGCCGCGGGTCGAGAAGCGCATGCCCAGCGTCACCGCCGGCAGCGCGAACCACATCAGCACCGGGCTGCCGGCGCCGCCGGTGACGACGACCGCGTCTACCAGCAACAGCGGCAGGATCGCCCAGGCGGTCGCCACCCAGAGCGCCGGGTGCTCGCTGCTGCGCATGAAGCTGTCGGCGACCGCGAAGCCGCCGATGCCGACCAGCAGCGGCACGATCCACCACCAGCCGACCTCCGACCCGACCGTGGTCAGCGCCAGGGCGAGTACCGCGAAGCTGGCGAAGCGGTAGGGGCGCAGTCGCACCTCCATGTCGAGCAGGCGCTCGCGCCGCGCGTCGTCGCGGATCGCGTGCAGCGACTCGGAGTCCGAGCTCGGGGCGGGTGCCTGTGGGCGCAGCTTCACAAGCAGCAGATCGACCCGGCGGGGCTCAGACTTGAGACTGCATCCGGTCTCCCGCCCGAAGCCCTGCCTCTGTGTACAACTCAGTCCACGAGTTGCAGCTCTTTGGACAAGCCGCTGAGATTGCGACAGCCGTCCTCGCTGAGCACGACGAGGTCCTCGATCCGCACGCCCAGCTCGCCCGGCAGGTAGACGCCGGGCTCGACCGTGACCACTTCGCCCACCTCGAGCACGTCCTCGGAGCGCGGCGAGAGCCGCGGCGCCTCGTGCACCTCGAGCCCGACCCCGTGGCCGAGGCCGTGGCCGAAGCGATCGCCGTGGCCGGCCGCCGCGATCGCCTCGCGGGCGACGGCGTCGAGCGCTTCGCCGCCGATCCCGGGGGCGATCGCGCCGAGCGCCGTGGCCTGTGCCGAGCGCACCGTCTCGTAGACCTCGCGGGCGCGCTCGCCGGGCTCGCCGACGGCGTAGGTGCGGGTGCCGTCGGAGCAGTAGCCGTCTAGCTTCGCCCCCATGTCGAAGACGACCAGCTCGCCGCTGCCGATCGGGCGCTCCCCGGGCTCGGCGTGCGGCAGCGCCCCGTTCGGCCCGGCAGCGACGATCGCCGGGAAGGAGGGGTCGCCGCCGAGCTCGCGGATCCGCGCTTCGGCGGCGCGGGCGACCTCGCGCTCCGGCCGCCCTCCCAGCCCCTGTTCGAGGCTCCAGCGCCAGACCTCGTCGGCCAGCTCGGAGGCGGCCGCGATGGCGGCCAGCTCGCGCTCGTCCTTGAC
>DASTVL010000112.1:0-5522 GCA_035759115.1 Solirubrobacterales bacterium | reverse complement strand
CGCACCTCGGGCGGCGGCAGCAGGCCGCGCGACTGGTGGTTGCGGATGTTGCGCACCGACATCCCGGCCTCGAGCGCGAGCTGCTCGACGGTGAGGCTCGCCTCGCCCTCCTCAGGCGCGGGCCGGCCGCGGGTGCTCGATTCGGAGCTCGCCATCGAGCGAATCGTATCTAAATCTATGTAACCTCAAATGAGGTAACGTTTAGTGAGGTAACGATGGCAGAGACCGGCGCCCCTCCCCTTGTCCACCCCTACCGCCGCCGCGCCCTGCGCGCGGTGCGCTCGCTCTTCGTCCCCCTGCTGCCCGACGACTACCTGGAGCTGATCGACCCGCTGCTCTCGACCCGCGAACTGCGCGGCCGGATCGAGCGGATCGAGCCCGAGACGGAGAACGCGGCGCGGGTGCTGATCCGCCCCGGCCACCGCTGGCCCGGCCACCGGGCCGGCCAGTACCTGCGGATCGGTGTCGTCGTCGACGGCGTCCACCACTGGCGCGCCTACTCGCTGACCACCGACCCCGAGCGCGAGGACGGCTGCATCGAGATCACGCCGAAGCTGGTCGAGGATGGCGTCGTCTCGCCCTACCTGGTGCGCCACGCCCGCCCCGGCGACCTGGTCCGGCTCGGCGGCGTCGAAGGCACCTTCGTCCTGCCCGACCCGGCGCCGGAGCGGATCCTCTTCCTCACCGCCGGCTCCGGGATCACGCCGATCGTCGCGATGCTGCGCAGCCTCGAGCGCGCCGGCGCGGTCGCCGACGTCGTCCACGTGCACTCGGCCCGGCACGAGGGCGAGGTCATCTTCGGCCGCGAGCTGCGCGAGATCGCCTCGCGCAATCCAGGCCTGCGCCTGCAGATCCGGATCACCGGCAAGGAAGGCCGCCTCGCCCCGGCCGAGCTCGACCGGATCTGCCCGGACTGGCGCGAGCGCGCCGCCTTCGCCTGTGGGCCGGGCGAGATGCTCGACGCGCTGCGCGGGCACTGGGACGCCGCCGGCGATCCGGCGCTGCTCGCGATGGAGCGCTTCCAGCCGGTCGTCAACGGCGCCGAGGTCGGCGGCAGCGGCGGCTCGGTGCGCTTCCGCGCCGGCGACGCGACGGTCGCGTGCCCTGCCGGGACGCCGATCCTGCAGGCTGGCGAGGAGGCCGGCCTCGAGTTGCCATACGGCTGCCGGATGGGGATCTGCCACACCTGCGTCGGCCGGCTGCGCTCGGGACGGGTCCGCGACCTGCGCAGCGGCGAGATCCACGGCGGCGAGAACGAGACCGTGCGGACCTGCGTCAACGCCCCCGAGGGCGAAATCGAAATCGACCTCTGAGCGAAGGAGACAAGATGAGCACGACCACCGTCACCACAGAGCCAACCGAGCAGGCGGCCGTCAGCCCGCTGGCCCGCCTCTCCGAGGAGCAGCTGGAGCAGATCGCCGGCGAATTCGACGCGATCCGCGACCAGGTGATGTCGGACCTCGGCGAGCGCGACCGCCGCTACATCGAGAAGGTGATCGCGGCGCACCGCAGCCTCGCCGTGCTGGGCAGGGTGGTGCTGCTCGGCGCCCGTCACCGACCCGCCTGGATCGCCGGCACGGCCGTGCTCTCCGCCGCCAAGGTGCTCGAGAACATGGAGATCGGCCACAACGTGATGCACGGGCAGTGGGACTGGATGAACGACCCGCGCATCCACTCGACCACCTGGGACTGGGACAACGTCTCCCCGGCCGACGCCTGGAAGCACTCGCACAACTACGAGCACCACACCTTCACCAACATCCGCGGCAAGGACCGCGACCTGGGCTACGAGATCATGCGGGTCGATCCCGAGCAGAAGTGGCACCCGGTCTACCTCATGCAGCCCTTCTACAACCTCCTGCTCGCCGCCTTCTTCGAGTGGGGCGTCGCCGTGCACGACCTCAACTTCGAGGCGATCCGAAGCGGCGAGAAGCCCGCCGAGAAGGTGCGCGAGGAGCTGCGGGCGATCGGCGGCAAGGTGACCAGCCAGGCGCGCAAGGACTACGTCGCCTGGCCGCTGCTGGGCGGGCTTGCAATGGCCGGGGTCGGCGCCGCGCTGGAACTGCGCGGCGGGCGCCGGGGCGGCCGCCTGCGCCGTCGCCGCCATCGCCGCGGGGGGCTCGACAGGGTGCTGCGGCGAGCGCTGCGCGACGGCGTCGACGGCTTCCGCGGGACGCTGGGCGCCGACGCCACCGCCAACGCGATCCGCAACGTATGGGCCTACGCGATCATCTTCTGCGGCCACTTCCCCGACGGCACCTACAGCTTCAGCGAGGAAGAGGTCGAGGGCGAGACGGCGGGCGGCTGGTACGTGCGCCAGCTGCTCGGCTCGGCCAACATCGAGGGTGGCGCGCTCTTTCACGTCGCCGCGGGCAACCTCGGCTACCAGGTCGAGCACCACCTCTTCCCCGACATGCCGAGCAGCCGCTACGGCGAGGTCGCGCCGCAGGTCCGCGCGGTCTGCGAGCGCCACGGCCTCCCCTACAACAGCGGCCGCCTCGGCCGCCAGCTGGGCAGCGTCCAGCGGACGATCGTCCGGCTCGCCTTCCCAGGCGGGCGGCGCAAGGGCTGAGCCGGCGGCCGGGTCTCCGCTGCGCGCTCGGTGCTGCTCAGGCGACGCCGTCGCGCAGCGCCCGGCCGACCTGCTCGGCGGTGATCACGCCGCTGAGGCGGCCCTCGTCGTCGACCGCCATCACCGCGCCGAAGCGGCGCATCGTGTTGTTGGCGAGCAGCGTGTCGAGCGGGGCGTCGTCACGGACCTGGAAGGTGCCGTCGTCGCTGTCGCTCTCGATCAGCTCGGAGATCAGCGATGTCGTGCGCGAGGTCTCCGGCACCCCGTCGGCCTTGTCGCGGATCACGAGGCCGAGGAAGCGCCGGCCGGTGTCGACGACCGGGAACCAGGACCAGCGGTAGCGCAGGAAGTACTCGTCGAGCGCCTGCTCGACGCTGAGCTTGCCCGGGATCGCAACGGGTTCGCGGTCCATCACGTCGGCGACGACCAGGTTGCTGATGCTGCTGGTGATCTTGGTCTGGGTCGACGCGGCCCGGGCCGAGCCGTTGATCACGAAGCCGATCAGCGCCAGCCAGACGCCGCTGAAGACGAGGCCGTCGAAGATCAGCAGCAGGCCGCCGCCGATGAAGATGTAGGCGAAGACGCGGCCGAGACCGGCGGCGAAGCGGGTCGCCGAGCTGCGGTTGCCGGTCCGCCACCAGGCGATCGCGCGGACGATCCGGCCGCCGTCCATCGGGAAGGCGGGCAGCAGGTTGAAGACGAGCACGAGCAGGTTGATGCTCGCCAGCCAGCCGACCATCGCCAGCACGCCGGAGACGCCGGAGTCGCTCTCGATCAGGATCGCCTCGCGGAAGCCCTCGCCGCCGGCCGCGGCGAAGCCGATCGCGGTGAGCACGATGACGATCGCGAGGGTGACCAGCGGGCCGGCGACGGCGACCTTGAACTCGGTCATCGGGCCGTCGGACTCGCGGTCCATGCGCGCCATCCCGCCGAAGATCCAGAGCTGGATGCTGCTGATCCCGATCCCGTTGCGCAGCGCGACCAGCGCGTGGCCGAGCTCGTGCAGGACGATCGAGCCGAAGAAGCCGAAGGCGCTGAGGACCGCGAGCAGGAACGGCGTCGACCCGGAGCCGGTCTCGCCGAGCACGTCGCCGTAGAACTGCGAGAGCCAGAAAATCACGAGGAAGAGGACGAAGAACCAGGACCAGTCGACGGCGATGCGGATCCCGCGCACGTGGAAGAGGGTGATCGAGCGGCCGCCGAGCATCGACCAATTGTAGGGTCGGCCGGATGGAAGACCGCCTACGCGCCTGGCTGGAGGAGCTTGAGGCGATCGAGCGTCCTTCTGCTTCGGAGGGGGAGCGCCGCGCCGCCGAGTGGCTGGTCGGCCGCTTCGCCGAGCTCGGCGCCGAGGCGCGGATCGAGGCCGAGCCGGCGCACGGGACCTACTGGTGGCCGCTCGGGATCGGCGCCGCGCTGGGCGCGCTCGGCGGATGGCTCGGCCTACGCGGGCGGCGGCTGCTGGGAGGCGCCCTCGCCGGAGCGGCGGCGGCCGGGATGGCCTCCGACTTCCCGCCCGGGAAGCGGTGGATCCGCCGCCTCCTCCCCCGCCGCACCACCTACAACGTCGTCTGCGAGCTCGGCCCGGAGGACGCCGAGCGGACGATCGTCCTGATCGCCCACCACGACGCGGCCCACTCGGGCATCGTCTTCCACCCGCAGCTCCCCCACATCGCCGACCGGTTGGGCCTGATCGACCGCAGCGACACCAGCCCGCCGCTGATGGCGCCCGTGGTCGGCGGCCCGGTGCTGGCGGCGCTCGGCGCCCTGACCGGTAGGCGCGCGCCGGCGAAGCTCGGGGTCTTCCTCGGGCTCGGCTCGGCCGCGGCGATGGCCGAGATCGGCGCCCGCGAGGTCGTCCCCGGCGCCAACGACAACGGCACCGCCGTCGTCGCCCTGCTGGCGCTGGCCGAGCGGCTGCTCGCCGAGCCCACGCAGAGCACCCGCGTCGTCCTGCTCTCGGTCGGCTCCGAGGAGTCCTTCAGCGAGGGGATCAAGGCCTTCGGCGAGCGCCACTTCGACTCGCTCCCGCGCGAGAGCGCCTTCTTCCTCTGTCTGGAGACGCTCGGCTCGCCGCACCTGCTGGCGCTGCGCGGCGAGGGCTTCCTCAAGATGCGCGAGTACCCACCGCGGGCGCTGGCGCTCATCGACGGGCTGGCGGAGGAGCTCGGCATCGAGCTCTTCCCCAACCTGCGCCTGCGCAACGGCACCGACGGGCTCGAGCCGCTCGCCGCCGGCTACGAGACCGCGGTGCTGGCGAGCTGCACCGAGCTCAAGCAGCCCGCCAACTACCACTGGTGGCACGACCTCGCCGAGAACGTCGACTTCGGCACCGTCGCCGACGGCATCCGCCTCTCCGAGGCCACGATCCGCCGCCTCGACGAGCGCTGGCTGTAGGCGCATAAATCCCGACTGCGGGCTCGGATTTCGCCTCTATAGAGTCCGCGCTCGTGCCTACGCATGACGTGCTCGTAATCGGTGCCGGCCTGGCAGGGCAACGCGCCGCTCTCGCCGCCGCCGAGCAGGGGGTCTCGGTCGGGATCCTGAGCAAGGTCCACCCCGTGCGCTCGCACTCCAACGCCGCGCAGGGTGGGATCAACGCCGCGCTCAACCCCGGCGACTCCTGGGAGTCGCACGCCTACGACACGGTCAAGGGCTCCGATTACCTGGGCGACCAGGACGCGATCTCGATCATGTGCGAAGAGGCGCCGGAGGAGATCCTCCACCTCGAGCACCTCGGCGTCACCTTCCACCGCAACGAGGAGGGCAGGCTCGGCACCCGCGCCTTCGGCGGCGCCTCCGCCGCCCGCACCTACTACGTCGCCGACATCACCGGCCAGGCGATCATGCACGTGCTCTACGAGCAGCTGATGAAGCACTCCGAGACCGTCGCCCGCTACGAGGAGTGGTTCTGCACGGCGCTGGCGCTCGACGAGCAGGGCGAGTGCTG
>DASTVL010000111.1:0-10955 GCA_035759115.1 Solirubrobacterales bacterium | reverse complement strand
CGGCGAGATGTCCTCGACCGTGCAGCGCGCCGCGCTCTCGTTGATGTCCGGGCGCCGGATCGGCACGCCGTGCCGCAGCGCGTCGTTGGTGAGCACGTGCGGCGGGTAGAAGCCCATCGGCTGCTCGTTGAGCAGCGCACAGAGGAACTCCGGCGCGTAGTGGATCCGCAGCCAGGCCGACTGGTAGGCGAGCAGGCCGAAGGCGGCCGAGTGCGCCTTGGGGAAGCCGAACCCGGAGAAGCCCTGGATCTGCCGCCAGACCCGCTCCGCGGTCTCCAGCGGGACCCGGTTGCCCACCGCGCCGACGAGGAAGCGGTCGTGGTGCTCCTCGATCGCCGCCTCGGAGCGCTTGCGACTCATCGCCCGCCGCAGGCCCTCCGCCTCGGCCGAGGAGAA
Organism: Solirubrobacterales bacterium; assembly: GCA_035759115.1. GTDB lineage: Bacteria > Actinomycetota > Thermoleophilia > Solirubrobacterales > 70-9 > VRUE01. The sequence goes on along the minus strand of DASTVL010000111.1, from coordinate 10,559 downwards.
GCCGGCCAGCGCCATCGCCACCTCGATCACCTGCTCCTGGTAGACGATCGTGCCCAGCGTCTCGCGCAGCACCGGCTCCAGCAATGGATGCTCGTAGGGGACCTCGAAGCCCGGGTCCTCGCGCAAGCGCTTGCGCCTCTCTATATAGGGGTGGACGGCGCCGCCCTGGATCGGGCCGGGCCGGACCAGCGCCACCTGCACGGTCAGGTCGTCGAGGTTTCGCGGCCGGGTGCGTGGCAGCATCTGCATCTGCGCCCGGCTCTCGATCTGGAAGACGCCGGTCGTCTCCGCGGCGCGAATCGATTCGTAGGTCTCGGCGTCGTCGAGCGGGATCCGCGATAGGTCGAGCCGCTCGCCGCGCGCCCGGCCGACCTCCTCGACGCAGCGCTCGACCGCGGAGAGCATCCCCAGCCCGAGCAGGTCGATCTTGAGCAGGCCCGCGTCGGCGCAGGAGTCCTTGTCCCACTGGACGATCTGCCGCCCCGCCATCGCCGCCGGCACGACCGGGCAGACGTCGATCAGCGGCTGGGTCGAGATCACCATCCCGCCCGGGTGCTGGGAGGCGTGGCGGGGCAGGCCCATCGCCTCGGCGGTCAGCGCGATCAGCACCTGCCAGCCGCGCGAGCGGGCGCGCTCGGCGCCGATCGCGGCGACGACGTCGCGCTCGATTTCGCCGCTGCGCTCGTGGAAGCCGACCGTCTTCGCGACCCGCTCGATCTCGGCCGGGGGCAGCGCCAGCGCCTTGCCGAGGTCGCGCACGGCGCCGCGCGGGCGGTAGGTGGGGAAGGCGGCGACCAGGGCCGAGCGCCCGGCGCCATAGCGGGCGTGCACGCGCGGGATCAGCGCCTCGCGGATGTCGCGCGGGAAGTCGAGGTCGATGTCGGGCATCGCCTCGGCTTCGTCGTTGAGGAAGCGGCCGGCGAAGAGCCCCGCCTTGACCGGGTCGACGTGCGAGAGCCCGGTCAGGTAGCAGACGATCGAGCTGACGCTGGAGCCCCTCCCTCTTCCCGGCGGCAAGACAGATCGCGCCGATTCGGGGCCGCGCACCTCGAGCGCCACCTCGCGGGCAAGCTCGAGCAGGTCGCGGTGCAGCAGGAAGAAGCCGGCGAGGCCGAGCTTGCCGATCGTCGCCAGCTCGGCCTCGAGCCGCGCCTCGGTCTCGGCCCGGTGGGGCGAGCCGGCGTAGCGCTCGCCGAGGCGCGCTTCGCAGACCCCCTTCAGCTTGCTGTCGGCGGCCGGGTCTTCGGAGCCCGGGTAGCGGTAGCCGAGCTCCTCGGTCAGGTCGAAGCGCAGGCGCTCGGCGAGGCGCAGGGTCTCGGCGACCGCCGCGGGGTGCTCGGCGAAGCGCTTCGCCATCCCCTCCGGCGAGGCCAGCGCCGAGGAGGAGTTGCCGCGCCGCTGCGGCTCGCTCGCCTCCAGCGTCGTGCCGAGCCGGGTGGCGACAAAGGCGTCCTGCAGGGGGGTGCGCCGGCGCGAGTGCGAGTGCACGTTGCCGGTGGCGACGCAGGGCACGCCGAGCCGCTCGGCGAGGCCGGCGAGCCAGCGGTTGCGCGCCCGGTCGCGGCGCCAGTAGGGACGCTGCAGCTCGATGCGGAAGCAACTGGAGCCGAAGATTTCAAGCAGGCGACCGGCCATCGCCGCCGCCTCGCGCAGGTCCCCTCGTCCCCAGGCCCCGGCCACCGCCCCGCTTCCCGCACAACCCGACAGGCAAACCAGCCCGGCGGCGTGCTCTTCGAGCTGTTCAAGCTCCACCGCTGGCTGCCCGGCCGCCCGATTCGCGCTGTCACGGGTATGTGCATGAGCTTCGGTCAGCAATCGACAGAGGTTGCGATAGCCGGCTGCGCTTTCGACCAAAAGCGTCAGATGGAGGTGCTCACCCGCGGGTGGCGCGGGGATGGGGTCCTCGCCCGTAGCCGGCGCGGGGGAGGAGCCCCAGCCCCGCGACTGGACCCGCGGGCCGACAGCCACGGTCAACTCCGCCCCGGTGATCGGGCGGAGGCCGAAGTCCTTGCAGGCGTGGGCGAACTCCATCGAGCCCCAGATCCCGTCGTGGTCGGTGAGGGCGAAGGCCGGGTAGCCGCGCTCGGCCGCGGCGCCGGCGAGCTCGGTCGGCGTCGAGGCCCCGTCGAGGAAGGAGAAGGCCGAGTGCGCGTGCAGCTCTATGTAAGGGGCGGCGGGCACGGCATCGACTCAGGCGCGCTGCCGGTGCCAGCGCCCGCGGCTGTCGCGGAAGACGACCGTGTCGCGCCCGTCGATCAGGACCAGCTCGAAGTAGTGGCGCCAGAGCCGGCGCAGCGTCCACCAGCGGTCCTCGACCAGCCACTCCTCGCGCACCGCGACGACCTCGGCTTCCTCGACCGCGGTCGGTATCCCTTCCTCGTCGACCTCGACCGCGACCCGCCGCGGCGCGTAGAGCTGACGGATCTCCGGCGTCACGACGCTTCCCGCCCGGCGCTCACCGCGACGGCACGGGGAACGGCGTCAGCAGCGCGCGACGCTCGGGGACGCGCGAGGCGGAGTCGACCGGGAGGATCTTGAGCAGCGCGTCGGCGCCCTGGGCGGCGCGGACCTCGCGCAGGGCGGCGGCGAGGCGGTGGCGGCGGGACTCGTCGCCACGCAGCGAGAGCTCGATCTGCTCGGCGGCGCGGTCGCCGAGCCCGACCGCGCGCAGCGAGAGCGTCACAGCGGGCGCCGGCAGCTGCTCCAGGCGGGGTAGGAGCACGGCGCGCAGGGCCCGGCTCGACGCGGTCGGCCGGCCGAGTCCCTGCGCGACGCTCCAGCTGCCGCCGTCACCGAGCAGCGCACCGAGGCGAAGCCCCAGCAACGATCGCCCCTTGCGCTGCGGTGCGGCGAGCAGTCGATCGACCAGCAGCTCGAGCGCGCGCTCCAACTGGCTGCCGGCCGTGCCCTCGGGCAGGTCGATCTCCTCGACCAGCTCCTCCCAGGCGCCGTGGACGGTGAGGGCGAGCAGCTCCTCCTCACCGCGCGCGATCCGCAGCGCCAGCGTCCCGGCCGGACCGAAGCGGTCGGCGACATCGCCGGGCGAGAGCCTCCCGAGCTCCCCCAGCGTGCCGATCCCCAACCGCCGCAGCGTCTCGACCAGGTTGGCGGCCTCGCGCTCCGGCAGCCCCAGCCGGCCGCTCAGGGCGGCGACCGGGAGATCGGAGACGAGAGCCGTCATACGAACGTATGTTCGTATACGCGCCCGACGGAATCAACCTACGAAAGGTTGCTTTCCCGGCCGGCGAGTCAGACCTGCGTAGCGATGACGCCGATCAGTCCGGCGACGATCGTCCCGTTGCTGACCAGCAGGGTCCGTTGCAGTGCGGCAAATCGATTCTCGAAGCCTTCAAAGCGCTCTTCAAGTTTGTCGAAACGGCGATAGACCTCGTCCCGGAAGTCGTCCATCCGCTCGTCGGTCCACTCGTCTCTCATCTTGTACATGCTGACAGACGCTAAGACAACAAGTCGCGCGAGTGGCGCGCACAGATGAAATCTTCTGACTCAGCTCTATGACGAAAGCGTGGCGGCCAGCTCGCTCGCCAGCTCTGGCAGGAACTCCGCTTCACCGGCGACGATGCGCTTGCCGACCAAGGCGAGCAGGCCGGCCGCGCGGAGCCAGTCGGCTCCGAGCCGCTCGGAGAGGGACTCGACCAAGGCGGCATGAGCATCGACCCCCTCCGGCCCGGCGGCGAGGACCTCGACCGTCAGCAGTCGCGCCGAGGGCGGGTCGGCGGCGAAGATCGCCAGCAGCGTGCGCAGGGACGCCACCGCTGCGGCACCGGCGTCACCCTCGCCGCTGCGCGCCCGGTCCAGCTCCTCCAGCAGCCGCGCCGAGAGCTCCCGATGCGCCGCCAGCATGCACTCGCGCTTGCCCTCGAACTGCTTGTAGAAGGTGACCGAGGAGACGCCGGCCCGCTTCGCGATCCGCGCCACCGAGGTCTCCGCGAACCCCCGCTCCCCGCACTCCTCGGCGATCGCCGCGATCAGCCGTTCGCGCTGGTTGCGGGCGACCACGTCCGCCGGGATTCCGTGCGACCCTGGCGGCAACCGTCGCGCCGCGTCTCCGGCGACCGTGTCCACACACCCAGATTAGCTGGAAGACCCAAAAGTTGGGAGTCGTTTTCAATGACCGCGACACCGTCGCCGTCAAAGCTGCGTGGCGACGATGCCGGCGGCCGCGGCAATCAGCGTGACGATCGTGGCGCCGGCGATCCGCAGCAGCGTCTGCTGCAAGCCGTCAAACCTGCCGTTGAAGCTGTCGAATCTGGCGTTGAGGCCGTCGAAGCCCGATTTCATCTCCGACCGCAGATCGCGGATCTCCCCTTCCACCTTGTCGAAGCGTTTGTCGACCCCGTCGAAGCGGCGATAGACCTCACCCCGGAAGTCGTCCATCCGCTCGTCGGTCCACTCGTCTCTCATCTTGTACATGCTGACAGATGCTAAGACAACAAGTCGCGCGAGTGGCGCGCGCAAACGAAATCTTCTGACTCAGCTTTGTGACGAAAGCGTCCGCGAGCTCCGTGGCGCGTCGCCCCTCCGACGAGATCGAAGTGAGGCCGGAACTTCTCGCGGCGCAGCGGACTAGACGTCCTGAACGCTTTGCCGCCATGCAAACCATGGAAGTGCTCTACCAACTGAGCTATCCGGGCGGATCGGCCGCGCGACAGGGTCGCTCAACCATCAAGCGGTACGCGAAAGGCCGCGCCGCGGGAGCCAGGTGGCAGCCGGCGCATCCGCGCCGGCTGCCAACCCTCTCCTGGCCCTTTAAGGAACTCTTAGATTCCCGAGAGGGTGACTTCGCCCACAGTGAGCGTTCCGTCGTTGTGTTCTTTGCCGAGCAGCACGCAGAACCCGCTTTCGTACGTATAGGAGATCTGCGACGCGGTCGCCGTATCCAGTTCCAGGTACCGCGCCGTGCCGCTGCCGGTATTACGGAAGATCACCGACGAGCTGCTTGGGCTCTGTGCGCCGATCCTGAGATCGGTGCACCCGTTCGACGACAGTTTGATGTAGTCGCCTTCTTTGCTGCAATCGACGCCGATCGTGCCTTTATAGGCGAGCGGCGGGACAAAGTCGCTGTTCGACAGGTTGTATGAGATCCGGCAGCTGTTCATGGTGATAGAGGCTGCCGATCCGCCCGCTTGCGCGCATTCGGAGAGCGAGGTCGTGAGTGGCAGAGCGGTCGTGGCCGCGGTCAGATTGGTGCTGAAGTTGGCCGCGGTGCAAGTGATTTTTATTCCTTCGAATTCGAACGTCACGTCTTCGCCGGCGTTCAGCGAGCCGCTGAGCGGGTTCGGGTAGGTTTCTGCGGCGAAGTGGGGCTGTTCTGCTTCCACTTCCGATTCTTCGCCGGCGATGAAGAAGCCGTCGAGCTTGTCGCCGCGGCGGATGTCAACGAGTTCCTGATCTAGATCGAGCCCCGTGACCAGCCAGCTGCCTCCGAATTCGATCGTGGCAGTGCCGCCACCGCAGAACGCAGTCACTTCGATCAGGATTTCGCTCACGCTGACCAGGATCGCTTCGTGTTCTTCAGAGGTGGTCGCTTCATAGGTGGCTGGGACGCCGGTCTGCGCCGGGATGGATTTGGTACACGACAGCGGTAGGTTGGTTATCGGCCCGCAGCCCGGGGGCCCGACGTCGAAGGATTTACTGGACCCTGGGTGGAATTCGAACTCGCATCCGTTCATTTCCAGTTGTTTTCCCGAGGGGGCGCCTTCTTTTTTGCAGGACATTCCGATGATCGACCCCAGGTCGTCCACCGGCCCCGTCGCTTCACCCACAGAGCCGGCTTCTTCGCAGATCACGGGCGTGAAGCCGGGGATGCTGAAGTGGCTCGGTCCTTCTTCTTCCCAGCGAAAGGAGACCGGGTACGAATCGGCTTCGACCCCTCCGCTCGCGGCGGCGACGCTCGGAAGAACGAACATGGCGAGCGCGGCGACCGTCGCCACGCCAAGTAGCTTGATGTGTCTCATCTTTCCTCCCCTGCCGGCACCGTCCGGCGCCGGCGTGGACGGTTCCCGGCTGAGCCGGCTGATTGAAGTAAGGCTCGCCTGCTGGGCCGCATCCGCGCTCCATCAAAGTGCTGGATTTCGGTGACTATTTTCCGGCAGGGTGTGGTGCAGGCGGTGCGGCTGCCAGCTCCGCCAGGTCCAGCGCGACTTCGAGCTCGGCCCGGTTGGAGTCGAGCGGCCCGCCTAGCCGCTGCTCCACCGAACGCAGGCGGCTCGACACCGTGCTCCTGTTCACTCCCAGGGCGGCCGCGGCCGAGGACACGTTGCAGCCCGCGGCGAAGTAGGCGCGCAGGGTCTCCTGTGCAACCGCGCCCCGGTCGCCTTCGTCTTCAAGCGGTTGCAGGTAGCTCTCGCGCAGCGAGGTGGCAAGCAGATCGTCGCGCAGGCAGGCGGTGAGCAACGCGACCTCCGCGTGGCGCACGAACGACATCCGGCCCCGGAGGGCGACCGGCAGGGCGGCGACGGCCTGGCGGTGGGTGAGGCGCCAACCGCTGGGGCCTTCGCCGGGCTCGCCGAGCGCGACCGCGACGCCGTCGGGCCAGGGGGCCGACCTCAGCTGCTCGACCTCGCCGCGATCGGCCGCTCGGCGGCCGCCGAGCCAGGCCCACGCGGTGTTCGCCTCAGGATGGACCAGGAGAAGACGACGGTCCAGCCCGTAGGCGATTTCCCGCAGCACCGGCCCGGCGCCGTGGCCGCAGGTGACGATGCCGACGTGGTGGCCGTCGAGCTCGTAGCCGAGCCGCCCGTCCTCGCGCAACTCGCCGTCCAGCAATCGACGCACCAGCTCGGCCCGGCGTTGCTCGGCGGTCTCGAGGCGACGCTCTGTCTCGCGCTCGTGCTCCTCGCTCACCGCGACGAGCAGGCGATCGAAGTTCCCCGCCTGGTTTCCGGCGAGGCGCTGCAGGGCCGGCCCGCTCAAGCCATCCTTGCTCGCCTCATCGATCAGGAAGTAGCCCAGCAACGAGTAGCCGGCGAAGTAGCGGCGCAAGACGGTGTCGAGGCCGATCCCCCTGCGGGCCGCGAGGCGCGCCTGGGCGAGCAGGGCAGCCGGCACCGGGGGGGTTTGCCCGCCGCTCTGCCCGATCGCATCGAGCGCGTAGTCCAAAGCGGCGAGCACCGCCGTGCGCAGTCCCGCCGTATAGGTGGAATCTTTGTGCTCGTCGGGCTCGCCGATCGAGCCGACCCTGGCGAGAGCGGCGGCCTCGATCTCCTCCCGCCGCGCCTCAAGACGTGCGCGGAGGACCGGGCGCACTTGGCTCTCGGTCCTCCGCTTCAACTGACGGGATGGGCCTGCCTGCAGCTAGCCGGCCTTGCTGGCCCGTGCCACGCCCGATACCCGCGCGTGGCTGGAGCGCTTTGCCTTGCGGCGCTTCTGGCAGGCGGTCGCAATCACGCGGGGCTTGCTGCGCGAGAAGCGGCCGTTCTGGCCCAGCAGGTTCGCCTTGGCGCGGTTGCGGGCCGGCTTGCGGCAGAGGTGCCTGCTGTTGACTATGAGGCCCTTCTTGCCGCCCTGCATGTTGAGGATGAAGCGGGAGACCGGTGCGTCGGGAATGCCGGTGAAGGTCGAGCGGATGCCGCCCTTGACCGAATCGATGCGGGCCGAGAGCTCGATGTCGACGAGGCCGTGCAGGGCGACGACCATGTCGGGCAGGTTGTGGTTGGAGGAGCGCAGGAAGACCGGGCCGCTCAGCGGTTGGTCGAGCAGCGGGCTCCAGGCCCTGGCGTGGCCGTAGACGGCTCCCTTGGGACACTGCGATCCGTTACCCGCTCCGGCGGCGAACTGCACCCTGGTGCAGATCGTGCGGATATGGGCCTGGTCGAGGAAGGCCGAGCGCGGCAGGGTGACGACGGCGCGGGAGAAGTTGGCGTCGCCCTTGCGCGGAGTGACCACCGCCTTCAGCGCCGGGTGGGCGCCGCGCTTGGTGCCGCCCTTGAGCTTGATCCCGAGCCTGGGCTCGAAGCCGAGTGAGGCGCAGCCGGCCGCCTGGTAGCGGGAGGAGAGGCTCACGGGCGTGTCGGCGGTCGGGGCGAGCACGGTGCCGCCGCCGAACAGGGTGGCGCGGGCCTGCTCTTCTTTGCAGGAGGTGGCGTTGAGGGTGAATTCGGGCCGATCGACGTGGACTCGCAGATCGCGCAGGTTGAGGGGGATGCCCTTGAGGATGTGGGGGATCGCGTCCGAGGCGGCGCCGTCGGCTTCGACCACGCCGGTCACCGGGTTGAGCGTCAGGGCGATCCGCACCACGACGGTGCCCGCGTCAAAGGGGCCGGCGACCGCCGGAGTGATCGAGACGACGCTCAAGGGGTCCCCGTTGTAGGGGCCGGCGAGGTAGAGCTTGCCGGGGACGTAGGTGAGCTGGGAGCCGACTCCGGCGCCTGCCGTGGTCGCACCGATCTGGCTCGCCGCCGGGCAGCTCGGGTGGTCGAGCTCTTCCTGTCCACCGTGCGGGCCCTTGCGGGAGGCGGCCAGGGCGATCGCCGCGTCGGGGCATTTCGCGACGCCGGCGATCTTGCCGACCACGCCGGGGGGCAGGATCGCGGAGAACTTGGTGAGATCCTGTTCGCCGTCGCCGCGGGTGATCCGCATGTCGAAGGGCGAGTAGCGCCCGGCGGCGTTGTTCAGCGTGCCCGCTTCGAAGCCCGGGTGGAAGGGAGCGGCTCCGCTCGGGCAGGGGCTGTTGTTCGGCCCCGAGACGATCTGGAAGCTCGAGGTGGATTCGACCGGAGGAGTGCCCGACCACGGGTAGAGCACCGCTTTGGTGTCGAACGTGCCGCAGCCGGGCGGGCTGATCAACGGTGCCCGGGCGCCTTCGCGGAAGCGCAGGCGGAAATCGGAGAAGGGCAGCTGGGGCATGTCTTCGGCGGTGGTCGTGAGCCGGCCCTTGGAGTCCGGGCTGACCTCGAGCGGCTGGGAGACGAAGATCCCCAGCTCGGGCTCGCGGACCGTCACGTAGACGGCGATCAGCGAGCCGAACGGGTTCTCGTAGGGCTTTGCGACGAACAGGTCGCCGGTCAGCAGGCGGCGCTCCAGCAGCGGCGTTTCGACTTCGATCGAGCCGATCTTGGACGCCTCCGGGCAGCCCTCGCCGGGGGCCGAGTCGGCGCTCTCGCGGGCCAGCTGGGCTTCGCTGCAGGCCTCGAGGCCTTCTGCCTGGGAGGGATTGATCGTCATCCCCTCGGGCAGGGTGACGACGGTCTTCTCGATGTCGGAGTTGGCGGCTTCGGCGCCGGGGTCGGAGAGGCCCGGGTTGGGGACCTCGAGCGAGAACTCGAGGCCGGTCGGGCTCTGCGCGGCGCGGGTGCTCGGCTCGGCGGAGATCGAGGGCGCGAAGCCGAGGCTTGCGCAACCGCCCATCGCCGGGCTCGGGGCGCCGGTCGCAAAGCTCACCGACGGGCCGGGGTGCAGCGGGTCCCCGCTCCACCAGGAGGTGGCGGTGAACTCGGTGCGAAGCGGTCCCTGGCAGCTGCGCGGCAGGGTGATGAATGGTTTGACCTCGATCCCGGCCTCGCAGTTGTCACCGGTCGAAGTGCCGTCTTCGTCCAAGCAGGATCCGCGCAGCGGGTCGTGGGCTTTGGCGGCTGGGTTGCCCCAGAGGGTCAGCTCGGAGCTGAAGACTTCCAGCACCTGGGAAGTGTTCGACAGCGAGGCGTGGACGTTGTGGGGGGGCCTGGGGTTGACGGTGGCGTTGAGGGTCACCGGCACTTCCTGGATGATGAAGCCCTGTTTTTGGGCGACCCCGGGAGCGGGGGCGAGGTTGTAGACGGGGACGGTGGTTTCGACGATGATCCCGAGCCCCCCGGCGAGGCTCGCGGTGAGCGTGCCGAGCACCGTGGAGTCCGGGCAGCTCTCGTTTACGTCCAGGAAGGTGACGGTGTCGCAGGTCGGCACCGCGGTGGGGTTGCCGGCGAAGCCCGCCGGCAGGTCCACGTCGAGGTCGCGGAGCTGGCCGTCTACCACCTGGATGCTTTCCCCCCCTTCTTCTACTTCCTTGGAGTTGACTTCGAAGGAGGTGGTCATCTCGAAGGGGTGGGCGCCGGCCTGGGTGACCGGGCTGCCTTCTTCGTCGGTGAAGCTGACTTCGACATCGGAGAGACCGAAGCTTGCGCTAGCGGGCGCCGTCAGGGCGAGCGCCAGGGCGAGCGAGCCGAGCAGGGCAGTTGCGAGCCGACCTGAGGGCGTACCTCTCCCCGGGAGGCGGAGCAGGCGGGCGGGCACGGCGAAGGCTCCGGCGATACCAGCCGACGGGACCCTTCTCGTGTGCTTTGCGTCATTCATTGCCTGCTCCTTAGTCGTTGTGTTTCGGTGGAGTACACAAATTCCGCCCGCCGTACAGGTCGCGTGATGCCAGCGATCATCGGTGGGCCCTCCTGCAGCGCTTCGTCCGCTGCGCGAGGCGCTGCGCCGCCTTGGCGCGGCGCTTGGAGGTGGCCGCCAGGCGGTGGGCGCGGCGGCGCAGGGCGCGGGACTGGCGGGGGTTGGGGGCGCGATGCCCGCGCCGCGCCAGGGCGCGGGCGCGGTGGCGCATGGCCCGGTTGCGGTGGGCGAGG
>DASTVL010000110.1:0-4186 GCA_035759115.1 Solirubrobacterales bacterium | reverse complement strand
GCGAGGTAGTCGTTGACGGTGACGACGTGGACGCTCTTGCCGCCGAGCGAGTTGAGGAAGACGGCGAGCGTCGCGGTCAGGGTCTTGCCCTCGCCGGTCTTCATCTCGGCGATCGCGCCGTCGTGCAGCGCCATGCCGCCGACCAGCTGCACGTCGAAATGGCGCTGGCCGATCGCCCGCTTCGCCGCCTCGCGGGTCAGCGCGAAGGCTTCCGGCAGCAGATCGTCGAGCGACTCGCCTCCCTTGGCGCGCTCGCGCAGCGCATCGGCCTCGGCCCGGATCTCCTCGTCGGAGAGCAGTTCCATCTCAGGCTCGATCGCGCTGATCTTCTGCGCCCGCTTCTCATAGGCCTTGAACTTCCGCCCCTCCCCCACGCGCAGAGCGCGGGTGACCATGTCCCGTGCGTTAGCCACGAGTCAAGGGTAGCTGGCCGACGCTGGAGACTCCTACTGCGTGGCGGGCCTGCCCCTCATCTGGTTGACCAGCTTGCGCGTGCGGCTGCGCTTGCGCCGCTTCTCCCGATGCTTCTTGACCTGGCGGCGGATGTCCTCGGCCAGTTCGTGCACCGTGTGCATCATCTCGGGCGAGCACTCCTTGGCGTGCAGGGTCACGCCCTTGAGCCGCAGCGTCGCCTCGGCGACCTGGCTGTCGGCGATCGCCGGATTGCGCTCCTCCCAGATCGTCACGTCGAGAGTGGCCAGCTCGGAGACCTGTTTGCCGACCCTGCGGAATCTCTTCAGGACGTGCTCCCGAAGCTCCTCGTCAACCTCGACGTTGCGCCCGCGCACCTCGATCCGCATCTCTGGCCTCCTCAGTCTTGGGGTCCCTCGATGCTACGCCGGTACCCGGATCGAGGCAAGGGGAACTTCTACGGATATTTGCGCCGGTCAGAGCCTGCGACTGAAGGTGATCGCGACGACCCGGACGCTGCCCGCCTGGCGCAGCGCCGCCGCGCAGGCCGACAGCGTCGCGCCGGTCGTCAGCACGTCGTCGATCAGCAGGACGCTGCGCGGAACCTCGCCCTTCGCCCGGATCAGCGGCGGGTGGCCGATGCGCTCGGCGCGGCGCCTGCCGACCTGGCGGCCGCCGCCGCGGCGCGCCAGGCAGGCCGAGAGCGGCAGCTCGGTCCGCCGCGCCAGCGCCGCCGCGATCTCGGCCGCCGGGTCGAAGCCGCGGGCGAGCGAGCGCAGCGGCGCCGTCGGCACGGGGACGATCGTGCCGCTGAGGATCGTCGCCGGCGCCAGCCACTGGATCCTGTCGGCGATCAGCTCGGCGACCGGCAACAGGCGGCGGAACTTGAGCGCGGCGACGAGATCGCGGGCGACGCCCTCGTGCGGGGCCGAGGACCAGGCGCGGTCGAGCCCGGGCGCCCCACCGCCGGCGACCGGATCGGCGCCGGCAAGACGGCGCGAGCAGCGTGTGCAGAGCGAGGCATCGGGGCGGCAGTTGCGGCCGCAGGCGGCACAGAGCGGCGGCACGAGGCCGGCGGCGACGGCGTGGAGCAGCTGCTTCACGCGCCGATCGTCGGCGCCGGCGGCGCGCGTGTGGCGCGCTAGATGTCAAACATCGTCACGGTTTCGTGCCGTGCGCCGCGATGCCGCCGATCAGGATCGCTTCGGCGGGCAGCTCGGTCCCTTCGAGCAGGATCGCGTCGCGGACGATCGCCCCGTCGCCGATCCGGCAGCCGTCGCTGACGATCGCCGGGCCCTCGATCCGCACGCCCGCGCCGATCTCCACGCCCTCTCCGACCAGGACCGGCGCGGCGGTCTCGGCATCGCCGAGGGGGCTCGCCGCGCGCACGCCCTCGCTCACCTCGGGCGCCCCGGGCTCGACCGCCACTGCCCCGTGCAGAGCGTCGAGGTTGCCGTCGCGGAGCTCGCCGAGGTTGCCGATGTCGTTCCAGTAGGCGTCGATCTCGTGCGAGTAGAAGGGCACGTCGGCGTCGAGCAGGGCCGGGAAGACGTCCTTGGCCCAGTCGGCGAACTCGGGTGGGTCGTCGGGCCCGGCGTCGTTGCTGGTGCCGGGCGCCGGGAAGTAGTCGAAGACCTCGGCCCGGAACATGTAGATACAGGTGTTGGCGAGGTCGGAGAGCGCCTCGGCCGGGTCGGGCTTCTCCTGGAAGCCCTGGATGCGGCCGTCCTCGCCGGCGATCACGACGCCGAACTGGTCGGTGTCCGCGACCCGCTTGGTCGCCATCGTGACCAGCCCGTCGTGGGACTCGTGGAACTCGCGCATCGCGCCGAAGTCGATGTCGGTGAGCGCGTCGCCGGCGACGACGAGGAACGAGTCGCCGAGGAAGCCGGCGGCGTTGCGCACTCCGCCGGCGGTGCCCAGCAGCTGCTGCTCGAAGCTGTAGGTGAGCTCGAGCCCGAATTCCGAGCCGTCGCCGAAGTGGTTTTCGATCGTCTCCGGGAACCAGTGCAGGTTGGCGATCGCCTCGCCGAAGCCGTGCCTGACCAGCAACCGCACCGTGTGCTCCATCACCGGCCGGTTGAGCACCGGCGCCATCGGCTTCGGCATCGCGTAGGTGATCGGTCGCAGCCGGGTGCCGAGCCCGGCTGCGAGGACCATCGCCTTCATCGACTCAGGTGTCCCGGCGATCAGTAGCGGTAGTGATCGGGCTTGTAAGGGCCCTCGACCGGGATGCCCAGGTAGGCGGACTGCTCCTCGGAGAGCTTCGTCAGGGTGACGCTGAGCGCCTCGAGGTGCAGGCGCGCGACCTTCTCGTCGAGGTGCTTGGGCAGCACCGTGACCTCCTTGGCCGTGAACCCGTCGGGCTGGCCGTAGAGCTCGATCTGCGCGATCACCTGGTTGGTGAACGAGTTCGACATCACGAAGCTCGGGTGCCCGGTCGCGTTGCCGAGGTTGAGCAGCCGGCCCTCGGAGAGGAGCACGATCGAGTGGCCGTCGGAGAAGCGCCACTCGTCGACCTGCGGCTTGATGTTCACCCGCTCGGCGGACGAGGCTTCGAGCCCGGCGACGTCGATCTCGTTGTCGAAGTGGCCGATGTTGCCGACGATCGCGTTGTGCTTCATCCGCGCCATGTGGTCGGCGGTGATGATGTCCTTGTTGCCGGTGGCGGTGATGAAGATGTCGGCGCTGTCGACGACGTCCTCGAGCGTCCGCACCTCGTAGCCCTCCATCGCCGCCTGGAGGGCGCAGATCGGGTCGATCTCGGTGACGATCACGCGGGCGCCCTGGCCGCGCAGCGACTCGGCGCAGCCCTTGCCGACGTCGCCGTAGCCACAGATCACGGCGACCTTGCCGCCGATCATCACATCGGTGGCGCGGTTGATCCCGTCGATCAGCGAGTGGCGGCAGCCGTAGAGGTTGTCGAACTTCGACTTGGTGACCGAGTCATTCACGTTGATCGCGGGGAAGAGCAGGTCGCCGGTCTCGGCCAGCTGGTAGAGCCGGTGCACGCCGGTGGTCGTCTCCTCGGTGACCCCCTTGATCTGTGCGGCGATCCCGGTCCAGCGCTGCGGGTCGTCCTCGAGCGAGCGCTGCAGGGTCTCGAGCACGACGCGGAACTCCTCCGAGTCGGCTGAGGCCGGGTCGGGCACGGCGCCCGCCTTCTCGAACTCGACGCCCTTGTGGACGAGCAGGGTGGCGTCGCCGCCGTCGTCGAGGATCATGTTCGGGCCCTCGCCATCGGGCCAGAGCAGGGCCTGCTCGGTGCACCACCAGTACTCCTCGAGGGTCTCGCCTTTCCAGGCGAAGACCGGGATGCCGGCGGCGGCGATCGCGGCCGCGGCGTGGTCCTGGGTCGAGAAGATGTTGCAGCTGGCCCAGCGGACCTCGGCGCCGAGCGCGGTCAGCGTCTCGATCAGCACGGCGGTCTGCACGGTCATGTGCAGCGAGCCGGTGATCCGCGCTCCCTTCAGCGGCTGCTCGGACGCGAACTCCTCGCGGGTCTGCATCAGCCCGGGCATCTCTACCTCGGCGAGGCCGATCTCCTTGCGCCCGAAGTCGGCGAGGCCGATATCGGCCACTTTGTAGCTTTCGGTGGCGGTGGCGGTTGCCATCGATTCCTTTCGTCTTTGGTTAGCTCCGCAAGGATACGGAAACGTCAGTGGTCGCCGAGGGCGGCCTTGAACGTGTCGATCGCCTCGATCGGCAGTGGATCGACGCCGCGGGCCTCTGCGAGCTCCAGCGAGACGAGATCGCCGAGCATCACCGCCCACAG
>DASTVL010000109.1:0-6166 GCA_035759115.1 Solirubrobacterales bacterium | reverse complement strand
GAGGGCCGACGAGCGCCAGTACATGCTCGCGACCCTCAACGTGCTTTTCCTGCCGGACTACGTACGTGACGACGAGGACGAGGAGAAGTTCTTGCTCGAGTGCTATTGCCCGCCAGGCGCCTTCTCGGGTTTGGCGATGCTGAACAAAAGCGTGCTCCGCACCCGCTACTCGCTGGCGCTGGGCCAGGAGCTGCAGATCGGCCTCGATGAAGCGACCACGAAGGATGGTCTCAATCCAGCTCTGCGAGAGGAGGTCGCGGCATCCAGCGCCGGCAAGGACCCGATGGTCCTGCTTGGCGACGTCGGGGTCGGCAAGACCATGTTCCTCAGACGCCTTCTGCGGGTCGACGCCAAGGAGATCGCCGAGCACGGCGTGATCCTCTATACGGACCTGGGCCGCGATGCGGTTCTGGGCGACATCAAAACGTATGTGTCGGCGTCGTTCAAGGCCCAGCTGCTCAACCGATATGAGATCGACATCGACGCCGAGGAGTTCCTTCGCGCGACCTATCAGTCCGAGGTCAAGCGATTCAAGAAGGGCATATATGGGTCCCTGGCGGAGTCCGACACGACGGAGTTCAAGCGTCGTGAAATCGACCACCTGGCGGCGCTGACCGAAAACTCCGAGGAGCATCTGCGCCGCTCGCTCGAGCACCTGGTCAAACTGCGGCGGCAGCAGGTGATCGTGGTTCTCGACAACGTCGATCAGCGGCTGCAGTCCGATCAGGAGCAGGTTTTCCTGATCGCCGAAAGCATCGCCAAGACCTGGCCCTGCACGGTGTTCGTCACCCTTCGACCCGAAACGTTCAACGCTTCGCGGGTCGACGGAACCCTCTCCGGCTACCAACCACGCGCGTTCACGGTCCAGCCGCCGCGCGTGGAGAAGGTAATCGCCAAGCGGCTTGAATTCGGAGCCAAGCATTACCGCGAGGAGGGGCGCCTGCCGGAGTGGCTGGGTTGGACCGCCGACTCCGAGGACCTCCAGCGCTACCTCGACATCTTGATGAAGAGCTTCAAGCGAAGCGAGCCGCTACAGCTTGCCTTGGTCAACCTTTCAGGCGGCAACGCCCGCCGGGCGCTCGAGCTGATGACGACCTTCGTCAACAGCCCGCACGCCGCCCACCAGCAGACGCTCGATCGCAACAGCGCCGGCTCGGACTATCTCGTGCCTGCGCACGACTTTCTCCGGGCCGCGCTTCTTGGTAGCGCCGAGCACTACGACCCTGAGACGTCCCGCATTCCGAATCTGTTCGATGTTTCGACCATGGATCCCCGCGAGCACTTCCTGCTCCCCTGCCTGCTGGGCATGCTCCATCGCGACTCGAGCCAGGGCCACGGTGAGGGCTACATACTCGCTGAGAACGCCTACAGGGCTCTGCAGGACATCGGGTTCATGCCAGATCAGGTCGATTTCGCGCTCTCACGCGCGTTTGCCGGTGGGCTCGTCGATGCGCTTCCCCCCGAGGCGGGCCTCGGGGAGGTCCGCTCGCTACGGCTGACCACGATCGGGGTGTACGCGTACCAGGCGCTTCCGCGCGAATTCCAGTACGTCGACGCAGCCGTCGTCGCCACGCCCGTCGCCGACGCCTCCGCGAGGGAGAGCATCAAGGTTGTTCGCGCGATCAAGCGACGCCTGGAACGAGCACAGGCGTTTCTGGGCTACCTCGACGCCTCGTGGGATGCGTCGGGCCTGAACGATGTCGGACTGTTTGACTGGCCCGGCAACGCCGGCGCGGTGCAGGAGGAGATCGATGCAATCAAGAAGCGCCTGGATCGGTGAAACGCCGGCGCAAGGGACGGCTGGGGAAAGGCGGCGTCACCCGGGTGGAAGCGCCGGCCTACCGTCCTCGGGCGCGACGGGCTTCGACAATCTGCGGAGCACGAGCGCGCTGTGGTCGATTTCTCCGTCGACGGGACGGAGTGACGGTCGCCATGCCGCGGTTTGCCTCCGGGACGCCGCCACGCGCTGGCGCATCAGGCTCGGGCTAACGCCGAAGTGGGCGGCGCAGCGCCTTGGATCCTGGGAACAGTCGGAGAGGACAGGCTCGACCCCGCTCCGCGGCGCCAGCATCGCTCCGGCCAGATATTCCGCCTCTGCCTCCTCCTCGGCGCACCAACTCCTCCGTCTTCCCCGCTCGTCGAACAGCGGCCAGGTGGGCTCGTGCTCGAGCTCGAGATGGGCAAGCTCGTGGGCGATCGAGGTCGCCTGCTCAATATCGCTCTGGCTTGGATTGACCAGGATCAGGCAGCGGGTCCCGCGGAAGACTGTCGCCGCAGCAAAGGACTCGACGTCTTCCTCTGCGAGCCGAGTGACCTCCTCCGGCAGATACCGCCGAAACCGCTCGATCGTCTGAACGTCGATCGCCAGGTGATCCGCGACGAGCCGGGGGTCAAGCCGGGTCCGATCGTCGACGGCCAACTCACCGCGCAATTCGAGCGCGATCTCCTCGCACTCGTCGACGAACGCCTCCGGCAGATCGATCATCGCTCCTCAGCCATCTCCTCATAAGCGGCCCGCACGATCGTTTCGATCGCTCTCGCGCTCTCGGGCTTGAGCGCCTTGTCGGCCCGCAGGTAGGAGGCGATCTTCTCGACGGTGTCCTCCGCCTCGGCGTCCGAGGGCTTCTTGTGTTCCAGAAAGTCGTCCATCGAGACGCCCAGCCAGCTGGTCATCCTGGCGTAGCTGACCATCTCCGGCTCCCGCCCCTGCGACAGCCTCGTGAATATCGAAGGGCTCAGGTCGAGCTCCTTTGCCAACTCACGCCAACTCTTGCCTTCTCGGTTGCGTCTGGCGTCCATGGCCACGTGTAGGGCCGAAATGTCAATGAGACGATCCATATGAAGCTCCTCAGTACCTCCCGACTGGGTTCGCTATGTGTTCTACCGTAGCAATGCTGTTCTCGGCAAATAACGCTCGTACCGTATGTGAAATTGCGTTCGACGTGTCGAATGCCTATTCCTCCCTCTTGAGATCGCCCGCCCCCGGGGTCCCGTAGCCCTCTGCTGCCGCCGGCAATCCAGCCCGCATCTGACGTTCCGCCGCCGCCTCGTTGAAGGCCAGCCGGTGAGGGCCCTGGAGTTGCAGGAACCCGCGCCATTCCGGGCCGCTCAGCATGATCGCCCGGCCCAGCGTGATCGGCCTCGTCATCTCCATGCCGTTCGTCAGAGCCACCTTCTCTTCCAGTCGCTCCCGCTGATTCGGCATCGCCTGCGCCAGCGCCTCGAGTGAGATCTCCTCGTCGCAGTCCAGCCGGGCGATCTGGCCGGCCGAGGAATGCTCGCCGATCTCCAACCCCTCGAGCCCCAGCGCCGCGACGACCTCGTTCGCCCAGGCGAGCACCATCGTACGCTCGCCGGCCTTCATGAAGTCGAAGCCCATGTGCGCCCAGTACCAGCGCCCGGTCTCGAGCCCGGCCAGCACGTGAACCTCCTCCAAACCCAGGCGATCGTAGAGATCGAAGGAGCTGAGCAGAAATTCCGGCGCGATGCCCTTGCCGCGGTGCTCCGGCACGATCACAAGTTGCTCGTGAACCGCCCAACCGGGCTCGAGCTGAAGGCGCCGCTTGAAGCTGCCGACGAACTCGCCCGCCATGGCGCGCAGGAACCCGGTCACGACCAGCGAGCCGCCGTCCTCGAGGCTCGCCTTCGACATCAGCTTGCCCTCGTCGTCCCGCGCCACCAGAACGGGCTCGATCGCGGTCGTGCCAAATCCCGAGATCACCTCGGGAAAATGATCGACGTGCTCGGCCAAGTCGATCGACTGGCCGCGTGTCAGCTGTTCGACCCGCCACAGCAGCTGCTCGCGCAACGGCCATCCTTCCCTCGACTGCCGGGCCGTGTCGGCCGCGAACTTCCACTCGCCCCCCTGCCCCGACACAGACTCCTCCCTTCCACCGGCCGCCGGCCGTCACTGGCTTGGAGCCCCACCCTTGCCAGGGCTCCGCGAGATTCTGTCTGGAACCTCGTTGTGTATCGGAAAAGTATCTCATACATCTCTATCCAGAGAGGCGCGCGAAACGAGGTAACTGTCTGTTCTCAAATAAAATCTATTAATATAGAATTGAGAGAGCTTGACTGGAACCACGGTCAACGGAAGCGGAACAGGGGCGCGCTCCGGGGCGCAGACCCTGCTTCTCCTTGCCGCGCCGCTCAACATGGCGATCCTTAGGGCGCTCGCCGAGCGGCCGCTGCCGCAGGCGGACCTGCAGAGCGAGGTCGGCGCCCCCGCACAGAGCACCCTGCGCACGCAGCTGAAGCGCCTGGCCGAGATCGGGGCGCTCGAGAAGCGCCGGCGCGACCGCTTCCCAGGCGCGCTCGAGTATGAACTGACGGCCTCCGGAGAGGAGCTACTGTGCGTTGCTGACGTACTCGCGCACTGGCTCGAACACGCCCCGCAGGGCCCGCTCGAGTCCGGCTCCGGCGGCGCGCGAGCGACGGTCAAGGCCTTCGCCGAAGGCTGGTCGAGCACGATGCTGCGCGCGCTCGCCGCCGGGCCGCTCTCGCTCACCGAGCTCGACGCCGTGATCGGCGCGTTCAGCTACCCGGCGCTCGACCGCCGCCTTGCCGCCCTGCGACTCTGCGGCCTGGTCGAGGCGAACGCAGCGAAGGCCCGCGGGACCCCCTACGCCGTCACCGAATGGCTTCGCCGCGCCGTCGCCCCACTCCTCGGCGCAGCCCGCTGGGAGTGCCGCCACCTCGCACCGCCGACCACCCCGGCCGGGCGCGTCGACATCGAGGCCACGCTTCTGCTCGCGGCGCCCCTGCTGCACGGGCCGCCGGACCTCTCGGGCTCAGTTCGTCTCGCCGCAGAGATCCCCGGCGGCAACGACAGCTGTCTTGCAGGCGCCACGATCGAGCTCACCGTCGGTAGGGTCGCCGCCTGCAGCACTCGCCTGCGAATCGATGTCGACGGCTGGGCGACCGGCTCTCTCGACGCCTGGCTCTCCGCCGTGATCGAAGACGAGCGAGGGGGGCTTGAGCTTGGAGGCAAACCCCACCTGGCCGACACCGTGCTGCGCAGTCTGCACGACACGCTTTTCGCAACGGTTGTCCAAGAAGGGGTTGACGCGTGGCTTTCGATCAGAGAGTATAGATCGAATTGATCTTTTCTTAAGATCAAAAACTACTATGTTTATGGGAGGTAACACCTATATGACCCAGTCCAAGGCAACCGCCAGGCTGCTTGGCGTGATCGTCGCGGCAATCGCCGCTCTCGCGGTCATGGCGCCTGCGGCCATGGCGGAAACCGAACCGGCTGAAGGCTATGAGCAGTTCTTCGGCTGTCCCGACAAAGCTGAAAACGAAGAAACGGTCACGTGTCTTCGCTCGGTGGTGACCGGCGGCCATCTCAACGCCGGCAACAAAGAACTGCCGATCGAAAAACCGCTCGAGATCAACGGCGGCACCAACGCCGCTTTTGAAAATTTCGATTTCAACTCGAAAGGCGGCTTCCTGCCTGTGGCGCAGAAAGTCCCGGGCGGGGTCATCGGCCTCACCGGCCTGACCTGGCTGCTGGAACTCTTCGGCAGCGAAGCACTGACGCTGTACGCGACGACCGAGTTGGCGGGGAACCCGACCAACTTCACGTTCAGCTCGGTGACCCTACCGATCAAAGTGCATCTGACCAACCCGGCGGGCCTGCTTGGTAGCACCTGCTACCTGGGCTCCGACGCCAACCCGATCGTGCTCAACCTGACCACCGGCACGACCGAACCGCCGCCGCCGAACGAACCAATCACCGGTAAACAACCGAAACTCAGTGCCGACGCCAAAGGCATCGTGCATCTCGACGAAGGCACCTTCGTCGACAACTCATTTGCGGTGCCTGGTGTGAACGGCTGCAAACTGGTGCTCTTCGGCTTCATCCCGATCAGCATCAACGGCCTCGTGAACGAACTGGCCGGCCTCCCTGCCGCGGCAGGGACCAACGAGTCGGTGCAGGACTACAGCATCGAATTCGTCGGACGCGGGAAAGTCTATCCCTGAGCCGACCTAGCACTCCGATCGAAGGGCCGGGCGTTTTGCCCGGCCCTTTTTTCGGCGCTTGTCGAGGCTGTTATGCCTACGAGGTTGTTTCGTCGCTGATCCAGACGTCGTGGTGGTTGCCTTCGCCGTCTGTGCCGGTCACTGTTGTCTTGCTGACGAAGATCCCGTCGTCGCCTTCGTT